>JAAETH010000626.1 GCA_024228575.1 Actinomycetes bacterium
ACTGGACGGCCACCCACGGCATCGATGCGCCCACACCGGTTGGAGAGGCCACCGACATGCTTGCCGAGGTGTTCAGCCGACACTCGGCCAATCGCCAGCAGCTTCCGGCGTCGGGAGCGGTGTCTCGAGGGTCTTGAGTCCTTTGGTGCTGAAGATCTGGTCGAAGGTGAGGATGACTCCCGGCTATTGGACGACACCCACGCTCCACTTTGACGGGTTCGGGAGGGCACAATAGTTTCGAGCTGTGGCGAGCCGTACTAGATCCCTCATTTGTATCGTGGCTTTCCTGCTGGCCGTCTCGGCGAGTGTTGTCGTGGGGCCGATAGCTCCCGCAGCCGGAGAGGACACTGAGGTGATGTCGGGCGTCGTCGACGACTCGTGGATCGCCGGCCCCCGATGGGTTGGCGTGACCTACATCGCGCCCGTGTCGGGCGAGATCGATTTCGAGCTCTCCTGGGCCGGCGGTGGCGACCTGGCCTTCGATCTTCGTGTCGCAGCAACAAACGAGTGGATCGCCGCCGACACATCGGCCACGAACCCCAAGGTGTTCACCGCACATGTCGACGCCGGGACTCCCTACAGGCTGGCGGTATGGGCCCGTTCTGGCGAAGGCGCTTTCGGCGTGAGTGTCGGCGAACTGCCGGCGACCCAACTGTTGTCGGGCCGGGTTGATTCAACCCGTGCAACAGCGTCCAAGTGGGTGTCCACGCACATCACCGCATCCGACACGGGACCCGCGACATTCGAGCTCGATTGGGCCGGTCAGGCGAACCTTGCTCTTGATGTGCGGGTCGCTGCCACGAGCAAGTGGGTCGGATCGAGCACAAAGGCGGATTCGCCCAAGTCGCTGACCGTGGCGCTCCAGGCCGGGGTCGAGTACCGAGTTGCGGTGTGGGCACTATCGGGCGTCGGTGACTTCGACCTGCAGGTGCTGTCGGATGAGATAAGACCTCTGCCCGAAGGCCCGAACATCATCGTGATCAACCTCGACGATGCACGTCCAGAGGCGTTGGAGGTGATGCCGAACGTTCAACAGTGGCTGGTGGACGCTGGCACGAGCTACGTGAACGCCTACGTGGCCGTTCCTTCTTGTTGTCCTTCGCGTGCGGCGCTGATGACCGGGCAGTACGGTCACAACAACGGACAACAGGACCAGAGCACGCCCTCGATGAACGAGGACGAGTCGATCCAGCGATACCTGTTCGACGCCGGCTACTTCACCGCTCACACGGGAAAGTACTTGCACTACTTCGAGACCGACGAGCGGGCACCCAACTGGGACCGCTGGACGTACTTTCGGGGTGGCTACTACGACGTTTGGGTCAACGTCGATGGCACCGTGTTCCAGTCGCCCCTCATTTCGACGGATCTGACCTTCGATTCGGCCGTGGCCTATCTCGACTCGTTCGACCAGCTCGACGACGACCGGCCCTTCTACATCCAGGTAGCGCCGATAGCGCCCCACTCTCCCTGGATTCCCGAGCCCAAGTACGCCGACGCTCCGGTTCCAGAATGGGACCCGAGCCCCGCGGTCGGTGAGGCCGACCGATCGGACAAGCCGCCGTGGGTTCGCTACACCGACCATTCACTGGAACAGGGAGCCATCAATCGGACCCAGCAACTCCGGACCCTGATGACGGTCGATGACCAGGTCGAGCATCTGATGCAGCGTCTCGACGACCTCGGCGAGCTCGACAACACGTTGGTCATCTTCACCTCGGACAACGGGTTCTTCTGGGGTGAGCACGGCCGCCGTTCGAAGTTCCTTCCCTACAACGAAGCCAACGAGGTTCCGTTCGTGGTGCGGTGGCCGGGCAGCGTCGACGCCGGCACGACCAGCTCCGAGCTGGTCAGCCATGTCGACATCTTGCCGACCGTTCTTGCCGCGGCAGGGGTTCAGGCCGGCCATGTCGTCGACGGTCGGGACATCCTCGATCCGGAATTCATCCGTTCTGATCTGCTCGTCGAGTACTGGGAAGACGAGGCGAACGGCAACTTCATCCCGACTTGGGCATCGGTTCGCAACGAGGTGCGCGTCTACAGCGAGTACTACGACGAGTCGGGCGAGGTGGTCTTCGTGGAGTACTACGACCTCGTGAACGACCCGTGGGAGATGACGAATCTTCTGTCGGACGGCAACCCCGAAAATGACCCGCCGGTGGCCGCGGTGTCGAGCCTGCTGGGAGATGCCCGCACGTGCACGGGCGCCTCCTGCCCGTAGGTGTTCTCGTTCGGTGCAACCCGGCTGTCGTCATGATTGGAGCGGTCACGTTTGTGCCGGCAAGGTCTCGACAGATGGCCCGCTTCGGCGATCTGCTCTAATCACCGGATGGAACCTGCCGGAACCGAAGCCACGAGGACATCGGTATGGGCGTTGGTCGTGTTCACCGGCTTCGTCTTCGGCTCCGGAGGATTGTTGTCGAAGTCGCTCATCGATGGTGGTGTCGATCCCGTCACGGTGACCGCGCTGCCCTTCCTGGCTGGCGGTCTCCTCGCATGGCTCGTCGCATGGCGCAACGGCGATCTTCGGATGGGAGCGCTCGGCGCCGGCGCCACGCTCGGTGTCGTGAGCTCTGCTCTTCCCGCTCTGTGCTTCAACCTGGGCTTCGAGACACTTCCTGCCGGACTCGTCACGTTGATCGTGTCGCTGAGTCCCGTGATCACCGCTGTGGTGGCGAGCCTGGTGTTCGCCGACGAACGTTTCAACCCGAAGAAGGGGCTCGGTCTTGTTCTGGCCTTTGCAGGTGTGGCTGCGCTCATCGCTGCGCCCGGGGTCATCGAGGGAACTTCGTATCGGGGCGCCGCGTGGGCAACCACGGGCGCTCTTCTCGCCGGAACCAGTGCTGTGCTCGCCCGCTGGTACGCGCTTGGCCATGGGGCTCTGGCGCTCATCGCTCCACAACTGACCGCAGCGGGTTTCACCTCGGCCGTCATCGGCTTGTTGGTCGGCCGATCGCTCGTTCCCGATGGCGGGTTTGCCGGCGGCGACATCGCGATCATGATCGGAATCGGGCTGATCGCCAGCTACGGGGGGTTCCGCGCGATCATGCTGGCGAACGAACGGGGCACAACCGGGCAGGTTGCGATGGTGGCGTATCTCATCCCGCTGGTAGGAGTTGTCGGAGGCATCATCTTCTTCGACGAAACACTCACCCTCTGGATCCTCGTCGGCGCGGCGCTGATCGTGGCCGGGATCACGGTCGGTGGAAGGGCCAGCGCCCCCATGGCACCACCGCCGAGTAACTCGGCGCTGTGATCGTTCGCCAGGTTTCTACACAGATCGCGACGAGGCGATGCGTGCATCGCGCATCGCCTCTGGTGAGGCGGTCTTGTCGATGTCGATCTGCTCGACCTCTTCTGGCACATACCAGTGCATTCGTGGGTCACCCTGGGCGCAGCGCCACACGGCTTCGGCTACGCGGCTCGGCGGGATCAGGCGAAACGGTCCCTCTTCGGGGGCGGTGTCTGCGGTCGAGGGGAGGATGTCGGGTGAGATGTGTTCCCCACCGACGTAGAAGGGGGAATCGGTGAAGATTGCCGTATCGATGACCCCGGGAAGGACATCGGCCACGCGCACGTCGCATCGAGCGAGCTCGACGGCGAGAGCTTCGGTCAGTCCCTTGACTGCGAACTTCGTGGCCGAGTAGACGGCCAACCCCGGTGAGCCATAGGTCGCGGCAGATGACGAGGTCGAGAAACACAGGCTGTTCGGAGTCGCCTTGAGCAATGGCAGCGCCGCGTAGATGCCGTTCAGCACCCCGAAGAGGTTGACCTCGACGATGCGCCGGCTCTCCTCGACCGGGATGTCTTCGAAGAACCCTGCGGCACCGACACCGGCGTTGTTGTGGAGCAGATCGAGGCGGCCCCCCGTCGCCGTGCCGAGTTCGGCGATGACCTCGTCGTAGCGGTCCTTGTCGGTGACGTCGAGTTCCCAGGTTCGACAGCTTGTTGCGCCGAGGGATTTCGCGAGGTCGTCGAGACCATCGCTGTTGTGGTCGGCGGCGCCGATCCACCAGCCTTTTGAGGCGAAAAGCTCTGCGGTGGCGCGCCCGATGCCGCTCGCAGCGCCAGTGATGAACGCGACCTGCTGGTCGGGGGACGGGTGGCTGGTGTCACTCACCCTTCATCATCTCTGCGTACGGAGCGATGAACGGGGAGAGGCTCTCGTTGTCGACCTCGACGTTGACGATCGAGGGTCTGCCGTTGGCTGCCGCGCGCTCGATCGCGGCCACGATCTGGTCGGGGTCGGTGACCTGCTCTCCGTGACCGTCCCACATCTCGACGATCTTTTCGTAGGCGCGCATGTGTTGGAGATCGGTGTTGCACGTGCCGCGCTCGGCGATTTCGTCGGGCCGAACGTGTTTCTCGACGAGGCTTATCATCCCCCAGCCCGAGTCGTTTGAGATCACACACACGACAGGAATGCCCAGGCGCGCCATCGTGTCCATCTCCATGGAGTAGAAGCCGAAGCTGCCGTCGCCGGTGTACCAGAGCACGGGTTTGCCCGTGGCAGCCCACGCCCCGATGACCAGCCCTGGTCCGGTGCCGATCGTGCCATTTGAGCCCGTGGCATGGACCTGGCCCGGCAGGTACGCGGTGGACGCACCACCCATCCACACCGATGCCTCGCCGCCATCGATGACCAGGGACCAGTCCCGGCCTTGCTGCTCGAGGAATCTGGCGACCTCACCAGCACAACGTCCAGGGTGGATCGGAGTCTTCGGGTCGCTGTAGACGGGGGGTAGGTCAGAGGTGGTCTTCGGCCCGCTCGGCCCGATCCACGAATCGCCGGCGACGGGTTTGGTCCGGGATCCGATCGCGTCGAGCAGCTGGCGTGCCACCGGGCCCGCTCCACCGGTGATGGCAAGATCGGCTCGAGCATTGAACCCGATCAGGGACGGATCGGTATGAACCTGGATGACAGTGGCATCGGGTGGGATCAGACGCCCGGAGGCAATCCTGAAGTCGAACCGGCACCCCATCGCCAGAATGACATCGGCGCCACGGGTGGCGTTTGTGTTGAGCAGCCGGTTCTCGGATTCGTCGCCGAGAAACCCTCGGCATCCGTTGCCGATATTGCCGACGGGCATCTTCAAGACATCGGAGAGCGCCGCTATGGCCCCAGCGTCGGTACCGATTCCGGCTCGGGTTCCGTCGTCGAGCAACATGGCCGGTCGCTGAGCGTTGGCGAGGAGGTCGGCGGCTTCGTCGACGAGGGCCGGGTCGGCTGCTGGAGTAAATGCGCTGGGTCTGTAGGCCTGGGTTGGTGTGTGGCCGTCGACGGTGGCAAAGAGCAGATCGGTAGGGATCTCGAGATAGACCGGTCCGGGGCTTGTGCCGGTGGCATGGCGCAAAGCCAACCTGATGTATTCGGGGATTCGCTCTGCGATGGTGACCTTTCTGGCCCAGGTCGCGACGCTGTCCATCAGTGTGAGCGTCGACATGTCCTGGAGGTCGCCGGCGTCCCGCTTCGCCATCGATACGGCCCCACCGAGATGGATGACGGGGATGTTCATGGACGCCGCTTCCATCATCCCGGCGGCCGTGTTGGCCACACCGGGACCTGCGGTGGTGATCACCGCCGCGACCTTGCCCGTGGAGCGGTAGTAGGCGATGGCCGCATACAGCGCAGAACACTCGTGACGGACGTCGATGATCTCGAGGCCGGCGTTCCGTATCCCGTACAGCGCGGGCATGATGTGCCCGCCGCAAAGACCGAAGGCCTTGTCCACGCCTCCCGCTGCGAGTGCTGCACCAACGAGTGCCCCTCCATCAGGTTTGTTCATGGATGACTCCTCGGCCGGTGGCGGTTGGGCGTCTTGCCCAAGCTCTCACTGTGGAGGAACAACCGGGTCCGCTGCAAACCCGAGCGAGCGGTTACTCGCTGTTTCTCGCTCTAGCCGAGGCCGGCGGCGAATCCAGCGACGGCGATGACGGATGCGAGTTGGGTGAGGATGATGGTTCGCATCATCGATGCTTGTGATACCTGAGACTGGCCGTGCAACCTGACCATTTCGCCGCGGAGTTCGGCCATGTCGCCGCGCATTTCGCCGCGGAGTTCGGCCATGTCGCCGCGCATTTCGGCGCGGAGTCCGGCCATGTCGCCACGCAGCTCGCCACGTAGCTCGGCCATGTCGCCTCTGAGCTCGCGTCCGAGTGCGTCGAGGTCTGTGGTCCTGGCGAGGGATGGGTAGTCGATTGGAGGCATGGCTTCCATGGCTGCGCTCGCCAGGTGTGGTCCGAGAATCTCGGCGAGACGGTTTCGCAGGTCGAGTCGGGTGTTTTCGTCGATTGCCATCTTCGGTGAGTTGCTCCTGCGATTCAAGTCGTCTCGTGGAGGAAGCAAGCCCGACGGTACTCACCGCATGGGACACCCAGCGTCGGAGGTGTGATGGAAGTGGTTGTGTCTGCGACCGATCAGTTGTCGGTTGGGATGACAGCGATTCGAGCGACCACCTCTGTGCCAACGGTGACATCGAGGATGCCAACTCGATCTGCAACCATCACCAGAACAGCAGCCTCGCCGTTCGTCGGGACGGTCCCTGCCGCTCCGGGGACAGCGAGGTCACCTTCCAGCGGAGTCCTCACCGCAACTGCGACGGTGGTGCCAACAACAACCGTCGTTGTCTCCGGTTGCGTGAAACCAGGTTCGTGGGAAACGTACACGACCACGTCGGCGTTCTCGAGGGCCGGTTCGGTAGGGATCTCGTCGACGTATACATCGGGTGATGTCACCCCGTCGGGCGATATCTCGTCGATGGACTCGGCGACGTGAGGCAACTCGACCAGATGTGCGGACCCGGCGTCTGTGGCCTGGTCGAGAGCGTCCGGCGATGCCGGACCGGCCGAGACCCCGGTGTCTGGATCGGAGCTTGTCGTCTGTTCGCCCGCCTGGGATGAAGATGAACAACCCGCAAGAATCGTCAACGAGACGAGCAGCATTCCTGTGGCTTGTCGAACCGTTCGCTCAACCATCGGTGCACCTCGTATCAATCGTCTCGCCCAACCGGCGAACTCGGATGTGGAACGGTCCTCCCGCAGCATCGTCGGCAGGGATCAGTAACTGATCGAGCTGCTCGACCGAGCCGAACCACGCGTTGTTGTCGTCCCAACGAATCTGGATGAGGTCGATGTCATCGAACCCTGTCCAACTCAACAAGAGGCTGCCGTCGGGTTGGGCCGTCGCAATACAAACCTCAGGCTCGATCTCGACGTCGGGATCGGGTTCGCAAGGGGCGTCGAGCACGACGCCCTTTGTGCGTGTTCGAATGTGGAATGGTCCCAAGCCGGCATCCTTTGCGGGAACGATCAGGACGAGGTTGGGACCCGCGTTCTGATACCAGGTCAGGTTGCCGTTCATGCGCACGACATAGTTGTCCTCACCCACAAGTGCGGTCCAACGAAGCGTCAGCGTTCCGTCGGGGTTGGGGGTCGCCATGCAGGCCAGGTTGTCGACGGGGGGTTCGACCGGTCGGGGTTCGACGATCCACGAGACCTGTACCGAAGTGGCGAGACCCTCGACATCGGTGACCGTGATGTTCGATGTCCACGTTCCCTGAGTGGTCACCGTTCCGACGATGCGTCCCGAATTTCGCATCACGAGTCCATCGGGCAAGACGTCGGCAGCGTAGGTCAGAACACCGTGTTCTGGGTCGACTGCTTCGACGGTCAGATCGACTGCATCGCCGATCAGCACTTGTTGATCGGGCAGTGGGGCCACGATCGGTGCACCGTCGGCCTCCTCGTCGAAGATCTCGAACCGAATGTGCACGACGTATTCGAAGGAGTTCATGGTCGTAGCGGTCTGAACGTCCGGATAGCCGAATACCGCCGTTGTGCCCGACGCACTGCGGACAACCTGGATTGGGGTCGCGTCCGGGTCGAGCTCGATCGTCGCGCTGTCTAGCCGAAGCTCCCCTCCGCTTTCGTAACGTGCTCCGACCACGTACTCGACGCCGGGTAGTACATCGACGGGAGTATCGAGGCTTGCCCAGGCCACTCCGTCGACCATGGGGGTACCGGCGATGAGGGTCCCGCCTCCGAGCAGGACCCGATCGGAGCGGCGCCACAAGCCAACTTCGACATCTCCCAGGTTGTCGAGCAGGCCATTGGCGTTGGCCTCGGGGACTCCCAGGGCCACGATTGTGCCCGGGGTCGACGGTTCGAAGGTGAACCCTGAAGTCCGGTCGGAGCTGGCTGCCTGCCCGACCGCGGTGAGCGAGAACGCCTGCGTTGTGGTCTCGGCCGTGACGGTGAACCGAGATGTTGCCGAACCGGTATTGCCTACGGCGTCGTCAGATGTGACCGTCAGTTCGTACTCACCCGGTGGGAGCAAGCCGATGTCGAGTAGCCAGGTCGCTTCGGGGAAACCAAGTCCGACAATCGCGGGAGCGATCTCATGGCGTGTCGCAGCGAACGTTCCATCTGCTTGTAGGAACCAGCCGTTGGAGTCCTGGATCGTTGCCATGATCGACGCAACCTCGGCGTTGTCGACAACCGATCCATGGGCTATCACTGGATCTGCCGCAGCCAGCAAGCCGGTCGGCCCGACGATGACAACCTGCGGTTTCGCTTCGACCTCGGTGACGAAATCTATGTTCGGCATGCCAAAGCCGGTCGGCTGCCACAGCTGGTTGTCCGGATAACGAAGACCAGCACCACTCGCATAGGCTGACCGCACAATGGTGATTCCCTCAGCAGGAGTGGGAACGGTGTCGGCATCGCGGAACGGTTCACCTGCCGCCAGTCGTTCAAACCCGACGACGTAGTGGACCCCTGCCTCGATCTGCACCCGTTGGGCCAGATCGGCCATGAACCAGCCGTCGGCAGGGGCAGAGTCGGCGGGGACATTCACCGTGGCGAGAAGAGCCCGGTCCGAGCGACGCCACAACCCGACCTGAACAGCGCCGGCATTTGTGTTGACGCCATCCTGATCGGCATCGGCGATACCCAGCGCACCCACCGTGCGGTCGGTGTCGGATTCAAAGACGTAACCGAGTGTGAAATCTCCATCGGTGCGTACCCGGCCACCGGTCAGATCGGCAATGGCTCGTTCGCGCAAGAGGCCTTCGTCGACCACCTCGACAACACGCTGCGTTCTGGACTCGTTGCCTGCACCATCGAAGGCTTCGACATCCAGGACATAGGCACCTAGTGGTGCTCGCTCTATCTCGAGCCAGAAGGTGAGTTCGGGTGTTCCGGCTCCGCCCACAGCCAAGGGCAGGTTCACCTCCACATCACGGAGGGTGCCGTCACCGTCAAGCCAGCGGCCATCCTCGTGGCGCAACGTCGCTGCCACCGAGTTGACCGTTGCGTTGTCGGAGACCGTGCCCTCGATTCGCAGCGGTTCCTCGGCAAACACGCGCCCAGGCGGCTTCTGGAGGACCATCGTCGGCCGGCCGTCTCGCGGAACACCGAGGATCAGGTTGGGTGACCCATAACCCGCGGTTGCCGCGCTCTGCGACTGGGGGTATTGAAGTGTCGTCGAGCCAACCCAGGCGGATCGGGTGATTCGGACCCCACCGGCCAACGTCACCCCTGCGTCGGGATTGCGGAAACCCTCGCCGTCCACCATTCGCGTGAAACCCACCACATATTCGACGTCGGCGTCGAGGTTCACGACAACGTCGAGGTTGGCGCTGATCCAGCCGTCGACCACCTCGGCGTCATCTGGCACCACGACCGATGCGAGCAGGGCCCTGTCCGACCTCCGCCAGAGGCCGACCTCGGCGTCGCGGAGGTTGTCGTTGATCCCGTTTCCGTCGGCATCGAAGATGGCGAGTCCCAGCAGGGCTCGCGGCTCATCGAGTTCGAAGGCATATCCGAGGACGAGGTTGTTGTCGGTGCGCAGGGTTCCGCCGGTCTGGGCGACGATTGCGCGTGCCGCGTCATAGGCCACCGGACCCACGGCGAAACCTGCCGAGCGGTCTGCAGTGTTGCCCGTCAGGTCGGTGACCCTGGCGTCGATCGTGTAGCGGCCGGCCGGAATGATAAGGGCGTCCGTTTGTGTGGTGGCCTCGGTGGAGCCGAGCCCCTCGGCCACGATGGCCAGCGGAGTTTCGGCCGCGACGAGGGTCCCGTCGGATGTAAGCCAGCGTCCATCTTCGTGGCGAACCCAAACCTGTAGATCCGCCACGCCAAACTCGTCGGAACCTCTCACCGCCACGCGGAGCGGTTCGTCGTCGAGATTCCAGGCTTCTGGTGACATCACCGTAACCGTTGGTGTGCTGTCGATCGGCATGCGAAGCATCAGGTTCGGCATGCCGAACCCGGCAGACCCATTCGACATGCTGGATGGGTAGACAATGCCGTTGGCGCCATCCCGGAAGGCCCTGCGAGTGATTTGCAGGCCGTCGATGGGCGCGGGGGTGACGTCGTTGCTCATGAAGCCCTCGCCGTCGATGAACCGCTCGAACCCAACGACGTACTCGACTCCGGCTTCGAGGGTGATGGTTCCGTCGACGTCGCCGTAGAACCAACCATCCCTTCGCACAGTGTCTGGTCCGATTTCTGTCTGTGCTATCAGTTGCCGGTTCGATACCCGCCATACGGCTGCCGAGGCCGATTGCTGGTTGTCGAGCACCCCGTTGGAGTTGGCATCGCGGATTCCGATCTTGGCGAGCTCACGGGACTCGTCGAGCACGAAGGCATAACCGAGGGTGTACGACCCGTCATCTCTGAGTGTCCCACCGGTCTGCCCCGCCAACGCTGCGACCAATTCAAAGGGGTCGCGGTCAGCGACCTCGACCGTGGAAGAGGCGGTCGCCGAGTTGCCCGACGCGTCGTGGACGGTAACTGTCACCGTGTAGAAGTCGGGTGGCAGGAAGCCACCGAGGTCGACCGCCCAGCGCACGCGGGGTTTGCCGAGGGCTCTCGCGACTATCGAGACCGGATAGGAAACCGGCTGGTCGACGATCACGCCGCCTTCGGCGACCCATCGTCCGCCTGACGTACGGGCTTCAGCGGTGATCTCTTGCACGACCGAGTTGTCCTCGGCAACTCCGTCGACGATGACCCGGGTCTCGCGTCCGAAGAGCCTGTCCGACTCGACTGTGATCGTGGGTATGGTCTGTTCGAAGCCCGTCTGCTCATAGGCCAGCGAGCTGACGTTGAGCGACTCATTGAGGAAGTGGTCTACCGCTGTGGCGGAGACGACGTAGCTGCCGGCGGGACTGGTCAGCTCAAGCTCGAACCGGCCGTTCCCGTCGACGAACTCGATCATCTCGTGACGGGTCTGTCCCAGGGATCCGTCGGCTTGCACCCATTTTCCGCCGGCTTCTTGAACTTCGATACGGACATAGTCGACCCCGACGTCGTCGGTCGCTCGGCCGGTGATGATCGCAGGATTGTCCAAGTGTGCTCCCGCTGTCGGCGAGGTGAACTCCACGCTCGAAGGGGGCGTTTGGTCTTCGGCTTCCGGGCCGAAGTCGAAGAAGGCCAGCGAGCCAACGCGGCGATCTGCTACCCGATTGCCGTCGAATCCGGTGAGAAGCCCACGTGTCGTCACGGTGAGTTCCCGGTGCCCGATGTACGCGTCAGTGCCCGGGTTCCAGTTCAGCGGTGTGCCGTCGGCGAGTGACAGTGCGGCGATTTGTGACCTCCACACACCTCCTGCCATCCGTTGGCCGGTGCACGAGTCGAAACCCATTTGAGGGCTCAAGGTGGCTGACGCTCCGGGCCCGGAGTCGATCTTGCAGAAATGACCACCGACGTAGACGGCGCTGTCGGACACACCGATGGCGAAGCTCGAATCCCGCATGTAGTGGTTCCAGCGATAGCGGTTACGTCCGTCCGTGGCGTCGACGAGGTACACGTAGTCGGCGCTTGTCCCCTTGCCGCCAGCGACGCCGATGAGCGATCCATCGGGCGACACCGACACATCGGTGACATAGCCGACGTTCGGTATGTATCCGTAAGACTCGTGTGTGGTGAGTTGCGGGTTCTCAGGATCTGAGATGTCGATGATTGCGGTGGGGGCGTCCACAGTTCGGCCATTGCCACTGATGGTGCCGAATCGGCCGCCAAACACGAGGCGAGTCCCATCACTCGTCGAACCGATACTCATCACGCGTCCCCAGTCCTCGTCGGTGGTGGGGAAGTCGAATTCGGAACGGACTGCACCGGTTGTTGCGTCGAGTTCGGCGATGGTCTCCACATCGGCCCCGCCGATGGTTGTGAAGTCTCCGCCGACGAACAACCGGTTGCCGAGGCGTTCTAGTGCCGTGATCTTCCCGTTCGCTCCAATCGACACGAACTCGGTGTCGACCGAACAATCAGCGAGATCGATGAGCGCCACCTTGTTGCGAGTGCGAACGACACCATCAGCTCCGATCACCTTCTTGAACCGGCCGCCGACGAAGACGTCTGTGGGTCCTATGCCCGCTTCGATCGACATCACGTCACCGTCGAACACGAACTGTCCCGGACAGACGATCTCTTTTGTGTCGATGTCGAACGCCGCGAAGTACGGCTGCTGGAGGAGTGTTCCATCCTGAAGTTCTATGGTGCTGAACGTGCCGCCGGCGACGATGTAGCGACCGACTTGATCGGCGCCGCGTACGACAGCACCGTCCTGGCCGGTCGAACGGCTGCCGTGGATGATCGGAAACCCCATTTCGGGTTCCTCCGGCACGAGGCCGCCGTGTGGCAGGAGGATTGTTGCCTCTGCGTCCTTCTCGTCCATTCGCCCGAGAGTTAGCGCCAATACGCCCACCATCGCGACGATCACTATTGAACGAAGCGAACGACGCAAGGCCATCGTGTTGAACATCTGGGACTCCTCGGCGGCGAACCGTTCTCCATCGGCACTTGTCCCCGGCCCATGAGGAGCCGGCGTGTTGGGTGATCGCGGTCACGATTTGTGATGTGGTGGAATCGGGCGGGGTTCGCGGCGACGTGCCGTGGTGGACCGATGCCGGCGTCACCTGAGGAGCCGGCGATAGTGCCCGTGAACTAGATTCGGGCACCTCGGCAGGCGGCCGAGCGGGCAACAGAACGGCAGATCGGCAGATCGGCAGAACGGCAGCTTCATGACGGCAGCACCCACAGCCACCACGTCGCTCGGAACCGCACGCGGCGTTCGACTCGAATCTGGCGTCGAGGCCTTCCTCGGCATGCCCTACGCGGCACCCGCTGAAGGTGTTCTGCGGTTCGCACCCCCACAACCTGTCACCACCTGGGGCCCCGACGTGCTCGACGCCTCATCTGTCGGGGCTCCTCCGCCGCAATTTCCCAACGACCGACTCCACCTCTACCCAATAGCTAGCGAAGACTGTCTGTGGTTGAACGTGTGGACACCGGCTGGTGACCACGCCAGCCGTCCCGTCATGGTCTGGATCCACGGC
Source organism: Actinomycetes bacterium (assembly GCA_024228575.1). Taxonomy (GTDB): domain Bacteria; phylum Actinomycetota; class Acidimicrobiia; order Acidimicrobiales; family Poriferisodalaceae; genus JAAETH01. The sequence goes on from JAAETH010000626.1 coordinate 13,344, forward strand.
GGTGGCTGGCTCGCGGAAAGCGCGGCGGACCCCATGTACTTCGGCCACTTGCTAAGCGCTCATGGCGATGTCGTGGTGGTCAGTCTCGAGTACCGGCAGAACGTCTTCGGGTTCGGCCACCTCTCGGCTGTCCCAGGTTCAGGCAACGCTGGCCTGCTCGACCAGGTTGCGGGCCTCCAGTGGGTTCGCGACAACATCGCTGCGTTCGGGGGCGACCCCGGCAACGTGACCGTGTTCGGAGAGTCTGCCGGAGGCATGAGCGTCAGCGCACTCCTTGGCATGCCTCGCTCCCGTGGCCTGTTTCACCGTGCCGTCATGCAGTCGAATGTGGCGTCGACGATTCGACGACCAGAGTTCGCTGGCGAGATCACACGCCGGATTGCTGCCAGCGCGCTCGGCACAATCCCCGATGCCGGCATCGACGTTGGCTCGCTGCGGGAACTCCCTTGGCAACAACTCCTCGACGCTGCGGTCGCGGTCGCCGAGGCGTCTGGCCTCACAAGCGATGTCGTCTTCGGACCCGTCAACGACGGTGACGTCTTTGCCGAGACGCCCATGCGCTCCACTGCGTCGGGCCTCAACACCGAGGTTCCGGTCATGCTCGGGTTCACCCTTCACGAGACGCGCTACTGGTACGACCTCGACCCGGTTCTCGCCAGCCCAGAAGTCACAGCAGAACTGATCCTCGACGTCATGGCAGGCCCGGCGTTGCCGGTGGGCAGATCGTCAACCGAACTCGTCGACCTGCTTCGCACACTCGAACCCGACATGTCTCCCGTCCAACTCGGCCTGGCCGGCCTCGACGACTGCTTCTTTCGGCAGCCCGTTCTACGCCAGGCAGAGGCGCACACCGCCGCTGGCCGGGCACCTGCCTATCTGTATCGATTCGACTGGGAGCCGATCGTCCCCCGAGACCACGATTTCGACTACGGATGCCCTCACTCAGCCGAACTCGGACTGATGCTGGGAACGGCCGACGCCTATCCCGAGATGTACGACGGCCAGTGGCCGGCGGGTCTCGCTCGTCAGATGATGGACACGTGGGTGGTGTTCGCCAGAACCGGCAATCCCAACCACGCCGGGCTGCCGCATTGGCCGTCATACGATCTCGAGAGCCGGCCGACGATGGCTTTTGACGCTGACGCTGACGAGCCGACCACCCGGCTCGAGCTTGGGCCCGACTCGGAAAGACTCGACTTCTGGTCGTCGGTGCCATTCGACGGCATCACACCGTCCTTCTCGGTGGCGGACCTCGCTGTTTGAGCACCGCCCACGGACGCCGTGCCCGTGGCTGGATCGATGCCGTCATCGTCGTGGTTGTCGTGTTCCTGTTTCGCCTTCTCGGGCAGAATGATCCTGCTTCATCAGCGTCTCCTGCACCGTCGATGATTGACATTGGGTGGAGCGCACGGCACATTCGACCCATGAGCGATATCCCGGACAATGATTCGAGTCGGCTCCGGTTGCAGATTCCCGAGCCGGCCAGGGGGGATCATCCAGCCGACAGGGTTCGTTTCATCTGTGGGGCGGGCGAGATGCACAAGCCCGCTCTCGACGAGAAGGTCGAGCGCATCGCCCTGATGCGCCAACAGCTCGTGCGGGTGATCGACGACGACGGTCATGCTGTGGGCGAGTGGGTTCCCGACCTGACGGCCGATGCCAAACGTCAGGGACTTCGCGACATGTTGCTCCAGCGTGTGTTCGATGCCCGCATGTTGAGGGCCCACCGCCAGGGGAAGATCTCGTTCTACATGAGGGCCTACGGCGAGGAGGCGATTGGGTGCGCCCAGCAACGGGCGTTGCGACCCGGAGACATGCACTTCCCGACCTACCGCCAGCACGGCATCCTGATCGCCGGCGGTTATCCGATCGTGACGATGATGAACCAGATCCTCTCGAACGAGGAAGATCCGTTGAAGGGCCGGCAGCTGCCGATCCTCTACTCGGTCAAG
>JAAETH010000627.1 GCA_024228575.1 Actinomycetes bacterium
ACACGACGCGCTCAAACGCATCATCGACGGAAACGGTGGAACCAAACACGCAAACCTCGACTCCGAAGCCGTCCTGCACATCCGCGGCGATGGCTGCACCCTCGACGATGGAACACCGATAACCGCGTCAGCTGTCGCCCGACTCATCGACACCGCGTTCATCCGGCTACTCATCCACGACGCCGAATCCAACCCCGTCAACACCTCCACACGACAACGACACCCCAACCCCCAACAGAAACGACTCATCAAAGAACGCGACCGCGGTTGCATCGATTGCGGCCGTAGAGAGCTTCTGGTCCACGACCACAACCCGCCCTGGGAAAACACCCACCACACCCACACCGACGAAATCGAACTCCGCTGTGCCCCATGCCACCGAACCAAACACGACCACGAAGCCGCATAGGGTCCGAACATCCTCGCCCAGAAATCGGCGACTTCTACTCGTACACGGCGGCGTCAGGGAAGAAGCCGGCCCAGGCGAACCAGAACTCGTTTCGATGGGTTACCACCTCGAGCTCGGAGCCTTCCAACGGACCGTCGACGGCGTGGCCGACGGTGGTCCAAGTCGACCCGGTTTGCTCGTCGGTGAAACGGTCGTCGCCCGCGGGTAGGAACGTCAATGTCTGCCCGTCGACCCTTCGGTCGTAGGCGGCGCCTGTGCCAACGGGCTGCCCCTCTGAGATCTCGGTCGTGTCGAGGGCGTCTGCAGTGTCTCCGCCCCACAACACGACCACCGGTGTCGACCCGACCTCGTCATTGATCGCACCCTCCTGCTGGGCGAGCGAGAACGGGTAGGCCTTGTCGACACCGTCGGTACTGAGGCCGATGACCCGCGACAGGGCGGGGAAACGGGGATCGAGTTCTCCGTCGAACAGGAAGGGCCGCTCCGACGAGCTGTAGTCAGAATAGGGATTGCGCCCGTAGGCGATGCCGGTGCCCTGATCTCGGCTGAGCGACTGCGCATCGGGGAATGCTTCGAGCGCCTCACCGAACGACACGATCGCCGTCGACACGGGCTCCAGCCTGACCCCGCTGAAGTGGCCGACAAGCCCTTCGCCGGTGATCTGTTGCCACAACGAGGTGGTGTCGAAGTCCCACATGACCAGATCACTCTTCCTGAGCAGACCCGACACGCCGAACCGCAGCACCTCATCGCCGACCCTTCTGTCGTAGGCGATGGCGGTGTTGCAGAGTGGGCAGAAGGTGACCGCGACCGGCACCCCGCCGATGTTGTCGTTGACGATCTCGTGCCGAGTCAGGATCGAGAGTGCGTAGAAGCGGACCTCACCGTCGAGACGTACCAGAGCGCCGGGTTCGCGTTCGTCCAACCAATCGGCCTCGCTGATCGGTTCGAAGTTCGGCAGGTCGATTGGCTGGATCACGTCACGAGGGTCGGATCTGGGGATGCCGAGAAGGAACTCGGACAGGTCGACCGTGCTGCGGTCCCACTCGGTTGGCCACGGTGCCACCGCCTGGGCGACTTCGTTTCTGAGCGAAGTCCCGCCGATGAACTCGACATCGTCGGGAATGGACACCTCGGACGGGGGCGGCGGCTTCTGTTCGGACTCGTCGACCGCCGTCGCTGGCCGTTCCGGGATTGTGGAGGTCGCCCCATCGCCCTGGGCGGAACTCGACCCGCCGCACGCAGCGGTCAACACTGTGAATCCCACCACCAAAGCCAGCTTCAAACGGTTCACTTCGTTCTCCAATCGATCCCTCGATCGAACGAACCCGCACTACGACGCCGAGTATTTCGGCTTCGGTCGATTCTCGAAATCTCACATCGAAGCCGTCTACCTGCCCGCGACCAGGAACAAGCGGCTCGTCAGACGTGGTGGTTCATCGTGCTGAACCCGAAGACTCTCGAGCTCTCCCGCCAGAAACGCCGAGGCGCTGCCCAAGGGAGATCAGGGGCAACAGGCTGAAGCCGAGAACGAGGAGCCACTGGCCGGGCGTGGGGCGGCTGAGGTCGAGGATTCCGGCGAGCCCTGGCACGTAGGTCGCGGCCAGCAGCAATATCGTGCATAGGCCCAGCGCCCCCCAGATCCACCGGTTCGAGGTGACCTCGTTCCTCAGCGGGCTCGATCCGGGCGCAGCCATGTTGAACACGTGCCACAGCTGGGCGAACGCAAGCGTCAGGAACGACAGGGAAACCGACTCGGCGGGCGCCAGGTCGAGTGCTCTGTCGGCGATGAGGAGGACGCCGAGCGCAGCGGCGGTGATGGTCGCAGCGTGCCAAGCCAGTTGCATCCAGTGGCGACGTGTCAGCACCTGCTCTTCTGGGTCGCGGGGTTTGCGGTCCATCAGGTTGGCGCCACCCCTACCGGCTCCGAGCGCCAGCGCGGGGAACACATCGGTGACCAGATTCAGGAACAGGATCTGAAGGGGGAGGAGCGTCAGATCGGGGTTGATCGCGGTGGCCGCCGCGACTGCGAGTATCTCGGACAGGTTGCACGACAGCAGGTAGACAACAAATGAGCGGATGTTGTCGAAGATGACCCGTCCTTCACGGATCGCCGTGGCGATCGTGCCCAGGCGGTCGTCGAGAAGGACCATGTCGGAGGCCTGTTGAGCCACCTGGGTGCCCCGGATGCCCATGGACACACCGATGTCGGCCTTCTTCAGCGCCGGTGCGTCGTTCACACCGTCGCCGACCATTGCGACGATCGAGCCGGCCTGCTGGTGCATATCGAGCACGTCGAGCTTCTGCTGGGGTGAGACGCGGGCGATGATCGATGCATCGAGAACCGCAGCCCGATTCGGCTCCTCGGCCAGGTCTGTGAGGTCGCGACCGTGAATCACGATGGCGTCGTCATCGACCAGGCCGACCGATCTGCCCACAAATCTCGCCGTCGTGGGCTGATCGCCGGTGAGCATCACGAGCCTCACACCGGCCCGGGCGCAGTCGTCGATCGCGTCGGCCACGTCGAGGCGCGGCGGATCGTAGAACGCACACAACGCCACGATCGTGAGGTCCTCGTACGGTGGCTCGTCGGCCGATGCAACCGTCTTGGTGGCGATGGCGAGGACCCGAAGTCCGTCGGCGGCCAGGCTCTCGTTGATCTCGGCCCACCGTTGCAGGCCCGCAGCGTCGAGCGGACGGGGACCTCGATCGGTGAGTTCGTGTGTGCACCGTTCCAGAGCGGAGTCGGGGGCACCCTTGACCGCCACTGCCACTTCTCCACCAGCGCGGTGGTACGTCGCCATCAGCTTGGTCTCGGGATCAAATGCGTCCTCGCGAAGCTCTGGCAACCTCGACGTCAGCGAGTGCTGATCGATACCTCCTTTTGCTGCAGCCATCAGGAGAGCGACCTCCATCGGGTCGCCCACGTGTTGTGGGGAGCTCGGATCGCGACCGAGGGTCGCGTTGCCGCAGAGCACGCCGAGTTGGAGGGCGAGTTCCAGATTGTGATCGTCGGCGACTTCGATCGGCTCGCCGTTCGAGGTGAACTCGCCCGACGTGGAAAAGCCGCCGTCGATCACAACCTGTCGATCGGTGAGCGACAACGATGCGACGACCATCCGGTTCTCGGTCAGGGTCCCGGTCTTGTCGGTCAAGATGATGTCGACGGACCCGAGCGTCTCGACCGCCGGGAGATTCTCGATGAGGGCCTTGTGTTTGGCCATGCGATGCATGCCGCGGGCGAGGGCGATTGTCGCCACGATCGGCAGGCCTTCCGGCACGGCCGCGATCGCCAGCGCAATCGCCGTCTCGATCGTCTCGGCCAGTTCGCGGCCGGCAACAAATCCGGCGACGCCGACCAGGGCGGTGACGACAAGTGTCACCCAGACGAGACGGTGCCCGAGCGACTCGAGGTTCTGTTGCAGTGGTGTTTCTCGTTCGGTTGCGGTCGAGACGAGGTGTGAGATCTGTCCCAGCTCGGTTGCCATGCCTGTGGCGACCACAACACCTTCACCCGTCCCCCTTGTGACGGCGGTTCCCTTGAAGACCATGTTCGGGCGTTCGGCCAGCACACTGTCCTCACAAACCGGTTCGACCGATTTCGCCACAGGCAACGATTCGCCGGTGAGCGCGGCCTCGTCCGCCTGCATCCGCGACGCTTCGGTGAGTCTGAGGTCGGCTGTCACGACGTCGCCCCCGTCGAGAATCACCACGTCGCCAGGTACGAGCGACTCGGCGGAGACCCGCATCGGCGAACCATCGCGCCTGACCGTCGTCTCGACAGAACCGAGCGACCGAAGTGCCTCCATCGAGTCGCGCGCATCAACCTCGGTGAAGAAGCCGATGCACGTATTGAGAGCGACGACCACCAGCACGGCGATGGCATCGACGTAGTCGCCGGTGATGATCGAGATGATGGCCGCAGCGGCCAGCAGTGCCACGATGATGCTTCGGAGCTGACCCCAGAGGATCTGCAGGAGACCGCGTTGTTCGGTGCGCCGCAACACGTTCGGGCCGTGTTGAACAAGCCGTTGCTCGACCTCGTCGTGGGTCAGACCCTTGCGAGGGTCGACTCCATGAGTTTCGGCAACATCGCCTGAGCTGCTCGCCCAAGGCCGCACCATAGCCATGGCTCCATTATTGCGTTCCCAGGGGTGCGCAGTCTGTCAGTCGACTTCGACGGGTGGCTTCGAGAACCTGGTCGGTTGTGAGATGACGTCGTCGGGTGTGGTGAGCGAACGTTGGTAACGCTCGGGCGACATACCCCGCGAGTGGGGTTTTGATGGGTCGACAGGGGGTTGGGGAATCGTCCCACCCTCACCCGCGTATCGGGCCGGTGAGGTGAATGCGGCAAGTTCGTCTGGCGAGATTCCGGCCAGTTCGACGACCTCGGGATCGATCCAGGCTCTGGCGTCGACGGGGGCCTCGGAGGTAGCGACCTCGAGTGTGAGGTCCTCGAGACCCGCGAAGTACATCGACTTGCACATGCCGTGGTCGACGGGGCCCCAAACATTGATGCCCCTCGACCTGATGCGGTCGCGCAGGGTCAGCAGATCCTCTTCGTTATCCACATTGAACGCGACATGTTGCATCGTGCCCCCGGCGGCGTCGCCGCCAGCCCAACCAGCGTGGGTTACGCCGAGCTCGGGTTCGATTTCAGCCATACCATCGGTCTGTACGAACGCGAGGTACGACGTGTCGTGCAGCTTCACGAACCCGTGCCAGGCACCCTCGACGCCGTGCATCCAGTACAACGCAACCAGTTCGGCGCCGAGTACGTCGCTGAAGAACTCGATCTGGGCCTTGATGTCTCTTGTGCACACGGCCAGATGGTGCACACCGTTGATCTTGACAGTCATGGTCCGCCTTCGCGAGGGGCCGGGCACGTGTATTCCTAGTCTGCGTCTCCTGCCACGACACCATCGTCGTGCAACCGTCCCACCTCGGTGCCGGACAGGCCCATGACGTCGAGCAGGATCTCGTCTGTGTGCTGGCCCAAGCGCGGCGCCGGGGCCGGCCTGGTGCGATCCACGTTCGAGAACGAGATCGGAGTTCCCGGAGCGAGGATCCGGCCGACGCCTGGCTGGTCGATCTTGGAGAACATCGGGTTCTCGACGCTGCACCTCGGGTCCTCGTTCACGAGCTGGACGAACGTCTGGTACGGGCCCCAGCACACACCTTTTGAGTCGAAGACCTCGCGCAGTTCCTCGAGCGTGTGCCTGGCGATGAACGGAGCGATGAATGCGGCCACGGCATCGCGGGCATCCCAACGATCACCTTCGCGGGAGAGATCGACGCCGAGGGCCTGCTCGATGGCGGGGAGGTGGTCGGCGATTTCGGTCGCCTCGGCGAGGCTGCGCCATTGGCGCCCACTTATCGCCACGACCATGACCCTGCGCCCATCCGCGGTGCCGAAGTCTCGTCCAAAAGCGCCGTACAGGTCGTTTCCGACCGGAACCCTGTCCCTCTTGGTCAGCTGGGCTTGGGCCATGTAGCCGAGGTTCGCCGTCATGGCGAATGCGACGTCGGTCAGCGAGATCTTTGCGAGCTGGCCCTGACCGGTTCGGCTGCGGTGGCGTTCGGCCGCCAGCAGCCCGAGGGCGGTGGTGAGGCCGGTTGCGGTGTCCCAGGCGGGCAGCACGTGGTTCGTCGGCATGTTCGTGCCGGACGGACCCGTGGCCATGGCGAATCCCGACGACGGGTTGACCGTGTAGTCGACTGCGGTCGATTCGTCGGGGTTGCCGATGATGTTCATGTAGATGAGATCGTCGCGTTTGGCGCGCAAGGTCTCATACGACAGCCATCCGCCCTCGGGGAAGTTCGAGAGGAACATGCCGCCTTCGTCGCCAGGCGCGGTGATCAGGTCGATGATCAGCTCCCGGCCCTCAGGGTTTCGCAGATCTACCTGGATCGATCGTTTGCCCTTGTTCAACCCGGCCCAAAACAGGCTGACACCCTCGTCGGTGACTGGCCATCGCTGATAGTCGAGGCCGCCTCCTATGGCATCGAAACGTATGACGTCGGCGCCCAGTTGGGCCAATGTCATGCCACCGAGCGGTGCCGCGACGAAGGCAGATCCTTCGACGATGCGCAGTCCATCCAACATGTTCGTCATCTACATCACTCTCCAGGGTTCAACCGTAGCGGCCATGTCGCGCTAGTTTCATCCGATGGCATTGTCCGAGCGATCGTTGGGGTGGCTGCGGTACCTCGACCGCAAGGCAAACACACCCGACGACTGGAGCAAGCAGGGCCGTCCTCACCCGCACTGGGACGACCGTTCCGACCCTCCGATGGCCAGCTGGCATCGGTTCGATCTGGTCGATTCCTCGTACGCGCTCGGCTTGATGGCTCATCGGACCCCGGCGTGGACCGAGCGATACGTGGCCGTTCTCGATCAGCTGATCGAACGCCACACGGGCTGGTGGTCGGCTGCCGATTGGCTCACCCAGTTCGGACACGACCCCGAGCGCGGAAACTACCCCGACATCTACCGTCTGCTCATTCCCCCAGAGCTGTGGGGTGACTACGACGTACCGGGCTGGACAGCGAACGGGACCGAACCGTGGGGTATCCAGATGGATCCCGTGCGAGCAGACGGCATGCTCTTCTACAAGGGTTTCCTCCTGGTGTTGCTGGGCATTCGTTCGATGATTACCGATGACGATCGCTGGAACCGGCCCTTCGACATGATCCGCGATGGCGAGCACTCGTTCTCGTGGACTCACTCCGGCATCGCCGCACACCTCGAGCAGCAATGGTTGGCGGCTCCGGTCGGTTGCCATTGAGAGAACACAAAGGTCTGGCCATTTTGACTGGCTGGAGCCGGCCTCGGTCTGAGGCTGCACGACAACCGACACGGAACCAGCTTCCACACCCAGGCCTTCGAGCCCTGGTGGCAGTACGCCCGTCAGCACTACCTGGGGCTCGATGCTGAGGAGTCGCCACAGCTCACGACGCTGTACTACGACCCGATACTCGACGTTCACCACCGGCTGCCGGCCGTTGCGGCACTGACGACCGCGTTCTACTCGGCCCCACAGGTTCCCGACGATGCTCGACGTCTGTTCGACGCGGCATCTGCATCCGCTGGGTTCGATGGCGACATTCCATTGCCGATGAGGGCGGGGCGGGGGGCCGGCTCGTCGCTGTTGCTCGCTCGCGAGTGGGGTATGGCCGATCTCGAGGACCGACTGGCCGCGGCCATCGAGGCGTCGTTCGAACCCACCTGGGACCGTTCCCTCGGCGAGTTCACGTGGGGGATGGGACTCGACGAGCCTCATCCGAGGGGCCAGTTCAACGCCTTCCTCGCCGCTGCCGAGGCATCGGGTCCGGGCCGGTGGGAGGGCCTCTCGGCGGCACCGCTCGAGAAGTGTCCTCAGGTCGTCGACGTCGACTTCCCATCGGTTGCATTGAGCCGTGCCGAGTGGATCGACGGGTCGCTGCACCTACGGGTCGAAGTGCTCGACGAGAGCCCCAACGAGCGCACGGCCTTCCGTATCGTCGGAGCCGAGCCGCGCATGTGGGACATCCTCGGACCCGATGGCTTGACCGTCGAGGTGACCACTTCTGGGTTGATGGTGCGTATGCCGAGGGTCAGCGCCGACATCGAGTTCACCGAAGGCAGCTACTAGACCCGCAAGGCTGCTTAATCCCAATTTCATGTGTTCGCCATCACGGTTGACGGCATGGTCAATACGAACGTCGAAAGCAGCCCGGCGAACATCTCCCATCTGCTGCGCAGAGCCGGGTGGGGAGGAACCCCCGCCGACATCGAACGTGGGGTCGAGGAGGGCATCGAGGCGACGGTTGCCGGTCTTCTGGATCCTTCGACAGCGCCTCCTGCCGGCGACGCCCACCGCACCGACGGTCTCGAGGCCTACAGCCGTGCCGATTTCGTGGTGTGGTGGTATCACCTGGCGGTGACCTCACCGGCGCCGGGCCTCGAACGGCTTGCATGGTTCTGGCACGGCCACTTCGCAACGTCGTTCGCCAAGGTTCGGTTTCCCTCGCTCCTGCGAAACCAGCTCGTATCTCTCAGGAGGCACGCCACCGGCCGCTTCGACGACCTCCTCGAGCTGATGTCCCACGATGCAGCGATGAACCTGTGGCTCGACCTGCACACCTCGATCGTCGGTCAGCCAAACGAGAACTTCGCCCGAGAACTGATGGAGCTGTTCTCACTCGGTGTCGATGGCGGCTACACCCAGTCAGACGTCGGCGAGGCCGGCAGGGCGTTCACCGGCTACGGACTGGCCCTCGATCCGTCAGCGCGATTCAGGCCCGTCGGTACCGAGTTGCGCCCCGCTCTGCACGACTACGGCACGAAGACCGTCCTCGGGGTGACCGGGGAGCTGACGGGTCGAGATGTCATCGCTGCAATCGTCGACCGTCCCGAATGCCACAGGTTCGTGGCCAGGCGGTTCTGGAGCAGATACGCGGGAACCGTCGCCCCCGACACGGTCGTCGATCAGCTCGCAGCATCGTTCGCAGAGCGGCTGAGTGTTGCCGACCTGCTGACGTCGATGCTGAGCAGCGAAGCCTTCTACACCTCCGACGTCAAGGCGGGATTGGTGGCCCAACCGGTCGAGACCCTGGTTCGCACGCTCCGAAACTTCGAACTGCCGGTACCAGACCTCGGAGACATCTCCTTCGAGGACACGTCCGGACAGATGCGTGCGCGGGCCGCGGGGTTGCTCGAGATTTCACGATTGCTCGGGCAGGTTCCGGGCGCACCTCCCAACGTCGGCGGCTGGCCCCACAACGAGGGGTGGCTCGCCACGGACACGGCGGCCGGTCGACTCATCGCCGGAACTGCTCTCGGGGCGATCGTGGCCGAAGCGGAAACCGACCTTTCCGAGGAGCTGAGGTCGCTGGCGCCGGACGAGTTGGCGGAACGGATGATTCGTCAGTTCGGGCTTGTCGAGTGGTCGGAAGCGACCTTCAAGGCAGCCGAAACAGCAGCTGGATCGGAGCGGTCCAGCGCCGCCGCCGTGAAGGCCACATTCGCACTTGTATTCACATCTCCGGAGGTGACCCTGTCATGACCGACTATCACCGATTCAGTCGCCGTCGCTTCATCGGCGCCGCAGCGATCACAGGAGGGGCCGTGGCCGTGCCCCTAGCCCTGAGCAGGGCTGGGGGAAGTTCGCAGCAGGCCCTGTTGTCGGCGGACGCCGGCACGGGCGGATCGACCATCGGCGACACGACGACATCGACGGCCGCCCCCGCTTCTGATGTGACGGCGACCGATACCGTCCTCGTCGCAATCCACCTCGACGGCGGCAACGACGGGCTGAACACCATCGTCCCGACCGCCGACGCCCTCTATCGCTCGTTGAGGGGTGAAGGCGTGGTCGACTCCGACAACATCGAGAAACTCGACGACACCTGGGGCCTCGCGTCCATGCCCTATCTGGCATCGCGATGGGATGTCGACGAACTGGCGGTCGTGCACGGTGTCGGGATTCGGGACGGAACCCTGAGTCACTTCGAGGCCGTCGACATGTGGAACGCCGCCGACACCGGGAATACGATGTACGACGGCTGGGGTGGAAGGGCGGTCGAGGCGATCGCCGGCGAGCAAGCCGATCCGCTCACGGGCGTGTGCGTCGGGGGCTTCAGCCAGGCCCTGATGGGGAGATCGTGGAGCCCGTTCACGCTCCCGATCGATACCGAGCTGCCGTGGACCTCCGAGTTCGTCGAGGCCAATCCGGGCCTTGTCGCCGGACTCCAGTCGATGCTCGACGGCCCTTACGAGGGCCTCGCCGGTGAAGTTGTGTCGAGCCATCTTCAACTCAAGGACGTCGGCGAACGCATAGATGCGGCACGCCCGGACGGGGAGGGTCGGGGTGGGTCCGGCCGTGCCAACACCGGCGAGATCAGCCGCAGTCTCGAGGTGGTCGCCGACGTGGTCAACGCAGATCTCGGGACTCGTATCTTCAACGTCAGCCACGGTGGGTTCGACACTCACGCCAACCAGCTGGCGTCACACCCAGACCTGCTCACCTTGCTCGATGATGCACTTTCTGCGTTCCACGACCGCCTCGGCGAGAACCGGGAGAAGGTGGTCGTGATGGTGTGGACCGAGTTCGGCAGAAGGGTCGCCTTCAACGGCAGTGGGACAGATCACGGCGCCGCTTCGGTCGGCCTGGTGTTGGGGTCGGCCGTGGCCGGTGGACATCATGGTGAGGCCCCCGATTTGGCGGCCCTCGATCAGGCCGGGAATCTGCCGGTCACCACCGACTTCCGCGACTACCTGACCGGCGTGTGTTCCAGCGCCCTCGGCGTCGGGCCCGATGTCATCTCACCGTCCGCAACACCCCTGGAGGTTCTGACATGAAACGTATGAAACGACAGTCGTCGGTCGTGTACCCGGTGTCGTGCGATGAGGCCATGGTCGAGGTCGCCAGGCGCCGGCGATTGGGCGATCTCGACAGTCCCGCCCGACGAGACATCGACCGCGATCTGGTGGTCATCGCTCACCAATTCGTCGACGATTCGGTCGCTGCGTCGGGTGAGCGGCCTGCTTTCGACGAGTTCCCACCGCTCGGAACTGTCACCGCCGCCACGATCGACGATCGGACACTCCTGATGCTCGCCAGGGAGTGCCGCCCCGCCGACCGCTGAATCGGTCGTGTCCGGGTGCCGACGGGAGCCTTGTGAGAGTTCTGGTCGTCGAGGACGACATCGCCATCAGGGAGGCCGTCGAGGGCGAGTTGCGCGCGTCCGGGTTCGCTGTGGATGCGGTCGACGACATCGATGACGCTGTCTTCTCCCTCGATGTGAACGACTACGACTGCTGCGTCTTCGACCGGACCCTGCCGGGTGGTGATGCCGTGGACTTGGTGTCGCAGAGGCGATCGACAGGCGATTCGGTTCCCGTTCTCTTCTTGACCGCTCGCGACTCGGTCCAGGACAGGGTTGCGGGTTTCGAGGCCGGCGGCGATGACTATCTGGTCAAACCCTTCGCGATGGCCGAGCTGGTCGCCAGGGTCACCGCCTTGTGTCGCCGAAGCCGTGAGACGGCCCCTTCGATGGTTCACGTCGCAGACATCGTGATCGATCGGTCGCGTGCCGAGGTGACCCGCGCCGGCGTGCTCGTCCCCCTGACCACGAAGGAGAGAGCGGTTCTCGATCTGCTGGCCAGCAGGGCCGGCTCCGTGGTTTCGAGGACCGATCTGATCGAGCACTGCTGGGACGAGAACTACGACCCGATGTCGAACACCGTCGATGTTCATATAGCGGGGCTGAGGCGCAAGCTCGGCAAGCCGAGCCCGATCCGCACCGTACCAAAGGTCGGTTACGTGCTGGAAGAGCCCGGTGGCTGACGTCGAGGGCCCAGCCGCGTCGGCCCTGGGTTCGCTGCGGCTGAAGCTGACTGCGCTCATCGCCGGGCTGGCGATCGTGGCGCTCGTCGCCCTGTCATTTCTTGTCATCGGGGCCGACCGCAGACTGCGCGACGAACAACTCGACAGCGCGCTGTTTCGCGCCACCGAGACCGTGGGGGCGATCACCGGTTTCGAATCGGGCGAGCTGGTCGTCCCGGACCGGCAGGGTCTTCCAGGCGTCGCGGCAGCGTTGGCTTCTCGACCGATCTTCACCCTCGCCGATCTCCCCGGACTCGACACCTACGTCGATGAGTTCGCCAGCTTGACGCGCCGGGAACTATCGGTGCGGCTCGGGGCTGTTGTGCGCTCTCTCGCTGCTGAAGAGCGTCGAGCTCTGTACACCCAGTTCGATGTGGACAACGATCCGGATCTGGTCGCTGCCATCCTCGATGATCCACCGGCAGACCTCGTTCGAGAAGCCCGGCGCAGGTTCGTTCTCGTGAGCGCCAGGGAGGACGGCGTGGCGCCGCCAGGGGTCGTGCTCTACGGCTCATCGCTGCCCTTCGATGTACCAGAGGACGATGTCCTCGAGTTGTTGTCCGCTGTGATCGCGACCGGCGGCGGGTCGACGTTCAGCGCCGATTGGGCACCCGAGCACCTGTTGCGAACCGTGCCGATCAGGGACGGATCGATCGTCAGGGGCGCCGCTGTCGTGGCCGTCGACCGAAGGCCGGTCGACGAGGCACATCAGGAGTTGCGCCGACGACTGCTTCTCGCTGTTCTCATCATGTCGGGTGTCGCCGTCGCCACCGCGTGGTGGATTGCAGGCAGGGCCATCAAGCCGGCCGCCGCAGCGATCGGACAGCAGGAGCGGTTCCTGGCCGACGCGGCCCATGAACTGCGCAACCCGCTCGCCGCCATCCGGGCGACAGCCGAACGTGCACTCGGACCCCAGGGTTCGCCGGCCCCGGCTCTCGAACGAATCGCCGCTATCTCGGTCGAGGCGGGCACGATGACCGACGACCTCCTGACGCTCGCGCGAATGGAGGCGGGTGCCCTACCGATCCATCGCCGGCCGGTGCGCCTCGACCTGCTCGTCGAGAGCCTCGTCGACGATCGCCCCGACGTCGAGATGGCCCTCGATCCGGTGACGGTCGATGCCGACCCCGGTCTGGTCGAGCGCGCGCTGGACAACCTGATTCAGAACGCTGTGAAACACGGCGGTGCCGACGTGGAGCACCCTGTTCGTATCCGGCTTGGCGATGGTGAGCTGGTGGTGTCGGATTCGGGCCCGGGAATCGGCCCGACTATGCGGGCGACCCTGTTCGACCGCTTCGCGTCCCGAACCGAGTCATCTGGACACGGCCTTGGTTTGGCCCTGGTCGCATGGGTGGTCGAGAGCCACGGCTGGACCATCGAGGCCGGAAACGAACCGGGCACGGGTGCCGTGTTCTCGATCCGCTTCGATTAGCGAGGGTCACTCTGCGATTTGTGGGTATGGGGTGCTATCGAGCTTGAAGTTCGAGCAGGTGTTCGGTCACACTCGGCCCACCTCAGCGCGGTCGGGGGCCAGGCGTTGGAATTGACGCCAGGCTTCGACGTACGGAAACCGTCGTTGAAGCGGTCGATGGTCACAGCGGTCTCTCCCTCGCTCGATCGATTCTGGAGGACTCGATGAACCAGTCGGTCCTGATCTGCACTGGTTCGTGAGGTCGGGACCTGCCGAGG
>JAAETH010000628.1 GCA_024228575.1 Actinomycetes bacterium
GGCACCTCAGAGCCGAAGCCCGAGTCGATGGAATTCTACGAGCAGCGTCAGATAGTCACGGCCTCCCAACGGTGGTCACTCGAGGTTTGGGCCGATCCCGAGTTCGGGAGCTCCGCCAGCCTGTTGGCCCAGACACAAGTATTGGCCATCGGTGTCGCTATCAGTTCCGCCATGGCCCTGGCCGGTGGTGCCTGGGCCTACTTCCGGCGAAGACTGGCTGGGGCGAGCTTCGAGCTCGAGTACGCCCGAACGCTGGCCACCACCGATCATCTGACTGGCCTGCTGAACCGCCAGGGTCTGATCGACGCGGCCAGACAGCGACCGCGAGACGAAGAGGCGACATTGTTCTTCGTCGATCTCGACGGCTTCAAGAGCATCAACGACGAGCGGGGCCATGAAGCCGGCGACGCAATGCTGGCCGGGGTGGCAAAGGCCCTTCGGAACAGCTTTCGCCACGGTGACCTGGTGAGCCGACTAGGCGGTGACGAGTTTGTCGTCTATGCCGCCGGGCGGTCGTTCGGTCAACGAACTCGGACCACGGCGGACAAGGTCGTGGATCGGATCGGGGCCATCGACCCCAACATCAGTTGCAGTCTCGGGATCTCGTATCGGCCCGCGGGGGACCAGTCAGATGTGCAGGAGCTCCTACGGCTGGCCGATGAGGCCATGTACCAGGCCAAACGGGGCGGCGGTGACCGCTATGCCGTCAACGGACGCTAGCTCTTCGGCCCACGCAGGTGGGCCAGGTAGAGCTCGTGAGATAGAGGCCAGATTGCTGGCTAGCCGATCGGGTCCTGCGATCGCATGGTGGTCAGGGCATAGGTAGCGAGGGTGCCGTCTTGGAACATCTGGGTGGAGACCAGCCAATTCCGGTTGCGGCGGTGCTCAACCGAAGCCTTGATCGTGAACCGAGGGCCTGTGATCGGCTCGAAGTAGTCGACCCGCATGTTCACCGTCGCC
>JAAETH010000629.1 GCA_024228575.1 Actinomycetes bacterium
AGCCCGGCTCGGGGGGTGGAGGCTCGCTAGTCACGGCACCAAGGTTAATACTGGCGGCATGGGAATGATCGAGACCGTTCGTTCGGTGGTGCGTTTCAAACCAATCGAGCTCGACCCGGTGACCCGCCGCCTGTCGCGGGCCGCCGATGTGGAGGACCTGCGCCGGCTGGCCAAGCGACGCCTACCGTCAGGAGTGTTCGACTACATCGACGGTGGAGCCGAAGATGAGCGGAGCATGGCTGACAATATGGCCGGCTTTGCCCGGCTCGGGTTCAACCCTCGGGTCCTGCGTGATGTGGCCAAGATCGACACCACGACCACCATGGTGGGCCAGCCGGTGCCCCTTCCGCTTGCCCTTTCGCCAACTGGGTTCACCCGCATCGCCGACCCTCAGGGAGAGCTGGCGGTTGCTCGGGCCGCGGCCAGGGCTGGGGTGCCGTACGCCTTGTCGACCATGGGAACTCGCTCCATCGAGGAGGTAGCGGCTGTCTCGGAAGGACCCAAGTGGTTCCAGGTCTACACGTGGAAGGACCGCGGCCTGGTCAATGATCTGGTCGATCGGGCCAGCGCCGCAGGCTACGAGGCACTGATGCTGACGGTCGACACTGCGGTGCTGGGTCGGCGTGAGCGCGATGTCCGCCGTGGCTACACGCTGCCCCCCAAGATTGGGCTCGACACCATAATCGACGGGCTGATCCACCCGGCGTGGACCCTCGACTTCCTCCGCAACGACCCCATCAACTTCGCCTGCGTTGCCACCAACAACCCAGCCGACGATGGCTCATCGGCTGTCACCCTCAGCGACTATGTGAACACCCAGTTCGACCCCGCCCTGTCGTGGGGTGATGTCGAATGGCTCCAGTCGGTGTGGGACGGGCCCATCATCTTGGAGGGCATCCAGGCTGTGGCCGATGCCCGCCTGGCGGTCGAGGCAGGCGTGGCCGGCATCGCCCTGTCCAACCATGGGGGCCGCCAGCTCGACGGCGCTCCCTCGGTTGTCGAGCTGGTCGAACCGGTAGCCCAGGCCGTCGGGGGCCAGATCGACATCTTGTGCGACGGGGGCGTCCGGCGAGGCTCAGACATCGTCAAGGCCCTGGCCTTGGG
>JAAETH010000630.1 GCA_024228575.1 Actinomycetes bacterium
CAAGCGGATGGTGCTCGTGCACGAGAAGTTCGGCGAGCTCGGACTCGAGTCGCCCTTCGACGAGAAGTGGTTCGAGCGCCCCGGCCAGGACGACAAGATCACCACGGTCATCGAGGTTGACAACTCGATTCGGAGGCGGGCTCTGCTGGCTCACGAGACCCAGATCGACCCGACGTCACCGTTCTGGTTCGGGCTGCCCGACCATGTACAGGACGAGATTCATCCCTACGAGGAGTTCATGCTCATGCGGTCGCGGGTCGAAACCGAACTGCCTGAGACCGACCTGTTTGCCGGCATCGACTGAGGTGCACCCATGACCGCCATTGGATCCGTCGAGTGGTTCGACAGTGTTCGCGGGGCTCTCGGCTCGATCGAGTTGGGCAACGAGACAGCGCAGATCAGCTATGCGGTCGAGAAGACCCCGGAAGGCAAGGTCACCTGGACCGAGAACTGGGTGGCGGGAACGCTCGACGAACTCACCACAGGTGCTTCGAAACAGGCCGACGTCGCCTTCACCCTGAAGTGGCCCGACTTCCTCGTGTTCGCGTCGGCCGAGCGATCGCCGTCGGCGCTGTTCATGCAGGGCCGATTGAAGATGTCCGGTGATATGCAGAGCCTGCTGGGTCTGCTGCCCCACATGGATGGCGAGGCGTATCGTGGTGCGCTTGCCCAGATCGGCTCGTCTACCGACCGGTAGCACCGTCGCGGTTGGTCCATGTGGTGACATCGTGGTTGAGCGTGAGATCCCAGCCGCATTCGTGGACTTGATGGTGGTGGAAGCTGCATACGGTGACGAGGTTGTTGAGATCGGTCGGCCCTCCGTTTGCCCAGTGCCAGATGTGGTGTGCGTGCGACCATTGGGTGGCCCCGCACTCGGGGCCCTCTCACCGACACATGCCCTTGCTGGGCCGGTGAAGGGCTCGACGCAGCCGCCGGTTCAGGGTCTTGTTGCCCTCGTCGTGGACATGACCTTTGTGCTCGAGGATCACCGAAGAGGTGATATTGCACACCCACCGTTTGGCTACCTCTGGCGCGATCCGCCGCCCATCGAGGGTGATCTCTCCATACATACCCGCCCCGCTGTCGAGGCAGTCGGTGTGTGCGGCGATGACTCTTTCGGCCATCTGGTCGAGTGCGTCGAAACGCATCGCTGCGATGCCGCCATGTTCTGAACACACTGCTGAACGGCTGTGTCGGGCACCCTCGACAGCGTCGTCGAGTACGGGCGACGCGATCACGTCGATGGAAGCCCAGATGACGCCGATCTGATCGGCAGGACCGGCGATGGTGATCTTGTCGAGGCCATCTTCGCTAGTGCAGCGTGACACGGTCCGTGACTCGAATGCCGTCGTGGCATCAGAGTCTTCGTCTCGGTCCACTCGGCTTCGTCTTCGGGCAGTGCTATGCGGGTGACTGCACGAACCTTGGAATAGGACAATTCGCCAGCACCGAACGCCGCAGCCAACGATGGCAGGTTGTCGAGAGAGCGTGCGGTGCGCACCTTCCTCGCGGGCCGTGCGCAGATCGTCACCGCACTTCCAAGACAACCAGTGAGCCGCCGACCGGCAATCTCACGACTTCCAACCCTCACACTGGTCGTATTGAGAGATCTACGACAACAGCAGCGCCGTCGCAGCCGCCAAATGGCCGGACAACTGAGTGATGTCATCCTCTGGCCGTTCAAGTGGAACCTCCGCAGCGCCACGCTCGGTCTAGGCAACTTCGATAGCCACAACACTCCTCCACACATCGGCCTTCGATCGAACCTGACCATGGGGTGGGATGGTGTGGTGAGGGTGCCAGGTGATGGCGGGTGTTCGAACCGGGACGAGTGGTCCTGTTGGTGTTGAGCGATTGCCTATTTGTGGTATTGCGTGCTTGGAGGTTTTGATCTTGAAGGCCCGGTTGTGTGCCGTTGGGTGTGGCACGGTGAGCACCTCAGAGGCTGTTCCAGAAATGTGTGCAGGTCAGGTACCGTTTTGTGTGTCGGCTGGCGGGTTGATGCAATAGACTCAATTCATGGGCGAATCCGACACCTCAAAGACTCAAACATGGCGCACAACCCACGGCGACATGAACGA
>JAAETH010000631.1 GCA_024228575.1 Actinomycetes bacterium
GATCGCATGCCATTGGTCCTGGTGAAGGGCGGTGCCACCGAGGGCGGAGCGTCGGCGGCCGCCAGCCATACGGGCGCATTGGCAGCCGACGACGCTGTGTTCGACGGCATGGTTCGTCAGGCGGGTGCTGTTCGGGCCGCTACCGTCGAGTCGGCGTACGAGATCGCGGCGACGTTCGCCACACAACCACTGCCCGCAGGCCCTCGAACCTGTGTGTTGACGACGGCAGGCGGCTGGGGCGTGGTCACCGCCGACGCGATCTATTCGTCCTCGCTCGAACTGGCCGACCTACCCGAAGATCTTGTCGCTGCGATCGATGAGCACCTGCCGCCCCGGTGGAGCCGGGGCAATCCGGTCGATCTGGCGGGTGGCGAGAAGCGCGACACCATCCCCGATGTCATGCGCCTCATCGCAGAACACGAATCGATCGACTCGATCGTCTACTTGGGTTTGGGTATTCAGGCGAACCAGGCCGGGTTCATGAAGTCGGGATCGTTCTATCCCGACCATGGAATAGAGCGCATCGTCGGCTTCCACGAGCGCCAGGACGCCCGCTACGCCGAGGCTGCCGCCCAGATCAGCACAGAAACCGGGAAACCAATTCTCACCGCGACCGAGTTGGCCATGTCCAACCCAGACAACCCGGGTCCCGCGACCGTCAGGGCGACGGGCAGGGTTTGTTACACCTCGGCGAATCGGGCCGTCACCGCCCTCGATGCCATGTGGCGCTACGTCCAGCACCGTTGAGGCACCGCACTAGGTTCTGATCGTTGCGACCTCGAGCCGGGGCTCGAGCCAGCGGACCTCCTCTTGTACCAGTGCGGCGTGGAGGGTGAATTCGCCCGGTTCTTGTGGTGCCCTGGCGACCAAGACGAGCTCGGCCGACGAGCCGGGACCCGCTCGCCAGGGCTGGATCGACCGTTCGGGTTCGTCCTGAACCCAGTGCCCTCTGGCATCGGTCCAGTAGTGGGCAAGCCTCGTCGGATTGTCACGCGACTCTCCGATGTCGACGTTGCCGCCGTTGGTCACGGTCGCAAGCCCAACACATGTTCTGCCGGCGACGTCGGCGAGCGATATTGGTTCGACCGCAAAGGTGATCGATGCCGCATCGGAGTCTCCCAGCGGCGGGCTGGTGAACGGGACGGTTCTTGTGCGCGGGTGACCGTAGGGAAGATGATATCGAGGAGGCACCCAGTGGTCGTGAACCGGTCGACTGGTGAAATGGGCAGCCTCGGACTCGGTGACGAAGAACGAGTTGACCCCACGACTGTCACATCCCACGAGCACCATTTCGGCCCGCGAACAGATGTTCTCGAGAGCGGCGAGGCCGGCTCCGTGGCGCCAGTTCTCGTCCCACGTGTGGGTCGGGTCGTACGGCATGGTCCAGTGTGATCTCGGTCCGACGATCGCGTTGTACTCGACCACCAGCACCCGCGGGCGAAACGAGCCGAGCACTCGGAGCAACACATCGGCATCGTTGCCGTCTATGTCGACGACGAGTAGATCGGGCTCCGGTGATGCCCCGCTCTCTTTCAGCAGGTCGACGATGTTGTCTCGGTCGACGAAAGCGTTGAGCACCTCGACGGGACGTGAACCGACCAGCTGCCTTGCCTCGGCGGCCAGATCAGGGTCTCCCTCGATCCACACACCAGACCAGCCCTGGTCGACCAATGCGGTGGTGCAGTTCTCGGATCCGTCTGCCGCCCCGAACTCGATGAACGTGCGGCCGGAGGGACCGATACGCCCAAATATCTCGGCGATGATGCCATCCTCGCCGTTCTGTGAACCAGAAGACGTCTCGGACAAGATGATGTGGGAAGGATCGTCGACGACCTGCTGCTCGATGCGAGCCAATTCGGTTCCGAGACGCCTCGCCACCCAATCGGGCCGAGTCGGGCCCAGCAGGCTCGGCAGGAATCGCGAAGTTATCTCCCAGGCGGTGGTGTCAAGTCTCTGCCTCAGCGTCCTCACGGCGCCGAGGGTACGCCACCACCCCGGCGGCGGTGGAGCCGGCGAGTAGCCCCACAAAGGGGCGCTGGATCAGCTCGACCATTTCACCATTCCAACCCCACCAAAGACCGAGAGCGAAACCGACGACGATGTATGCGGGTACCACTGTCCGCGCCAAGGGTGCTGGATCGATGGCACGGGCCGCGGTGACGGCGTGCTCGCCGTACCAGCGCTCCAGTAGACGCCGCTTGCCGACGTGCCAGAACAACCAGAGCCCGAACAGCGACCCGAATGTGTGACCGACGAGCTGGAACACTCCTGCGAGTGGCTCGGTGTGACCGGCGAACTCGATGGACACGTCGGCGTACCCCAACCACCGAACGCCTGGGCCGTTCGGGTGTGTGAACGTATCGAGCAGCAGGTGACTGGTGATGCCGAGCGATGCGGAGATCATCGTCACCACGACGTTTGGGAATCGATCGGCCAATACCGCGTAGGACCGCAACCTCATCGATCCGAGGTCGGGTAGCCGAGGAGCGAGGTGAGGCGCCAATATGAAACGAACTGCATAGGCGACCGTCACCGCCAGCGGCACTCCGTATGTGTACGCGGAGGGCCAGCGGTGGGTGTCGATGTTCACATAGGCGCTGAACGAGTACATCAGGTCGGGCATCATCGACCCGACACACAGCGCGGTCGCATCGAACAGGTGAGGTTTGGCGAGCTTCAACGGAACGACCGGCGTCTGGTGGGCCAACCACGTCAATGGCATGGGGGAAGCCTCGCATGGCGTGCGGCGCAGTTGGCCTCGCCCACCGTGGCACCATGGGCGGGTGCACAAACCGTGGATACATGGCGTCGCCTACACGTTTGGTATCGCTGTCGTCGTGGCGTTGTTGGTCGCTCCGGTACCACAGCTCATCGAAGCGCGCGATCGCGCCAACAAGGCCGACCTTGCAGCGTCGACAAACATCGTCCAGAACCTCGCAGCCGGCACCAGCGCAGAGACCGTCGATATCGATGGCCGGTTGTTGACGGTACGAAGGGTGGCCGGACGTCTTGCTGTTCCGGTTCGTGAGCGCCACGTCCAGGCTACGTCGGGATCGATCGTCGCCGACTATCCCGAACCCGCGTGCCTCGTCGTGAACGTCGACCAGACCACAACAATCGCAGTAGGTACCGATGAGGCGCTCATCCCGGCGTCGGTGCAGAAGGTCCTGACAGCCATCGCGGCGCTCGACGTCATCGGAGCCGAAACTCGATTCTCGACCGACGTTGTGGCCGACACGGTTCCCGATGACGATGGAGTCCTCGACGGCGATCTCCGGGTCATCGGCGGTGGCGACCCGATGCTCGCCGAGCGCCGCTACGCCGACGCCTATAGACGTCAACCGCAGCTGTTGACCGACATCGCCCAGCTGGTCGATGCCATCGTCGATAGTGGTGTCCGTCGTGTCAGGGGTGACCTTCTGGTCGACGACAGCCGCTACGACACGGTTCGATATGTCGAGTCGTGGCCCGAGCGTTATGTCGAGCAGCACAACTCGGGTCCAATCGGAGCGCTGACGGTCAACGATGGGTTCATCCAGTGGGAACCGACACGAGTTGAGGCCGACGATCCGGCCATCTATTTCGGGCAGGTCCTCACGGGGTTGCTGGCCGAAGCGGGAGTGTTCGTCGAAGGCCGTCTGCTCAGGGGCGTCGCCGCCCCTGGGGTGCCGATAGCCACGGTCGAGAGCGCTCCGGTTGGCGAGATCGTCCAGCAGATGTTGCGCGAGTCGGACAACAACACCGCCGAATCATTGCTGAAAGAAATCGGCTACAGAACGTCCGAGCGTGGCGAAACGTCGGCCGGGGCCGAGGTCGTCAAGACGGTTGTAAGCGAACGTGGCATCGATGTGTCCGACCTTGTGATCGTCGACGGGTCCGGCCTCGACAGGGGCAACCGGGTCGCGTGCGCCACATTGGCCGCCTTGCTCGATCAGGAAGGGCCCGATTCGATACTCGGTCAGGGGCTAGCGGTCGCAGCAGAATCTGGGACGTTGGGTCACCGCTTCGTCGACACCGACGTCGCCGGCCGCCTCCATGCAAAGACCGGCCTGCTGAACAACGTGAACGCTCTGACCGGGTTCGCCGAGACTCTCGACGGCAACACGGTGACGTTCGCCCAGCTGCTGAATGGCATTCCACTCAACTCGAGACTCGGAATCGAGCTGCAAGAAGACCTCGCAGCGCAACTCGTCGAGGTGACGGTCGGGGCGTCTCTCGATGAGTTGATGACCGGTGCGGGATTGTCCGACGATGACCGTTGACGGCAAGACGATTCCGATGTTCCCCCTCGGGGGAGTCCTGTTGCCTGGAGCGTTGATGCCCCTGCAGGTGTTCGAACCTCGCTATCGCGAGTTGACGACACATTGCCTCGCCCACGACACCGAGTTCGGTGTAGTCCTGATCGCGCGCGGTCACGAAGTCGGCGGGGGAGAGGTGCGCCACGATGTCGGCTGCCTCGCAAGAATCCGCAAGGCAGCTCAGACTCCAGATGGTCGGTGGGGGTTGTTGTGTGAGGGAACCGAGCGGATACGGGTTGCCGACTGGGTGGCCGACGATCCATATCCACGCGCGATCGTCGAACCACATCGGGTGCCCGACCACGTCGTCACCGACGACCTGGCCAAACGGGTGCGAGGGTTGAAGACACTGACGCGACGCACACTCGCGCTGGGTGCCGAAGCGGGTCTCCAGCTGACGCCGGCGACCGTCGATCTGCCAGATGATGCCGCGGCAGCGGTGTGGCGACTCGGCGAGATTGCACCCATTGGACCCCAGGACCGCTACGACCTCTTGTGTTGCGACCACCTCGACGAGAGGGCAGAGATGTTGGCGCGTTTCATCGCGGGCGCACGCGAGATCATCGAATTCCGGCTCAAAACCGACACTGGTGGAGGGTTGGGTGCCTGATTGCCTTTCGCGCGTGGCATGCTGGCGCCGTGGCAAACGACGAACAGGACGGATTGGTCGGCGAAGCGAAGGCACTCGCCAAGCTCGTCCAGGACTACGCAAAACAAGAGACCATCGGCCCGCTCAAGGGACTCGGCCGTTACGTCGCATTCGGCGTGGCGGGTTCGATCTTTTGGGCGATGGGGCTCGTGTTGTTGCTGTTGGCAGGGCTCAGGGTTCTGCAGACACAGACGGGAAGTGTTCTCGACGGCAATTGGTCTTTCGCCCCCTACCTCATCATGTTGGTCGTGGCGGGCATCATCATCGGTCTTGCCGGACGTGCGATCGTTGGCGATTCCGAGACCGGAATGCAGGAGGAATCGTAGTGTCCAAGAAGACTCAAGATGCCAACGTCGACACACCCGACCGCATCACCCGCGATGACATCGAGCAGCAGGTCCGTCAGCTCACCGGCGACGTCAACGACAAGGCTCAGACCATGTCGAAGGTGGGGGCCGCGGCCGGCGCAGCCGCTCTCGTCGCCCTGTTGATCATGATCTTCGTCATCGGGCGCTCGAAGGGCCAGAAGAAGACGACGATCGTCGAGATCGTGCGAGTCTGAAGCCGAACCTAGGACTCATCAGTGGTGAAGAAGCTCGTTAGCAAGCAGGCGACGAAGCAGTTCCGCCGCCTGGGCGATGCCGGCCTCAAGCGCGGAGCCGGTGGCAACGGTGTCTGGCTCGGCGTCGGTCTGTTGGTGGCCGGTCTGCGGTTCATGGCGCGTCTCGGCACGCGCAAACGTGAGGTTGTGTTCACCCAGGCCCTCGAGCCGGGTGAGGCGCTGAACATCGCCCACCTTCTCGAAGATCGAAAAGGCCGTCCGACAAATTGACCGATACCCCTAGCGCCCACCGCCCTTTTGTCGACGGCGAGCGTGTGCTCCTGGTCGACTCGAAGCAACGTCGTTACCTCATCAACCTGGCGGCCGGTACCCAGTTCCAAAGCCATGCCGGTGTCGTCCCACACGACGAGATCATCGGTCGCGACGAGGGCATCGAACTGCGCACGGCCTCGAACGCAAAGTATCTGGCGTTGCGCCCGACCCTCGTCGACCATGTGCTGAAGATGCCCCGCGGGGCCCAGGTCATCTACCCAAAGGACATTGGTCCGATCCTCATCCTGGCCGACATCTTTCCCGGGGCGCGGGTTCTCGAGAGCGGCATCGGGTCGGGTGCCCTGTCGACGGCGCTGCTTCGCGCCGGCGCCCACGTCACCGGCTACGAGATCCGCGACGACTTCGCCGATGTCGCAAACACGAACGTCTCCAACTTCCTCGGCGAGAAGGCACTCGAGCGCTACGACATTCACCTGCGCTCGATCTACCAGGGCATCGACGGTGGCCCATACGATCGCATCGTGCTCGACCTGCCCGAACCCTGGCATGTCGTCGAACACATCGAAGACGGGCTCATTGCGGGCGGAATCATCCTGGCCTACACACCGTCGATCGTGCAGGTGACCAGGTTCCGCGAGGCGCTCGACAACTCATCGTTCACCCAGGTCGAGACAACCGAGGTGCTTCATCGCGGCTGGTACGTGAACAAGCAGGCAGTTCGGCCCGATCATAGAATGGTGGCTCACACCGGATTCCTGACGCACGCTCGATACCTCGGCACCTGACGATGGGTGCACGAGGATGACCTCATGAGTGCTCCACCGTGACCGTGCTCGATCTATTGATCGTGTTGTTCGTCCTGTCGGCGGGTTTCGGCGGCTACAGGGCGGGTTTCGTCGAACGAGCTACAGGCTGGATTGGCCTGCTCCTCGGCGTAGCGGTCGCCTTGCTCGTCATTCCCGTCCTGGTCCGACTGCTCGAGAACGTCGACGATGCCTGGATCTTGTTGTCGGCGCTGGTGGTGCTTGTCTCGGCCGCAGCAGTCGGCCAGATCATCGGCCTGCAATTGGGGGAGAGGCTCCGATCGTCGATGCCCACTGGTGTCGGACCCACCGATCGCACCGCTGGTGCCATAGCCGGTGCCGTCGGCGTGCTGGTCATGTTCTGGCTGCTGGTTCCCACCCTCGGCGAGGTCCCCGGCTGGACGTCGGACCAGATCGAAGGCTCGTTCATCGCGAACACGATCGACGAGCGGCTGCCCCAACCCCCCGATGCACTCTCGGCGTTGCGCGAAGCCGTCGGCGAGCGTTCGTTCCCAACCGTCTTCGAGGAAGCTCCCGAGCTGACGGCGCCGGGTCCGCCTCCCGCAGAGGTCCCGCTCGACGACAGGTCGCAGGCGATCGTCGCGGAGTCCGTTGTGCGTATCCACGTCCCGGCGTGCTCGCGTATCCAACAGGGCACGGGTTACGTCGCCGAGAATGGGATCGTCATCACCAACGCTCATGTCGTGGCCGGAGCGACCGAGGTCAAGGTCATCGACGGTGGCGGTGAGCGCCACTCGGGCGTGATTGTGGGTTTCGACGCAGACCGCGACCTGGCTGCGGTGATGGTCGAAGGACTCGACAGGAGGCCGTTGGTTCCGGCCACCATCGAGGCCGGCGACGTGGCTGCGGTGTTCGGCCATCCGGGTGGCGGCGCGTTGCGCGTCGCGCCGGCGACGGTCGGCGACGTGCTCAGGGCCAGTGGACGCGACCTCTACGACGAGGTCGAGACGCAGCGCGAGGTGCTCGTACTCGGAGCGGACCTGTGGCTCGGCGATTCTGGGGCACCGGTCGTCGACATCCACGGTGCGATCGTTGGGGTGGCCTTCGCGGTCGCCCCAGACGGTGAACATACCGCCTATGCGGTCACGACTGCCGAGGTCGACGCCTTTGGAGCCGAACAGGCACCCGGAGGCACATGGCAGGCATTGCCGGCCAGTCCCTGTCTGTAGAACACGAAGTCATACGACGGGCCCGGCGACGGTCAGGGGCTTCTAGCCCGCTTCCATGAAGATGCACTCGCCGGGGCACTCCTCGGCCGACTCGATGACGGCGTCGAGCTGTGAGTCAGGGAACGAGCCGAGACCCTCGGCGCCACCCGGATCGGAGTAGATCTTCTCGCCTTCCTTCACATAGGCAAGCCCATCGTCGAGCAAGGTGAACACGTCGGGTGCGATTTCCTCGCAGAGCCCGTCGCCCGTGCACAGGTCCTGATCGATCCAAACCTTCATCGCTGGTATTGCCTTCCTTCGGCCGCCTCACAGCGGTATTTCATGAGCATTGTACGGACACCGCACGTCAACCGCGACGATACCCGCCAACACTCCATGTCGACTGCTTGTCGTCAAGATCAATGTAGCGGTTGAGCGATGTGGTCGGCGTGTTTGTGGCGAGGATGATCGATCGGAGATCGGTCGGGCCGCCCTTCACCAAAGGTTCTTCGCTCGTGCAGGGGTCGCCGTGCAACTCGCGTGTATCGTCGCCGACTGGAGCGCAAGGCAGACGTATCGCAGCGAGTGGAGGACCGATGCCATCGAGCAGCGACGAATACGGCCGAGGATCGAGCGACTCGACCGACGCCGCGCAGCGCGCCCAATTGCGAGCCCTCGAGGAGGAGGTCGTGTTGCTGCGCAGCCGTCTCCACGATGCTCCCAAACGGGTTCGTACCCTCGAGGAGCGACTGCTCGAGACCAAGGGCCAGCTCGCCCAAGCGGTCTCACAGAACGATAAGTTGACCTACACCCTGCGAGAGGCCCGCGAACACATCGCCGCCCTGCGCGAAGAGGTCGACAAGCTCACCCACCCGCCGTCCGCATACGGAACCCTCATCTCCGTGAACGACGACGACACCGTCGACGTTCACGCCAATGGCCGCAAGATGAGGGTCACGGCTCACCCAGACCTCACCGCAGACGATCTCGCTGCCGGCGCCGAGGTGGTGCTGAACGAGTCGTTCAACATCGTCATGGCCCGACGCCCCGATACCGCCGGCGAGATCGTCACCCTGAAAGAGGTCCTCGAGGATCGAACCAGGGCTGTCGTCGTCGGCCGAGCGGACGAGGACAGGGTTGTCGAACTCGGCACCCGCCTCATGGAGGAACACATCAAGTCGGGCGACAGTCTCCTGATCGACACAAGAGCCAACCTCGCTCTCGAGAAGCTGCCAAAGGCAGAGGTCGAGGAGCTTGTCCTCGAAGAGGTTCCCGACGTCTCATACGACGACATCGGCGGCCTGGCGGATCAGATCGAGCAGATCACCGACGCAGTCGAGCTGCCCTTCCTGCACAAGGATCTGTACAAGACCTTCGACCTGCCCGCTCCGAAGGGCATCTTGTTGTACGGGCCTCCCGGCTGTGGCAAGACCCTCATCGCAAAGGCGGTCGCGAACTCGCTGGCCAAGAAGGTCGCTGCGGCTTCTGGCGGCACCAACGGCCGTTCGTTCTTCTTGAACATCAAGGGCCCAGAACTGCTGAACAAGTACGTAGGCGAGACCGAGCGTCAAATCCGACAGATCTTCGTCCGGGCGCGCGAGAAGGCCAGCGAGGGCTGGCCCGTCATCGTGTTCTTCGACGAGATGGAATCGCTGTTCCGCACACGGGGCAGCGGCATCAGCTCCGACATGGAGTCGACCGTTGTGCCCCAGCTGTTGGCCGAGATCGACGGTGTCGAGGGGCTCCAGAACGTCATCGTCATCGGTGCATCGAACCGTGAAGACCTCATCGACCCTGCCATCCTTCGTCCGGGACGCCTCGATGTGAAGATCAAGATCCAGCGCCCCGACGAGTCGGCAGCGATCAACATCTTCTCGACCTATCTCACGACCGACCTGCCGATCGACAAGACCGAGATCATCGATCTGGGTGGTGGCGACCGCCACAAGGCGGTGCGGGTCATGATCGAGCAGGCCGTCGAGGAGATGTACCGCGAGGACGAGGCCAATCAGTTCCTCGAGGTCACATATCAGAACGGCGACAAAGAGGTCATGTACTTCAAGGACTTCGCATCGGGAGCCATGATCGAGAACATCGTGCGCCGGTCGAAGAAGTTGGCCATCAAGAGGGCTATCGCGGGCGGTACCGAAGGTATCGGGCTCGACGACATGTTGGCATCGATCAAGCAGGAGTTTCGCGAACACGAGGACCTGCCGAATACGACCAACCCCGACGACTGGGCCAAGATCTCTGGCAAGAAGGGCGAACGTATCGTGTTCATCCGCACGCTCGTCGGCAACGACGAGTCGTCCGATGCCACGGGCGGGCGGGCTATCGAACGAGTCCAGACCGGGCAATACCTGTAGCCGGTTCCTCGGCCGGTGTCGCTCGAGGAGTGGTCCCGAGTGGTGCCGACAGCCTCGCAATCAGGCGGTGGCTGGTAGTCCTGCTTCGCGACGCTGGCCCAACAGGGGCTGGATCGCAACCGGCGATGTCTTGGGGCTGTCGGTCCTGGTGGCAGGAGGGTTTGCCCAGGGTGGTGTGGGTTTGGTCCATTGGTCGACGGTTTGTCCGTGGATGTCTTTGAGTTGCCAGTGGTCGGCGGTTTCGCCCATTCGGAGGTGGAGTTTGAGTTGGTGTAGTCGGTCGTGGTGGTAGGGGCATAGCAGGGCGAGGTTGCACAGGTCTGTGGGTTCTGCGTGTTCTCGGTGTTTGAGGTGGTGGGCTTCACATCGTGAGCCTTCGCGGCTGCAGCGTTTCCACCGGCAGGTTTGGTCGCGGATGGCGAGGGCGATCTTCTGGTCTGGGGTGGCGAGTTCTGCATCGAACCCC
>JAAETH010000632.1 GCA_024228575.1 Actinomycetes bacterium
CGGCGGCTAGTAGTTCGTCGTAGGGGCGGCGTCGGCGTAGTGACATGACGACTTTGGCCAGGACGGGGAGTGAGTCGAGGACCAGCAGCCAGCCCCGCAGCATCCACACCACCAGCCCCGCGGTTGGGCTGGACCGAGCAAGCCATTCCAATGCTTCGATCCGGGCCAGGATCCCGTCCGAGGCCGCCGCCTGTCGCCCAGCGGTTCCGATGTCAACCAGCCGCTCCGCAGTCACTGCTCGACGTTGCTCGTTGAGCGCACCCAGTTCGGTAGCGGCACTGGCAGCGGTGGCGGTGGCTGTGGTTTGGAGGGTGTCGGCTTGGGAGGTGGCCCGGTTTTGGCGGCCGGTCAGAGCGGCCAACGTGATTTCGGCTAGTTCGATTTCGGCTCGGAGCTCGTCGGCTACGGGGCCGTCGCCGGGGCGGCCGGTGGCTGAACCAGTGGTGAGGCCTGCGACCTCGTTGCGGAGCTGGGCCCGTAGCTCAGCCACCGTGCGAGTAGCGTCACCGATCTCGTTGTCTAGTTCTTGGACAGTGGCCACGGATGCTGTCAGGGCCGGGTCGGAAGCGGACAGCACATCGATCCGGGCATCGATCCGGGCTAGTTCGGTGTCAACTGCTGAGTTGATGGTGTTGGTGGCGGCAGTGACCCGCTCGGTGTGGGTGTCAGCGATCCGGGTGTTGATCTCTTGGCGGAACGTGACCAGTAGCAGTGGTTCGGCCATAAGAAACGCCATCAGGACAGCCAAGGCCAGCCGGGGGGCAGCACCAGCCAAGGTGGAGGCGATCTCGGTCCATCGCCGGGTGGGTTCGTCTGCTACCGGGTTCAGCGGGGCCGACACCAAGAACCGGTCGACGGCGAACACCACCGCCCCGTAGCCAACCCCGATAACTGCGAGGCGTGCCATCCATGAACCGAGTTGGTCGCCCCCACCCGCAGCGGTAGCCATGGCGATGGTGCCCGAGATCGCGGCCAACACCGAGGCCACGACGACGGTTGATCCCAGGCCCACGTATTTCTCGGTTTCGGTTGGGCATCGGGCTAGCACGTC
>JAAETH010000633.1 GCA_024228575.1 Actinomycetes bacterium
CAACGTCGACATGTTCGGCGTGTCAGTGGCCAGTTTTGGTGATTCAGATGGTGACGGGATCATCGATATCGCGGTCGGTGCCCATGGTGATGATGATGGTGGCACCGACCGGGGTGCTGTGTATGTGTTGTTGTTGAATGCCAATGGCACGGTCAAGGGTGAGCAGAAGATCTCCTCCACCACTGGCGGTCTGACCGGCCCCCTCGACGACACTGACTACTTCGGCCGATCGGTGACCGGCATCGGTGACCTTGATGGCGACGGAACCATTGGCCTGCTGGTTGGCGCAGAGCTCGACGATGACGGCGGCGATGGTCGGGGTGCGGTCTACATTCTCGACTTGTCCTGCTCAGATTCAGATTCGGATGGTCTGTGTGATCTAGAGGAGGACGCCAACACCGACCTAGACGGTGACCCTGCTACCACACCCGGTCCGGATACCGACGGTGATCTGACGCCGAACTATTTGGATGCCGATGATGACGGTGACGGCACCCCAACGGCGTCAGAGAATGCGGATCCGAACGCTGATGGTGATCCTCGCGATGCCCTCGACTCAGATTGGGATGGTGAGCCCGACTATTTGGATGCGCCGATCACAGGCGTGACTGACGGCAAGGTGGCTTCCGAGCAGAAGATCTCCGACACGGTTGGCGGGTTGACCGCCGTTCTCGATGACGCCGACTACTTCGGGGTTTCGACGGCGTCGATCGGTGATTTGGATGGTGACGGGATCGTCGATATCGCGGTCGGCGCCTTCTATGACGATGACGGCGGTTCTGGTCGGGGTGCTGTGTATGTGTTGTTCTTGAACGCCGATGGCACGGTGAAGGCTGAGCAGAAGATTTCGTCTACTACCGGTGGGCTCACGGGCCCCCTCGATAACACCGACTTGTTCGGGCAGTCGGTGGCTGGGGTTGGTGATGTGGATGGTGACGGGATCGTCGATGTAGCAGTTGGCGCCACAGGCGATGACGATGGTGGCACCTACCGGGGTGCTGTGTATGTGTTGCTGTTGAATGTTGATGGCACGGTGAAGGCTGAGCAGAAGATTTCGTCTACTACCGGTGGGCTCACGGGCCCCCTCGATGACAACGACTACTTCGGGCAGTCGGTGGCTGGTGTTGGTGATGTGGATGGTGACGGGATCGTCGATGTAGCAGTTGGCGCCACAGGCGATGACCTTCGGGCGGGACGGAGGGCCCGCCCGGGTCAGTGGTCGGGGTGAGACCCCCCGCCCTGGCCCCGGACTCAGCGAAGGCGACCAGGGACGCGGCGACGCCGAAGACGCGCAGTACCCCGAGAAGCCGATCCCGGCCACCGACCTACCAAACCAGTCGGAGTTGTCGAGAGGGCGGATGAGGCTGCCGGTAGTGGACGAGATCTTCTGCTCACCTTTGACAGTGCCATCAGCATTCAGGAACAACACATACACGGCCCCCCGGCCGTCACCGCCGTCATCATCGCCGTAGGCGCTGACCGCGACGTCGGGTTTCCCGTCACCATCTACATCGCCGATACCG
>JAAETH010000634.1 GCA_024228575.1 Actinomycetes bacterium
AGTGGTCCGGGAGGGTCGGCGCTGAGTCCGATTGTGGCGCTCGACAAGAGAGCAAACGCGTCGCGATCCGGGATCCAGCCGGTGAAGGTGACGAACGCCTCGATGTCCAGATCGCAGGCCATCTGACGTAGATCCTCGAGCACCTCACCCTGGCCGATGAAGGCGAACGAGCAGTCGTGGCGGTCGAGCTCGTGAACCAGGTAGGCAACCGCTCGCAGGGCATCGTCGACGCCGTCCTGGGGTCCCATGTTCCCCATCCATACCACCAGGTGGTCCCGACCGCTCCTGAGATCCTCGTCGACTGGGCCGGGGCGCATGGTGTCGGGGTCAGGTCCGTTCCGGACAACGACGACCCGGTCGGGTCGCAGCCGACCCCGCTCAATGGCCGCCGCCTTGTAGGAGTCGTTGGTGGCGACGACCCGGTCGGCCGCTCGATAGGTCAGCCGTTCACACAGTCTCAGGATCCGATGGATCAGGCCCCGGCGGCCGAAGCGGGTTTCGTAGAGCTCGGGGGCCAGATCGTGCTGGTCGAAGACGAAGGCCGCCCCTTTGAGCCGGGCCAGGAGCCCGTGCAGAAAAAAGATATCTGGCGGGTTGCACGCTTGGACCCCGTCGATTCGTCGCTCGTGACCAACCTTCAGGAGAAGGCGGAGCATCCATGCCCAGGCCACGGCGTACTCCCAAACGAAACCGATCACCTGGGACCGTTCGCTGGCCGTCGGGAAGGTGCGGATCTCGACGCCGTCCCGCTCGAAAGAGGCCGGCTCACCGGGACTCCGAGGACAGATCGTTGTCACGGCGAAACGGGCGTCACGAAGGGCACAAGCCTCTCGCCAGACGCGGCGGTCGCGGGTGACGGGCAGGTTCTCGAGGAGGATCACCACATGGGGAGCAGTCACCACGCTACCCCCACGACATTCGGAGCCAACGCCAGGTCGCGGTGGCCGACCAGATCGATGATGGCCGCATCCGATCCCGAGAGCAGGGCCGTCCTGGCCCGGGGATCGTCTGATCCGAGAACGACCACATCGGAACCGGCGACCACTGCCTCGGGGAGAGGGCGCAACAGTCGGGCCAGATGCGGGAGTCGCTGCTCGATGAAGCTCAGGTTGCCACCAATTAGTCGGTCGGTCTGGAGGTCGGGATCCCAGATCCGCACACCGATGCCCTTGCCGAGAAGGGCTTCGGTCAGCATCACGTACGGACTCTCGCGGAGATCGTCGGTGCCGGTTTTGAAGGAGAGGCCCAGCAAGCCGACCGAGCGGGGGGCGTGCTCCAGCACCAGACCGATGGCGTGCCGGAGGTGCTGCTCATTGGACGGTAGAACGCTGCTGAGCAGGGGGAGATCCAGATCCAGCGAGCGGGCCCGGTGAACCACGGCCCTCAGATCCTTGGGAAGACACGAGCCGCCGAAGGCGAATCCCGGCCGCAGGTAAGCCGACGAGATGTTGAGCTGGTCGTCGCTACAGAAGACTTCCATCACTCGACGAGAATCAGCCCCAGTTGAGCGGGCGAACCGGCCGATCTCGTTCGCGAACGCCACCTTCACCGCATGGAAAGCGTTGCACGCGTACTTGATGGTCTCCGCCGTTGCCAAATCGACCCGGCGGATCGGCGCGTGCAGAAAGGCAAACAGCTCGGCCACGACATCACTGACCCAGTCGTCGTCGGCCCCGATCACGGTGAAGGGAGGATCGTTGAAGTCGGCGACCGCCGTGGTTTCCCGCATGAACTCCGGACACACGGCGACCCCGAAGTCCTGTCCGGCCACCAATCCCGACGAGGTCTCGAGCAGCCCGACCAGTTGGACATCGGCGGTGCCGGGCAACATCGTGGAGCGGAACACGATGACCTGGCGGCGCGGCCCGTGGGCCAAGCGCACGCCGATGTCGCCAGCCACGGCCACGACATGGCCGGTGTCGAGAGAACCGTTCGTCAGCGACGGAGTTCCTACACACACCACATGTACCTCGAGATCAGGGATCTCGTCGCGCCCGGCAACGACAGCTTGGAGCCGCCCTTCGCCTACGACCTTGGTCAGGATGTCGTCGAGACCGGGCTCGACGACCGGGGCCTGACCTGCCCCCACCTTGGCTACCTTGCCGGGGTCGATGTCGATGCCCCACACGGCGTGACCAGCTTCGGCAAGCAGCGAGGCCGTCACCGAGCCGACGTAGCCGAGTCCGTAGACTCCTACCCTCATGAGCCAACACCGAGGAGGGTGAGACTGGCGTCGACAACCTCACACACTTGATCGACTTGTCGCTCGGTCAGGTCGGGGAACATGGGTAGCGAGACGACGCGGCTGGCGGCCCGTTCGGCGAAGGGCAGGTAGCCAGGATCGTGTTCCTGGAATGCCGGCTGTCGATGGCAGGCGATCGGGTAGTGCACCGAGGTTGCTACTCCGTGCATGCTCAGCAGCCGGCGGAATTCCTCCCGTTCGGGGACCCGGACCACCATGACGTGATGAACCGACCGAGCGGCTCGGTCCTGAGGGATGACGTCAACCGGCCGATCTGCGAGCCGGCACCGATAGCGTTCGAAAACTTCGGTCCTGGCCTGGTTCCAGCCATCGAGCAGGGGCAGTTTCTGGCTCAGGAAGGCGGCCTGCAAGCCGTCGAGGCGACTGTTGCGTCCCACGGTCACATGATCGTGGTGGCCGGCCCCCCGGCCGTGGTTGGCCAGAATCCTGACATTGTCGGCTAGGGCCCGATCGCTGGTGGTCACCGCTCCCCCATCACCCAACGCCCCCAGGTTCTTGCCTGGGTAGAAGCTGAAGCACCCGGCCACTCCAAGTCCGCCCGCCCGAACCCCAGAGTGACTGGCTCCGTGGGCCTGGGCCGCGTCCTCCACAACCGGGATGCCACGGGGATCGGTGACCTTCCGGATCTTGGCCACATCGACGGGTTGGCCATAGAGATGGACCGCCATCACCGCTGCGGTTCTGGGCCCGATGGCCGCCCGGACGGTATCGGCGTCGAGTAGGAGGGTCCCCGGATCGACGTCGACGAACCGGGGAGTGGCCCCGACGGCAACCACGGCTTCGGCGGTGGCCACGAACGTGTTGGTTGGGACGATGACCTCGTCACCGGCCCCGAGTCCGAGGGCTCGAAGGACGAGCTCGATGGCGTCGGTGCCGTTGGCAACACCGACTGAGTGGGCCACTCCACAGTAGTCGGCCCACGAAGCCTCGAACGCTTCGACCCACGGGCCCCCGATGAAGGCGTCTCCCTCCAGCACCTCGTCCAACGACGCGACGAACGCATCCCGGAGGTCGGCGTGGACGTTCCTGAGTTGGTAGAAGGGCACCGGTTCGAGGTCGCCCGCAGGCACGGTTTCGCTCATGCCACAGCGACCTTCAGCGCCGTATCCACGAGGTCCACCGGTCGCCCGAGCCGCAGCGACTGCTCGGCCGCTGCGAGTGCCTTAACGACCGCCAAGCCTGACCGTCCATCCGAAGGCGGGGTCTCGCCGGTGATGATCGAGCGCACGAACTGTCGGTCCTCGACCATCAAGGGCTCTTCGAATGCGATGAACGGGGACTCGATGCCTCCGTGACGATACGCCGCTGTCCCGTCGTTGTTGACCCCGAAGGCGACGCCCTTGTCATAAACCCGGATTCGCTCGTCGACGGCCATGTCGTTGAACACCGCCATCTTCTCGGAGCCGATGACCGTGACTCGCCTGACCTTGTGCGGATCGAGCCAGCTGACGTGGATCTGGGCTGAAACGTCGATATCGCTGTAGTGGAGCTGGAGGCACGCCAGGTCCTCGAGATCCTGGTGGGCATGGGGTGTGGCCCAGGCTCGAATAGTGGTCGGTTGACTGTCGAACAGGTAGTTGACGATCGAGATGTCATGGGGCGCGAGGTCCCAGATCACGTTGACGTCGTCTCGATAGAGCCCGAGGTTCAGCCGAGCGGCGTCGACGTGGTAGATCTGCCCGAGCTCACCGGACTGAATGAGGTCACGGAGCCTCCAGACTGCCGAGTTGTACTCGAAGGTGTGTCCGCACATGAGGACCAGGCCGGTCGAGTCGGCGAGCTCGACCACCTGTCGAGCCTCGGCCACTGAGGTGGCCAGGGGCTTCTCGGGCATCACGTGGACACCAGCCTCCAGTGCGGCCACTGCCAAGGAAGCGTGGGAGCTGGGTGGGGTTGCGATAATCAACGCGTCGACTTGTTCGAGGGCCTCCTCGACTGATCCTGACGTGTTGATGAAGGGATGGCGCTCGACCGTCTCGGCCAGAATCCGCGAATCTTGGTCGATCGCCATGACCTCTCTAACCCCCGGAACCGACTGGAGAACCCTGAGATGGTTCGATCCCCAGTAGCCGCAGCCCGCCACGCCTACGCACAAGCCGACCTCAGCCAATTCCTGCCCATCCGACACCCTCATGTGCTGCCCCGCTGTCCGTTGCTGACCCGGGTATCTCCGGGCCGGTTAGGAACGTTCTAGGCGGCCCGACGTCTCCCTCCTGTCTCGGAACAGTCGCGGTTTCGTCACACTTGCGTCTCGTGAGCGCCCCGGTGCCTGGGGGCACCGATTTGATCCTGGATGATCTTCTACATAGTTGCCTCTCTTTCGCAGTAGTTGTCTATTCTTCGCCAAATTTGACGCTTCGCCACGAAGACAAATAGTATTAATTTGAACACGGGGAACTGAGAACAAAATGCGGTCGAAGAGCAATGTGGCTCACCGACAGGTTCATCTACTTTCGACATTCCAGGTCGAGGGAACCTGTGACGATTCGGCAATCGGCCAAATGGGCGCGAAGGTGGTCACCTTCGTTGCTGTGCATGAACAGCCGGTCGATCGAGGACTCGTCGCTGGCACACTGTGGCCTCACGTGAGCGACACACGGGCGTCGGCCAACCTCCGGACCACTCTCTGGCGTGTCAGCGGAGCCGCGCCGAGTCTTCTCGATATCGACGGCCACACTCTCGGTCTCTTTTCTTCGACCCGGGTCGATTTCCGGGAGGCGGTGGCCTTGGCGAGACGGATTCTCGAACGTCAGTGCGACGTTGCCACGATCTCCAACCGCGAGATCACCCTCCACGTGGTGCCCCAACTGACAACCGAGCTCACACCAAACTGGTACGACGAGTGGTTGCTGGTCCACCAGGAGCGATGGCGACAGCTGCGGCTTCACGCCCTTGACGCCCTGGCCGAGCGACTCATCGAGGACGGCCGCTGTGCCCTCGCCATCGATGCGGCGACCGCCGCGGTCGACTCGGAGCCGCTCCGTGAGTCGGGTTATCGCTGTCTCATTCAGGCCCATCTCGCCCAGGGCAATATCAGCGAAGCCATCCGGACCTACCGCGCCTACTGCGAACTGCTCATGCTCGAACTGGGGGTACTCCCTTCACCGATGATGAACGATCTACTGGCGTCATTTTCTTTCCCTTGAGATGGTTGGGCCGTTGAGATTCACCACTCTCTACCCGGGGTTATTGGCCACCACGACCCGACATGTCATAGAACCCTTGCTCGGGGCCAGGTACCTGACGAAGGTCGACGAGATCGACCGGTTCTGGGCCCTCAGCGGCGGCGAGCG
Organism: Actinomycetes bacterium; assembly: GCA_024228575.1. Classification (GTDB taxonomy): domain Bacteria; phylum Actinomycetota; class Acidimicrobiia; order Acidimicrobiales; family Poriferisodalaceae; genus JAAETH01. The sequence goes on from JAAETH010000634.1 coordinate 5,557, forward strand.
CGAGGCGTGGCGCGCTAACGCGCTCGATCGGATCCTGGCCTACGTCAGAGACCAGGTGCCCGCGTACTCCGGTCTGCTGCCACAGGGCGATGGTCTCGATCTTGCCGCGCTGCCCCTAGTCGACAAGCAGGAGATCTTCGGTCACGAGCATGACTACTTCTCCGCTGAGCGCGAGTCGATCCCGGCCATACCGAAGCACACGGGTGGCTCGACCGGGGATCCCTGGAACTACCCACTTGACCGCGACGCGTGGGCCGTGGCCTACGCCGTCCAGATTCATCATCTCCGAGAGGTGGGCGTGCAATACGGAGACCGTCGGGTCACGCTCGGCTTCCCGACATCGCTCGGTCTTGATCACAACACGTGGCAGAAGCGCCTACGCCTGCGGGCCGAACGGACCGACGTGTCGCTCTGCGGACTCGAGATCGATTCGACAACCAGTCGAAGGCGGGCCCTGGAGGCGTGTTCGCGGAAGGCAGTTCTCTGGTACGGGTATGCCTCGACGATCGCGGCCATGGCGGCGGCCACCCTCGATGGGGGGCGCGAGCTAGTTGGTCCATCCGTCATCATCACGATGGCCGAGCCCTTGTGGCCGGCGTGGAAGGTGGACATCGAGAGGGCCTTTGGATCACGAGTCATCGAGGAGTATGGCTGCAACGATGGAGGGATCATGGCCCACCGTTGCCGTGCTGGGAACCTCCATCTGGCCGATAACCAGTCGATTGTCGAGATCCTCGACCCCGACGGGCGGCCGTGCCCCGAGGGCACCGACGGCGACATCGTGATCACGAACTTGCACGCTCGTCACCTCCCCTTCATCCGCTACAGGAACGGCGACGTTGGCGCGTTCGGACCCTGCCCCTGCCCCTGCGGCCGGCCGGGCCGAACCCTGGCGCGGGTTTCAGGACGAACGGCTGATTTCATCAAGCTCCCCGACGGTACCGAGCTCTCTCCGGTGACCTTCTTCGCCGCTTTCACCGAGCTATCGAGCGTTCGCCGCTATCAGATCGTCCAGAGGGAGTCCGACCACCTTCAAGTCAGGCTCGAAGTCCGACCCAACTGGTCGGCCGACGATGAACGGCTCATACGCAGCTGGATCGGGGATCGGGCCCGCCACCAGCTGACGGTCGAGCTGGTGACCGACGAACCCTTCGAGGTTACCCGAGGAGGCAAGCACAGGGTGATCGTCCGCGAGTTGGCGTGAACTGCGAGGTGCCAGAAGGTCTTGGGTGATGAGCTGAACCTCCCAGAGGTCCTAGATGCAATAGCAGCCTCTGTGCTGAGGTCTCGTCACCATTGGTGGGATCTCCACCCGGACCACGAGTCCATCGACTAGGGCCATAGCGTCGCCCTGATGGGTCGAGACCGACCGTGTCCGAGCGGGGGCTACGTCAGCGGGCGCGATTCAGGGCCCGTCTTCTGACCTCTGGAGCCAGAAGTTGGGCTACCAGACCGGCATCTGGAGCAGATGGACGGTCACTCACCCATAAACGGATACCATCTGATCTGCTCTTCTAAGAGTGGACCGTACTGGACTTGAACCTGCGGCCTCTCGCGTGTGAGGCGCCGCAGGGCCAGGTCGAATCCACACCTGCCCGGGTGGGTGTGTACAGGGGCGTCCACTGCCGTCCGGGCCAGGACGCCCCTGATGGCAAGCAGTAGGGCAAGCAGCCCCTACTCGGCCGCGACGGATCGACAGGCTCGTGAGCCGCCCAGGTACGCCGTTCGTCCGTTAGCGACAGCGGCGATGTCGTCAACAACGATCGCTTCGGGCGCCAGTTCAACACCTCGAAACCGGCACACGGTCATGCCAGCTGCCAAGTACAGGTACAGGGTCGCCGGATCACCAGCATCCCGGCCCAGTGTGGCCAAGCACCACCCCACCGAGATCCAGGCCAGGACCCACCCACCACGGCCACTTGCCGCGCGTTAGATCACCGGACGACGATTGGCGATCCCACCGAGGGGTGGCCGTCAGGGGCTGGAGACTAGCGTTGGGGCATGGAGCTCTGGTATCCCCCGGCCGTCGTCAACAAAGCCCGCCGGACCGGGGGCGCCTTCGACC
>JAAETH010000635.1 GCA_024228575.1 Actinomycetes bacterium
CACTGGCACCCCGGACGTGATCGAGTTCACCGGGTTTGTTGAGCGGATGTCGTGGGATCTGGGCGGTGACCGGTGGTGGCTGACGTTGACGTTGTCGCCGGAGGCGTTCTCGTTGGCGGACTGGTAGGGGTATTGTGTGGGTATGACTATCGGAGATGATCTTGACCGTACGCTGGACGGGCTCGCCACCCGGATCGACGAGGCCGACGCGACTCTCTCCATGATCCGTGAGGATGCCGGAGTGGACTGGGCAAGGCTGGAACAGCGGATATCGGCGATCGGAGATCGCGTCACATCGCTCGAGGCCGGTGACCCTGACGTGCCGATCATCCCGCCCGTGACCGCACCTCCACCTGTTGTGGCACCGTCCGACGGTGGGACGGTCAACGTGACCGGCCCGTCATGGACCCGCTACTTCCGGCAGGCACGCGACCTCACCGGCAGCGACGCCGGGTGGGGGAAACTGCTGTTCGGTCAGCTCGGCAAAGACCAGGCGCTGACCGCCCGCGACACCGACGACGGCATATACACGTTCGGTGAGGCGATCGACTCGCTCGACGCCGCCACCAAAACACCAGACCCGCCGTTCTCAATGTCCGCGAACCCGTCACCGAAA
>JAAETH010000636.1 GCA_024228575.1 Actinomycetes bacterium
CTACGACCTAGCCGCCCTCGCCCGAGCCGGCCACATCGGCCACGAAGCAACACGTGTGGTCAAAGCCACTGCTGGCTTCACCCCATCCTCCAACACAATTGAGCGACAGGTACCACGAGGCGTACTGACTACGTGGCAAGCCGAACTCGGCCACCAGCTAGCCGATGTCATGCCGCCAGAGCTATGCCTCACTGCGGGTGGTGGTCCGGGTTGTTATGCAGCGAGTTCGTTGTGATCAGTATGGCAGGTGGGTGTGACAGTGGCGGTGTGGCGGGTGAGCGCTGACTTGAGTTGGTCGAGTTGTCGGTAGCCCTTCACACGGCGGAACTTGGTTTCGGCTTCGAGCATCCCAGCAGCAGCCCAGCGTCTACGCATGTCGCCTTCGTCTCGCCACCGTTTCACGTTCCGGGTGGTGGTGTCCACGATGGAGAACATCGACTCGATCATGTTCGTCGTCGTGAGTGTCCGAGCGAGGGTCCCATCGATCCCGAGCCGTCGGACAGTGAACATGTCATCGAGCCCTTCACGCAGGCTGCCGGCGGCGTCAGGATGAGTCTTGGCCAGTTCGGTGGCAAGGAGTTTCGCTCGCCGTAGACCCGTGGTTGGGTCGGGGTCGGCGAAGATCCCAGCGAGCTTGGAGTCGATGCGTGACCGGTCGGTCTTCGGGAGATGATCAGTGACATTCCGACGCTTGTGCAGAACACAGCGCTGGATCACGGCGTGGGCACCGAACACCCGGCGGACACCAGCGGCGAGGGCTTTGCCGCCGTCGATGACGACCAGGACACCGCTGGTCACATCCAGTCCACGTTCGACGAGATCAGCGAGGACTTCGGTGACCACAGTGCCGTTCTCGGTGTCGCCGAGACGTAAACCGACCGGGACTTTGGTGCCATCGGCGGTTACGATCATCGATGCCACGACGGTCGCTCCGGCGAAGTCGGTGCCGTCGATCATGACCACCACCGGATCCAGGTCGGCCAGGTTGCGGGCCATGAGTTCGGTGAGGGCCTTCTTGGTGCCGGTCACGAACCGGCGTGACACCGTCGACTTCGACGTCGAGGTCGCTTTGGTACGGGCTTCGGTGCCGATCGGGTCTGCGACCCGTTCGAAGCTGCGGGTAGCGACACCGGCCAGCATCCGCTCGACAACGACCCGGTTCAACAAGTCGCCTTGGGAGAACACGCCGAAGGTCTCCAACGGGACCTCTTCATCGCCATCCACGCTGCGGACACGGGGCCGACGGATCGGAAGCTTCTGGCCGCCCATCACCACCGAGGTCGGTGCGGTGCCGCCACGCACATGGGTCCGCTCAGGGTCACGGGCGTTCCAACCGCCGCACAGTGTCTCGGCTTCGGAGGCCATCATCGCCATCGCCGTGGCCAGGCCAGCTTCGACAGCGACAGCCATCAGCCCTTCACGGCACAGCCCAGCGATCCCTGCCAACTCAACAGCAAGCTCGGCAGGCAGCACCTCGGCCAGGTGCCCATCAGTTTCATCGACCAAGCGCATAGCTGATCGGTCTAGTTTCTTCATCAGGTGGTCCCTTCTCAGGATTCAGTGGAATGTCTCCTGAACGATGCCACGCAGGCACCGTC
>JAAETH010000637.1 GCA_024228575.1 Actinomycetes bacterium
CAGTAGCAACACCACCCGACGCCTCAGCCAACACCTTCGTGATAGCCGCCGTCAACGTCGTCTTCCCATGATCAATATGACCCATCGTCCCCACATTCACATGAGGCTTCGTCCGCTCAAACTTCTCTTTCGCCATGGGTTCTCTCGCTTCTGCTATTGAAGACTGCTCCTCGGGCCTTGTGCCCGAAAGATGCAAGGATGGAGCGCCGACGATCGACGCCTCTGCCCGGAGCGTAACCGGACGGTGTCCCCGGTTGACCGGGTCCGTAGCGGGGACGGGGATCGAACCCGTGACCTCACGATTATGAGCCGTGCGCTCTGACCAGCTGAGCTACCCCGCCAAGGGGATCGAGCCAATAGGCTCGTCGAGCCCCGTGCCGGAATCGAACCGGCGACACCAGCCTTACCATGGCTGTGCTCTACCGACTGAGCTAACGGGGCTGGCATACCGTTCGGCAGCAGCTGCCAATGTTAGCGAAACCGAGAAGGCTTCGTGCGCGTTTTCTGTATCATCGCTGCGAGTTCGCGACCTCCGGTCGCTCATGCGCAGATCGACCGACGCCGCTCCTAGCCGACGGCTCGTCGCTATGGAGGCAGTCTCTCGTGCTCGTTCGTTTGGCCACCGTTGACGATGCGGCAGCGATTGCCGAGATCTACAACCACGAGGTCGAAAACTCGACCGCAACATTCGACCTGCGGCCGCGGACCGTCGATGGGCAACGCCGCTGGCTGGCCGAGCGGTCCGGCGCCTACGCCGCGGTCGTCGCCGAGATCGATGGCCAGGTAGCAGGCTTCGCTTCACTCTCGCCCTATCGACAACGCCCTGCGTACAACACCACCGTCGAGAACTCGATCTACATCAGCACGACCCACCGGGGTCTGGGCGTCGGCGATCGGCTGATGGCCGAGTTGTGCGCCGTGAGCGACCGCCACGGGTTCCACTCGATGGTCGCACGCATCGGCGATGCCAACACCGCGTCCATCGCCCTCCACAACAAACACGGATTTGTGCACGTGGGTGTCGAACGTGAGATCGGACGCAAGTTCGGACGATGGCTGGATGTCAACGTGATGCAACGTATTGCCACCACTCCACGACCGATGGATCGATAGCGGTTTCGAATTGCCGCCAAAGGCGGTATCTTCATCCAGCGCTGGGTCGGTGCCCGAGCGGCCAATGGGAACGGGCTGTAAACCCGTCGGTTCACACCTACGGAGGTTCGAATCCTCCCCGGCCCACCAGCGAAACCCCCGAAGCACAAGCTTCGGGGGTTTGTCGCGTGCTGGGACGGTAGCTTCTGAGGCATGGCTTCGTTCGACGTGGTTTCCCAGATCGACATGCAAGAGGTCCGCAACGCTGTGGACCAGGCTTCACGAGAGATCGTGAACCGCTACGACTTCAAGAACACGAACACCTCGATCGACCTGGGCGAGGACTCGATCACCATCTCCTCGGTTTCCGCGGACCGGCTGGCTGCGGCACGGGTCGTGCTCGAGGAGAAGCTCGTACGGCGCAAGGTCAGCCTCAAGGCCCTCGACTATGGCGACGAACAGGACGCTGCCGGCGGCACCGTCAGACAAGAGGTGCGCCTGAAGGCCGGCATATCGTCCGACGACGCCAGGTCGCTCAACAAGTTCATCAAGAGCCTCGGCCTCAAGGGTGTGCAGTCACAGACCCAGGGGGATCAACTTCGAGTCAACTCGAAGAAACGCGACGACCTGCAGTCGGTCATCGCCGCCGTCAAGGAGGGCCCTTTCGAGCTGCCGTTGCAGTTCGAGAACTTCCGCGACTGACAGGCACCTACTCGCCCGGTGGCAACTCGTGGCCGAACGGGAAGGCAAACATGCCGGGCTGCACCTCGAGCACCGGCAGGATCTCGCCTCCTGTCAGCCAGAACAACTCGTCGGTCAGGGGCCCGGGTGCTTCGGCATAGGTGTCAGCGGCAAACTGCCCCATGATTCCGGCGATGTCGGTGAGGATGGAGCGATCCTCGAGAACGTGGACGACCATGATGTCTCTTCCCGGCAGAGCGATCAGGTAGCCATAGGGCGCCTCGGCGTCGATGATGGCCTCTGGGAACAAGAGGAAGCTGCTCGAGAAGTAGTCCGCTGTCACCAGCGTCAGGTAGGTCCCGTCGAACACCTCGACCTCTTCGAACTCGACATCCAGCGCCCTGGTGTTGGCCCGGGCACGCTCGAACAGCTCATCCGCCTCGAGCTCCCACTCGCCAAGGTCGTCGCTGGTCACGTACCTGACCGCTTCTGGCGAGTCGACCACGACCGCCTCGACGAGTCCGATGCCCAGGTCGTTTCTCACGACTGGTACGCCGCCGAACTGATCTGGATCTCTGACCACCACCCTGAGGTCGGCCTGCACCAACTCGTAGGCCTCCGACGTCTCGTCGCTGCCCAAGTCGGTGAACAAGGTGACGAAGCGATCGACTTCTGATTCCCAATCATCCTCGGGTATCCCAGCGAGGGATCTGAGCAGGTTGTCGAGGTTCAGAACGTTGTCTCCGAACGTGACCTGACCATCAACTATCGGCGCGTCAACGCCCTCGGCGGCGAGTGCTTCCTCGATGAGATCGAGCGCATCGTCCAAATGATCTCGAGACCAGCCCGCTGGGGCCCACCCGGGAACAGGGACGGTCGTCGTGGTCGTCGCGGGCGCATCGCTTGTCGGCACAGCGCTGGTCTGGGATGTGCTCGTCGGGGATGTGCTCGTCGACGAAGCCGTCGCCACCGTCTCCTCGTTCGGGGAATCCGAACTCGAACAGGCCGAGCCCAGGACAATCACGAACAACACCAGAAGTACAACCCGAGATTCTGTCCCACTCATGGACGAGCTATCGGCAACTCAAGAGCTGCCGTGAGGGCCCGGCCGGAACAGGGCCAACAATGCGCTGAGCCACCGCTGACTTGTACTGTCGGCGTCCATGATCGACTCGCCCCAATGACGCGGCCACGAACTATGCTCACCACCTTCGTGGCAGCCCATGTTGTCAACGACTTCTACGCGACCGTCATGCCGGCGTTCCTACCCGCCCTGGCCGACGAGTTCAACCTCGACTACACCGAGCTTGGGATCCTGTCGTTGGCGGCCACCTTGTTGAGCGGTGTCTTGCAGCCATCACTTGGTCACTACGCCGATCGTCATGGGCGGCATCGGTTTGTGCTGTCGGCCGGATTTCTGGTGGCTGGGATCGGATTCCTGGCCATGGCACTGGCTCCGACCTTCTCGTTCATCGTCATCGTCAGCTTGCTGGTCGGTCTCGGCGCCGGCACATACCACCCACAGGCGACAGCATTTCTTGTTCGCTCATATCCGACAGCTCGCGGTCGAACCCTTGGCATCCATGGCTGGGGTGGCTCGATCGGTCATTTCGCTGCTCCCGCCCTGGTCACCCTCATGGTCGCCTGGATCGACTGGCGGGCGGCCATGGTCATGATCGCTGTTCCGCTCCTGATCACGGCGGGTCTGCTTCGATCTCAGCTGGACGAGGCAGAGCCAAATCCCGACGCCAGACTGCGAGGTGCAATCAGCGCCCAACTCGTGCTGGTGGCGATTGTGTTCGGCTTGTTGGGCCTTGTCCTTCGCAGCTTCTTGACCTTCACGGTCAAGATGCTCGTCGATGAAGGGTGGGCAGATACCAGTGCCGGAACAGCGTTGACCGTGATCCTGCTCGTCGGCGCTGTGGCTCAACCGATCGGTGGTCGGGTCTTCGACAGGGTCGGAGCCCAGATCGTGTTGGCGGGCGCATGTATCGGGTCCAGCGCTGCAATCGGTGTCTTCGCCGCAACCGACGGGACGGCGTCGTTGATCGCCATCGGCTTCATCGCCCTATTCGGGTTCTCGCTGTTCCCGGTCGGCCTCGCGGTCGCAAGCCAGATCGCGTCCGATGACCAGACGGGAGCAGCTGTTGGGGTCATCTTCGGAGTCTCCGGTCTCATGTCGGCCGGGGCGCAGCCCATCGTCGGCGCCCTGGGAGAGAGCCTCGGAGACATCAGGCTTGCGCTCAGCTGGACCATCGTGGTCACCTTGCTGGCCATCCCGATGACCGGATTCATTCAGAGCGGCCACGTCGGCGACGACGACCCCGTCGAACCCGTCGAACCCGAGCCCACCGACCCTCGGTCTTCAGAAACCGCGTCTGGCTGATTGCCGATATCTCGGGAACGGTTACGCCCAGCTGCGGTCGCGGAGGCGCCGAATCCGGTCGTCCATCGCCGGATGGGTTGAGAACAGGCCCCGAAAGCTCATCTGACGACCGGCCAACGGGTTGGCGATGTACATCTGCGCCTGCGCCGGGTCGGCAATGCCAGCCACTCGTCGAGTTCCGACGTCGAGCTTCTCGAGGGCTCGGGCAAGGGGTTCGCCATCTCCGATCATGCGGGCGGCAGACCGATCGGCCTGGAACTCCCGAGACCTGCTGATCGCCATCTGGAGGACCATCGCAGCGATAGGGGCCAAGAAGATCAGGGCGAGCTCGGCGATCGGGTTCCGGTCGTCGTCTCGCCCTCCTCCGCCGAAGATCGCGGTGAACTGGGCCATGCGAGCCGCAAACGTGATGCCGGTGGCGATGGCAGCGGCCACCGATCCGATGAGGATGTCGCGGTTCTTGATGTGTGCGAGTTCGTGGGCGAGCACCCCCCTGATCTCGTACCATTCGAGATGCTGAACAAGCCCCTGGGTGATACAAACAGCCGCATTGCTCGGATTGCGACCGGTGGCGAATGCGTTGGGCTGAGGGTCGGGGCTGATGTAGAGACGGGGCATGGGCATGCCCGCCTGGTGGGTGAGCTCGGTCATGATCGACCAGTACTCGGGAAGTTGTCCCGCCCGAAGTTCAACGGCGCGTGCCGACCTGATCGCCAGCTTGTCGCTGAACCAGTACGACCCACCGACCATGACCAGCGCTATGGCAAGACCCAGGATGAGGCCTCCGCTGCCCCAGAAACTCGACGCGGCCATGATGAGGCCGCCCAGACCCGCCAGGAGCACCGCTGTTTTTGCTGTGTTCTTCATCACCAGGTGAACGCCGATGGTCGCCCGATAGTTCCTCGCGGACGTCTCGGCCGTGGATACCGCCGTGGATGTTCCGTGGGTCGCCATCGCTGGTCCAAGCGGGCAGATCCCCGCACCGACAGCGGCGCATAGCCCACTCGATGGCTCGAGGAATCGGGGTCAGTCCTCCTGGGGCGCTTCGGCGGCGCGATCGCGAATCTCGTCGACCACCGATGCATCGGCGAGTGTTGTCGTGTCGCCGAGATTGCGGCCTTCGGCGACATCGCGAAGCAAGCGACGCATGATCTTTCCCGAACGGGTCTTGGGAAGATCGGGTACGAGGAAGACGGCCCGCGGTCGGGCGATGGCTCCGAGCTTGGTAGCCACGTGTCCCCTGATCTCCTCGGCCAACTCTGCCGAAGCCTCATTGCCACCGCGCAAGATGACGTAGCCGACAATCGCCTGACCTGTCGTCGCGTCGGTAGCTCCGACCACCGCCGCTTCGGCAACCGAAGGGTGATCGACCAGGGCCGATTCGATCTCGGTGGTCGAGATGCGGTGGCCCGAGACATTCATGACGTCATCGACACGTCCGAGCAGCCACAGGTACCCCTCGTCGTCGATCTTGGCACCATCGCCCGCGAAGTAGCGACCCTCGTAGGTGCTCCAGTACGTCTCCTTGTACCGCTCTGGATCGCCCCAGATTCCACGCAACATCGCCGGCCATGGTTCGCTGATGGTGAGGTAGCCGCCGCCGCGTTCGATCGGATTTCCCGCGTCGTCGACAACTTCGATGTCGACCCCAGGGATGGCGCCCACGGCGGATCCGGGCTTGGTTGTGGTGACCCCGGGCATGGGGGTGATCATGTGGCCACCGGTCTCGGTCTGCCACCACGTGTCGACGATGGGACAGGTCTCGCCACCGATGTAGGTGTGGTACCACATCCACGCCTCGGGGTTGATCGGCTCTCCGACCGTACCCAGAACCTTGAGCGAGGACAGGTCGTGGGGCTCGACCTCCTGAGCCCCCCACTTCATGAACGTCCGGATGGCTGTAGGAGCCGTATACAACTGGGTAACGCCATAACGCTCGATGATGTCCCACAGGCGGTCCTTGGGCCACGAGGCCCGGTCACCTTCACGGTGTTCGGGCCGCGGCGTGTCGGGCGTCCCCTCGTACATGACCGACGTACAGCCGTTGGCGAGCGGACCGTAGACGATGTAACTGTGCCCGGTCACCCAGCCGATATCGGCCGCACACCAGTAGACATCGTCGTCGGGGTGAAGATCGAACACGTACTTGTGGGTGAACGCAACCTGGGTCAGGTACCCGCCGGTGGTGTGCATGATGCCCTTGGGTTTGGCCGTCGTACCCGAGGTATAGAGCAGATAGAGGAGGTCTTCGGAGTCGAGCGACTCGGGCGGACAGTCGGGCGAGGCATCGGCCATGAGGTCGTGCCACCACACATCGACGTCGTTCCATGCGACATCTTGTCCCGTGCGCTGAACCACAACGACATGTTCGATGCTGTCGGTCGCAGCGACAGCCGTGTCGGCGGTGCCTTTCAAAGCAAAGGGATCGCCACGACGGTATCCACCATCGGAGGTGATGAGGACCTTCGCCTCGGCATCGTTGATGCGGTCCGCCAGCGCGTCGGACGAAAATCCGCCGAACACGATCGAGTGTGGCGCACCTATTCGCGAACAGGCGAGCATCGCGACCGGCAATTCGGGGATCATCGGCATGTAGATACACACCCTGTCGCCCTTGTGGACCCCGAGGTCCTTGAGGACGTTCGCGAAGCGCGACACCTCGTCGAGAAGGTCGGCATAGGTGATGGTTCGTGTGTCGCCTGGCTCGCCCTCCCAATGGAAGGCGACCCTGTCGCCCTTGCCGGCCTCGACATGACGGTCGAGGCAGTTGTACGACATGTTCAGCTTGCCGCCGACGAACCACTTGGCGAAGGGCAGCTCCCATTCGAGAACCGTGTCGAAGTCCTCGAACCAGGTGACCAGTTCGCGGGCCTGGCGGGCCCAGAATGCAAGGCGATCGGCTGCCGCTTCCTCGTAGAGGGACTGGTCGGCCGTCAAGGCCTGGGCGACAAAGTCGGCCGATGGTGCAAACTTGCGATCCTCGGAGTAATAGTCCTCGATCGTCGGTTCGTTCATTGCGCACCTCGCTTGTTGAAGGGGTCGGTACCGACAATACTCACCGCCCACACAGCTCGGTTACGTCAACTGGCCCGCGCCGCCAGAAGGGCTGCTCCGATGATGCCTGCATCGTTGCGCAGCTGGGCGGCAACGATCGGCGTACGCGTGTCGAGGTATGGGAAGAAGCGCTCGTGTTTCCTCGAAACACCCCCACCGATGATGATCAGCTCCGGCCAGACAAGACGCTCGACGCGACAGAGGTACTTGTTGACCCTGCCACCCCATTGTTTCCACGTGAGACCGTGGGCATTGCGCCACCGCGAAGCTGCCCGGGTCTCGGCATCGACGCCATCGATTTCAATATGTCCCAACTCGGTGTTGGGCACGAGGGTTCCATCGACGAACAACGATGTGCCGATGCCCGTGCCCAGCGTGACGATGAGGACAGTGCCCTGGCGCTCGCGTCCGGCGCCGAACTCCATTTCGGCGACACCGGCGGCATCGGCATCGTTCACGACCAAGACGGGATGTCCCAGCTTGTTCGAGAGTACATCCGCGGCGTTCGTACCGATCCAGCTGCGGTCGACATTTGAGGCGGTGACAACGGTGCCCCCTTGGACGACGGCCGGGAAGGTACACCCGATCGGCCCTTCCCAGTCGAAGTAGGTGACAACCTCGCCCACAGCCCTGAGGACGGCCTTTGGCGTAGCGGGCTGAGGTGTCTCGACCCTGTGTCGAAGCTCGGCGAACTCGCCACGGTCGAGATCGACAGGAGCACCCTTGATGCCCGACCCACCGATGTCGATGCCCAACATCAGGCCCTCGTGTCCGATCATCTCGCCTCCAGTTGGTTCGCCGCTGCGCCGGCCCCGAGGCTAGCGAGCATCGGGGCACCACAGTTCCTGTCGACACCCAGCCAAGAACTTCATCGACAACGCTGGATTCTGCTCCCCTAGCGGGTCCACGAGGCGGCCGTGAATGCGCCCATGCCGGAACGATCGACGATCGCCCGATCACCATGTGAGGTCGGTGATCGCAACGATGCCACACGATGCTCGAGCCATTGCGCCTGCGTGGTGAGTTGAGGCCGGCCCGGAAGCTGATCGAACGGCACATCGCACGTGATGTCGGCACCACCCTCGGCGGTATCTGCGATGTTCACGCGGCGCTGCCCACGGTAGAAACGCAACCAGCCTCGCTCCGGACGGGTCGCCAACTCCGAGGTCGTCGCGCCATAGTCGAACAGAATCATGCGTCCACCAGACGAGAGTCTGTCGAGCGCTGCCCAGGTCCACGCAACAGCCCGGTCCGCCAAGGGGAACTCGGTGCCGACATCGACGAGGCGCCCATGGTGTGAGGCCCGATGGAGGTCGTTGCCCCCGAGGGCAACCCAGTGTTCGGTGTCGGGCCGCACGGGATCGACGTATAACTCCTCGAACCGGTCGAGCGTCACCCTTCGAATTACTCGAACCGCCAGATTGTCGAGAAGCTCGTTCGCCAGGATGAGGTGCACCTTGTTGCCCGCGCCGATCTGTCGAATGTCGGTGACGTAGCTGACGCGCTCGTCGATCAACAGCCCGGCCCGGTCGAGGCGCACGATCGCGGTGTCGCGCAGCGCCTGCGAGATCTCGAGCATCACCCAGTGAACGGCTCTGACGGCTTCGGAGTCCGCAGCAAGACAGTGAAGAGCGAGGGTTCCGACACCAGACCCCCCTTCGACGAGATCCAGGCGTTCGGGTCGACCGAGCGCCTCCCAAACCGATTCGATCTCGACGACGACAGCCTCGGCAAACGATGTTGATGCCTCAACAGCGGTGACAAAATCGCGCATCAGCCCGGCAGCACCACCACGTTGATAAAAACCACGCCGACCGTACAGCACTTCGTGTTGGAACCGGTCGAAACGTACCGGCGCGGAGCTCACTGCGGGTTGCGCGTCAAAGAGCCAGCGACGTGGAGATGTCGCCGAAGCGTGCTGCCCACTGGGGATAGATGCCGAACGCCAGGGTTGCGATGATCGTCAGGACTATCGCGGCCTTGAGGGCACGAGACACGGTGAAGTGAGGTTCGGTGACCTCTGGGGCGTCACTCATCCACATCTCGCGCATGATCCGGCCGTAGTACCCGAACGCGATGACAGCATTGACCGCCACAACAACAGCCAGGAGTGAACCCTGGGGTGAGGAGGCATCGAGCAGGGCGTTCCAGATGAGGAACTTGGCGAACCAGCCACTGACCGGCGGGATACCCGCGAGACCGGCCAGGAACACGGTCATGGCAACCGCCAGGCCAGGCGAACGGTGGAAGAGACCCGAGTAGGACGAGATCTCACCGCTGTTGGTCCTGGCGGCCACCGCCAGCACGACGGCGAAGGCGCCGAGGTTCATGAAGACATAGATGATGAGGTAGGTCACCACCGCCTTGATGGACTGCTCTGGTGCATCACCGACGACGGCAAACGGGGCGAGCATGAACCCGCCTTGGGCAACGCCGGAGTAGGCGAGCATTCGCACGATGTTCGTCTGGCGTAGCGCAAGCAGGTTGCCCACGGTCATGGTCAGGGCAGCCATGATCCAGAAGAACGGCTCGACCACGTCCTCGCGAGTGGGGAACGCCACATAGACCAGCTGCAACAAGGCAACAAAACCCGCCGCCTTCGACGCGACCGCTAGAAAGGCCGTGACCGGCGTTGGAGCACCCTCATAGGTGTCGGGCGCCCAGGTGTGGAACGGTACCGCCGAGACCTTGAAGCTGAAACCGATCAGCACGAACAACACACCGAGGATGGCCATACCCGACGGGTCCGGACCGGCGAGAGCGACCCTGATGTCGTCGAAGGCGGTCGAGCCGGCCATACCGAACAGCAGCGACATGCCGTAGAGCATGATCGCCGAGGCGAAGACACCCATCAGGTAGTACTTGATGCTCGCCTCGTTCGAGGTGGCTCCGCCCTTGCGCCATCCGGCCAGCATGTAGGCCGGAATGGACAACAACTCGAGCGCCATGAACATCGTGATGAGGTCGCGCGACGACGCTAGGAGAACCATGCCCAACAGTGATGAGAGCAACAACGAGTAGTACTCGTTCTCGTGGTAGTCGCCGTTGCGGATGTAGTCGACCGAAAGAAGCACGACCAGGTATCCGGCGATCAGGAACAGGGCCTTGAGCACCAGCGAGAGGTCGTCGATGACGTAGGCGCCACCGAACATCACCCTGTCGGTTCCGTCGACGGCCAGCGTCAGGATCGGAATCAGTGTGGCCAAGAGTCCCGCACCGGCGAGTGTTGGCATCAGGGGTCGAATGCGTTCGGTCCAGATCAGATCGGCGAGCGTGATGAGGCTGCCGACGACCAGCAGGGTGAGTTCGGGCGCGATCGCGTGCCAGTCGATCGGTGGTCTCTCGAAGGCGAGCAGTGTGGCCAAGCTCATCGATCAGCCTCCGGTGGACTTGGCGACGATATCTGCGATGTTCACGACGGCGTCATCGGTCACCGAGAACAGCAGGTTCGGATAGACACCGAAGACGACGATGGCAAGGAGGAATGGAGTCCAGGCGATCCACTCGAACGTGCCCACATCGTCGATCTCGGTGTCGGCCCATTCCTCGCTGGGCTCGCCGAACGACGTGCGCTGATACATCCACAGCAGGTATCCGGCGGCCAGCACGGTGCCGAGTGCGGCGATGACCATATAGGTGCGGAACGTCTCGACGGGAAGGCCGTCGGCGGGCTGGTAGGCCGCGAGGATGGCCGGGAACTCGCCCCAGAAACCTGCCAGGCCAGGCAGGCCGAGTGAAGCCATCGATGCAAAGCCGAGAATCCAACCCAGGCGGGGCGCCGACACGAGCAGACCGCCAAGGCGACTGATCTCGAGCGTGTGGTAGCGCTCCTTCACCGAACCTGCGATGAAGAAGAGCATGCCGGTGATGAGCCCGTGGGCGACCATGCCGAACACGGCGGCATTCATACCAAAATCGGTGAGGGTCGAGATACCCAACATGACGTAGCCCATGTGGGCAACCGACGAGAACGCTATGAGGCGTTTCATGTCGGTCTGGGCCAAGCAGCCGAGCGCGCCGTAGATGATGCCGATGACCGCCAGCAAGCCGATCCATGGGGCCCACTCGGCCGCCGCCTCTGGCAGGATCGGGATGGCGATACGGATGAAGCCGTAGGTGCCGAGCTTCAACAGCACGGCGGCCAGGATGACCGAACCGACGGTTGGCGCCTGGGTGTGGGCGTCGGGCAACCAGGTGTGGAAGGGAAACATCGGCACCTTGATGCCGAACCCCATGAACATGCCTCCGAAGATCCAGATGGCCGTGGTGCTGTGGATGCCCGCCGCGGCCTCTGGGAGGATCCGCATGTCGAAGGTCTGAACATCGGACAAGAAGAACAGCGCCAGGAAGCTGAGGATCATCAGCGCCGAGCCGAACAGGGTGAAGAGGAAAAACTTGAGCGATGCGTACTTGCGCTCGGGGCCTCCCCACACACCGATGAGGAAGTACATCGGCAGCAGCACGACCTCGAAGAACACGAAGAAGAGGATGAGGTCGTGGGCGACGAACGTGCCGTTCATGCCGGTAGCGAGCACCAACAACAAGATGAGGAACGCCTTGGCATTGCCCGGCTCTGGAATGTGGTCCCAGCTGTAGATGATGCACAGCGGCACGACCACCAGCGACAGCATGAACATCGGCAACGACAGGCCGTCGAGAGCGATGATGTAGCGACTGTTGATGACATCGATCCAGCTCTTGTCGACGACGAACTGGAGGGTTCCCGCGTTGTCGTAGTCGAATCGGGCGAGAATGAATACTCCCGCTATCAGTGCGGCAAGCGACGACGCCAGAGCGATCAGCTTGTGAAGGTCCTCCTCTTCCTTGGGTATCGCCATCATGACGAGGGCACCCAGCAGCGGGAGGAATACGGCCAGGCTGATCAGCCAGGCGTTGGATCCTGTTGCTTCCATCGAGCAGTTCTCCCTAGATGACGATCATGAAGATGATGGCCAGGACGGCTGTGGCGCCGAACAACAATGCGCCGTATCCCTGGACCTTTCCGGACTGGATCACACGAAGCCCCTCACCTGAAGCTCCGGCGGCGGTGCCAGCACCGTTCACGGCACCGTCGACAACCGCCTGATCGATGTGGGTGTACACCCACTGACCGCCGTCGCGAGCCGACTCGCCCGCCGTGTCGACGATCTTGTCGAGAACGTTCTGGTTGAACCAGTACGCCGCCTTGGCCAGAGGCCACTTCACGAAGGCGACGATGACGTTCTCGTAGAGGTGATCGAGGTAGTACTTGTTCTCGAGGAGTGTCCGGCCCTTGCGGGCCAAGACGTTGCGCTCGGTCAACCCGTGCGGGCCCATGTTCTTCCAGAAGAACAGGTAGGTGACCACGGCTCCACCCACGGCGAGAGCCAGACCGACGAGAGCCATGACCAGCGATGGATCGGGGTGGATGATGCCCAAGGGTCCGAGGAAGTTGGACGGTTCGGCATAGGTCTGAAGGCGATGAGCGAAACCATCGGCGCCGAATACTTCGACGACCGGACCTGGCAGGTTGGCCAGACCGGCGAGAACGGCTCCCGCGGCCAAGATGATGAGCGGGATCGTGATGGCCTTGGGCGACTCGTGCGGCTCGGCGTGATGTTCCTCTGTGTGTGTTTCGACTGGATCGTGGCCGCCGCCGTGGTGGTGCAGCTCGCCCCGGAACTCGCCGTGGAACGTGTACCAGATGACCCTCGTCATGTAGGCGGCCGTCATGGCGGCGACAGCACAACCGAAGATCAACATCAGCGGGTAGCCGT
This sequence comes from Actinomycetes bacterium, assembly GCA_024228575.1. Lineage (GTDB taxonomy): Bacteria > Actinomycetota > Acidimicrobiia > Acidimicrobiales > Poriferisodalaceae > JAAETH01. Next base: position 12,970 of record JAAETH010000637.1, read on the forward strand.
TCTGTTGGCCCTCGAGCGATCCGAGAAGGATCTCGTCCTTGGACCAGAACCCGGCGAACGGGAAGATGCCCGCCAGGGCCAACGAACAGATCACAAACGTCCGGTAGGTCGTCGGCATGTGCTTCTTCAAGCCACCCATCTCTCGAATGTCGAAGGTGTGGCCGGCCGAGTGGCTGACCGAACCGGCGCCGAGGAACAGGCCCGCCTTGAACAGGGCGTGGGTGAACAGGTGGAAGACCGCCGCGGTCCAGGCGCCAACGCCGAGAGCCATGACCATGTAGCCAAGCTGCGACACCGTCGAGTAGGCGAGCACCTTCTTGATGTCCCATTGGACGAAGGCAAGCGCCGCTGCCATCAGGGCCGTGAAGCCACCGACAAGAGCCAACAAGTTGATCGACGACGTTTTTATGGCGAACCCTTCATAGAACACCGGATAGAGGCGAGCGATCATGTACACACCGGCAACGACCATGGTGGCCGCGTGGATGAGAGCCGAAACCGGGGTGGGGCCCGCCATGGCATCTGGCAACCAGGTGTGCAGCGGGAACTGACCCGACTTGGACATGGCGGCGGCAACCAGGCACGTGGCCGCGACAACAAGTAGGAAGTGGCGAACCAGACCGTGGGCGATCATGTCGTTGATCGTGAAGATGTCGAACGTGCCCGTCGCGAAGAACAGGGTGACCATGCCGATCAGCAGGCCGATGTCGCCCACTCGGTTGGTGAGGAAGGCCTTGAGTGCAGCGTTGCTGTTCGCTCCGTCCTCCCACCAATGACCGATGAGTGCGAACGAACAGACACCGACGAGCTCCCAGCCAACGATCATCTGCAGGATGCTCGACGACAAGACGAAGAACAACATCGACGCCGTGAAGAGGCTGAGGAACGCGTAGTAGTGCACATAACGCCGGTCGCCGCGTACGTACTCGGACGAGTAGATGTGGACCAGCAGGGCAACCGTCGAGACGACGACCAGCAGGATTGCCGAAAGACCGTCGACGTAGGTGCCAGCCTTGTGTTCGACACCACCGATTTGCAGCCAGGTGATCTGTTCGATGACCGGATCGGCGACGACGGAACCGTGGTCGTCCTCTTCGGCAGCACCCAAGAGCGTTCCTGAACCGAGATCGCTGGACCCGAATCCGAGGCCTTCCTCGTGGGTGTCGGTCTCTTCTGAATGGCCCTCGTCCTCGACATGAACCTCTTCGGTGCCATGATCGGCGGCCGACGCAGCATCGTCGGTGCGGCTGATCCACTGCACGGCGATGACCAGCGACAGCACAAAGCTGACGCCTACCGCAGTGATTCCCACCCAATGGACGGCGGATCCGCCCTTGACCCTCTTGCCGAACAACAAGATGACAACAAAAGAGATCGCCGGCAGCAGCGGTACCAGATATGCGTTTTCGAGCATTGGCGGTGCCTCAGCCGCGCATCAAGTCGAGTTCGTCGACATTGATGCTGGCGCGGTTGCGATAGATGAGCAGGATGATGGCCAGGCCTACGGCGACCTCGGCGGCGGCTACAGCGATGATGAACAAGGCGAATACCTGACCCGAGACGGCGTTGTGCAGATATCCGAAGGTGAGGAGGTTGATGTTGACCGCGTTGAGCATCAACTCGATCGACATGAGGACCATGACGGCATTGCGCCGGGCTAGGACACCGTAGACCCCGGTGCAAAAGAGGAATGCACCGAGCAACAGGAACTGGTTCACCAGCATGATCAGTCCTTCCTGGCCAAGACGATTGCGCCGATGAGCGCTGCCAACAGGAGTACCGAGGCCGCCTCAAAGGCGATCAGATAGGTGCTGAAGATCTCGTCTCCCACATCGGCGGTCCGGAATACGACCGGATTCTCGGACAGCTCGTCCGAACCGAACTGGTCGAGTAGCGCCCAGGTGAGAGCACCAGCCAGAATGGCAGCCACCCCGAAAGCGACGGGCCACGATGTGGCGGTCAATGACTGAGTCTCGCCGCCAGGGGCCCTGGTGAGCATGACGCCGAACAAGAACAGCACCATGACGGCACCGATATAGACCAGGAACTGGGTCGTCGCGACGAACTCGGCCGTCAGCAGTACGTAGAGGGCACCGAGACTGGCGAGCACCGCCACGAGGTACAAGGCGGCGTGCACGACGTTTCGGGTGGTGACCATCAAGACGGCACTGACGGCGGTGACCGTGGCGATGATCCCGAATGCGATGTTCTGAGCAATCATCAGCGCGGCACCTTCTTGACCTTGACTTCGGCGCCGTCCTCGTAGGGCTCGAAATCGGGAACGGTCTCGAACCACTCGGTCAGGCGCCGCTTGTCGTGGAGCAAGTCGGCGATGTGTGGCTCGCAGTACTCGTACTCGGGCGACCAGAACAAGGCAGCGAAGGGACAGACCTCGACACAGATGCCGCAGTACATACACAACGAGTAGTCGATGTCGAAACGGTCGAGCTTGTTGACGCTACGGGCCTTGCCGCCGGCACGCCGGGGCGGTGCCTTGACCTTGTGGCCCTCGATGTAGATACACCAGTCGGGGCAGCTGCGGCTGCACAACATACAAGCGGTGCACTTCTCCTCGACAAGGCTGATGACCCCACGCGACCGCGGAGCTGGTTCGTCCTTCTCGTGTGGGTACTGCACCGTCACCGAACCCTTCACGGGCGATGGTGGCCTCTTGAGTCCGTTGGGGAACATGGTGCGCATCGCTGTGCGCGCCGTGACCCTGAGGCCCTTCACGTATCCGGAGATGCCTGCCATCAGAAAGCCACCTTGAACACGCCGGTGAACACGATGTTGGCCAGGGCAGCCGGGATGAGCAGCTTCCAGGCGAACTTCTGGAGCTGATCTTCGCGCAACCGTGGGTAGGTGAATCGGACCCAGAAGATGATCATGGACAAGAACAGGATCTTGGCGAGCATGACGCCCGGTCCGACGATGTTCAGCCAATTGGCTGTCGGGTCGACGAACGGAAGTGACCATCCGCCGAGGAACAGCACCGAAGCGATCGATGCAAAAGCAAATGCTGTACCGAACTCGGCCATGAAGAACAGCAGGAACCGAAACCCCGTGTACTCGATGTGGAAACCACCAACCAGTTCGGTCTCGGCCACCGGCATGTCGAACGGGGTCTGGGTCAGCTCGGCCTGGGCGGCGACCATGAAGATCGCGAAACCGATGCCCTGGGTGACGATGAAGGGCATGCCAGATCCGATGCCGAAGATCTCCCAATTCGCTTGAGCGTGAACGATGCCCTGAAGCGACAGGGTCTCGGCCTGGATGACAACACCCACAACAGCGAGTACCAAGGGCAACTCGTAGGCGATGAGCTGGCCAGCTGCACGCAGGCCTCCGAGGAGGGCGTACTTGTTGGCCGATGCCCAGCCGGCCATCAACACACCAAGCGCAGAAAGTGAGGACACCGCCATGGCGTAGAAGATGCCGGTATCGAGGTCCTCGACCACAAGATCGGGACCCACGGGCAAGACCACATAGAGGAGGAAGGTCGACATCAACACGATGATCGGTGCCAGCGCGAAGACGTGTTTGTCGGCGTTGTCGGGATGGATGTCTTCCTTCTGGAGGAACTTGAGGGCCTCGGCGATGAGCTGGAGCGAACCGTGAGGACCCGCCTCCATGGGGCCGAGACGGCTCTGCATAAAAGCCATCATCTTGAACAAGAAGACGTACACGAGGATCAGCGAGGTGAGAGGGATGATCAACATGACCACGGCGAGCTTGATCGCCGTGGATACGGCGTAGTCCGAAAAGATCCAGAAGCTGAGATCGGCGATCATCGATCTATGTCTCCGAGAACGAAGTAGAGCGAGCCGAGGATCGTGATGACGTCGGGCACAAAAACGCCGCGCAGCACCCACGAAACAATCGCGATGTTGTTGAACGACGGTGTTCGGATCTTGACCCTGAACGGTCCGACGTCGCCCTTCGACACGATGTAGTAGCCCATCTCGCCGAGAGGGTTCTCTGTCGAGATGTAGGCCTCACCCGCTGGCACCTTGATGATGCGGGGCACCTTGGCCATGATCGGGCCGCTGGGCAGACCATCGAGCAGCTTGTCGACGATGAGTGTCGCCTCGCGGGTCTCCTGGAGTCGGACCCAGAAGCGGGCGAATGAGTCGCCGTCGGTATGGGTCCACACCTTCCAGTCGATCTGATCGTATGGAAGCGGCGAGTCGACATCGCGGCGTAGATCCCAGTCGACACCCGATGCACGAAGGTTGGCTCCAGAGAGGCCATAGCCGAGCGCCACATCGGTCGGAATGACACCGATGCCACGGCAGCGCGCCTGGAAGACCGGGTTGCCCAACAACAGATCCTCGACCTCGTCACAGAAGTTCCGCATGGTCTCCATGCAGTCCTTGGTCTCGGCGATCCAACCCTTGGGTAGGTCGTCCTTGAGACCACCGATACGGTCGAAGTTCGGGTGGAACCGACCGCCCGTGACCGCCTCGATCTGGTTCAACACACGCTCGCGGTCGCGGAAGGCGAAGAAGACGGGAGTGAGAGCACCAAGCTGTACACCCATGTCGCCGAGGAACAACGAGATGTTCGCGATGCGAGACATCTCGAACAGGATCGTCCTGATCCACTGGGCCCTCGGCGGAGCCTCGACTTCCATCAACCTCTCGGCTGCAAGAACGAAGGGCACCTCGTTGGCGAAGTTGCCGACCCAGTCGATGCGGTTGACCAGGGTTGTGATCTGCCGGTAGGTGCGAACCTCGGTGAGCTTCTCGTAGCCGCGATGCATGTACCCGGGAATCGGGTCGGCCTTGACGACCAGCTCTCCGTCGAGCTGGGTGGCGATGCGCAGTGTGCCGTGGGTGGCCGGGTGCTGTGGGCCGATGTTGAGGATCATGTCGCCCGTGTCGAGCTCGACGTTGACCCGCGCTTCGGCCGCCTGGGAAGCGACGTAGGCGTGCCGTTGTTGATCTGAGGTAGCGGTCATGCCCCGCCTTCCTCGGCCTCAAAGGCAGCCATGACTTCGGCTTCGAGTTGTGCCTCGAGATGTTCTGGGATCTCCTCCATGTCGACGATGCCTGGCCACGGTTTCACGACCCTGGCGAGCAGGGGATAGTCCTTGCGCAACGGGTGACCTTCGAAACCGCTGGGAAGGTAGAGATTCCGCAACCGGGGGTGGCCGGCGAATGTGACACCAAACATCTCCCACGCCTCACGCTCGTGCCAGTCGGCGCCCGGATAGACGCCGGTCCAGGTGCCGATCGTCATCGAGTCGTCGATGTCGGCTTTGAGCGTCACACCCAAACCTTCTGTGATCGAATGAACCCGGGCGAAAGCCTGGAAACGGGTGTCGCCGCCGGCCACTCCAGTGGCTTCGGGAACGCTCGAGATCGATTCGCCGTCATCGCCGGTATCGAAGTCGGCGTCCTCGTAGCGACCCTCGGGAGCGATAGCCCAGTCGATGATGGAGAGGAAGCCGAAGTAGGCGAAGTCCATGGTGTGAAGCGCCCGAGCGGCATCCTGCCATCGATTGCCGTCGACCCTGACCCACACGTCGGCTCCCGGTTGGACATGACTCTCGACCACACCGTCGCCAAGGACCTCGGTGAGGCGCTCGACCACACTGTCGCGGGCCTCGTCGGCTAGTACTTCTGCGGGAGTGTCGTTGTCTGTGGTCTCGTCGGCCACTGGTTCCTCACTCGGCGACGACGATGGGATCGCCGCGCCACTTCTCGCCCATGTCTTCGTTGAGAATGCGGTCCTGCAACATCACGAAACCCTCGAGTAGGGCCTCGGGCCGCGGGGGGCACCCGGGAACATAGACGTCTACGGGAATGATCTGGTCGACTCCCTTGGTAACCGAGTAGCTATCCCAGTAGGGACCCCCACTGTTCGAACATGACCCCATCGAGATGACGTACTTGGGTTCGGGCATCTGTTCGTAGAGACGCAGGACGACCGGTGCCATCTTGTCGGTGACGGTGCCGGCGACGACAAGGAGGTCCGCCTGACGGGGACTGGCTGGAAAGGGGATGATTCCCAGACGCATGGCGTCGTAGCGCGGCGAGCCGATTGCGGCACCCATCTCGATAGCGCAGCAGGCAAGACCCCACTGGTACATCCACATGGACCGCGAGCGCCCGAAGTTGAGCAACTTCTGGAGGGGGCCCTTCGCGAGGCCCATCTCTACTAAGCCCACCGAAGTACTCCCTTGCGCCATGCGTAGCCGAGGCCGAGAGCGAGGATGGCGATGAAGATACCCATCTCGACCAGTCCGAACAGGCCGTAGTCCTCCAGCTGGATGGCCCACGGGAAGATGAAGACCGCCTCGACATCAAACACAACAAACAGAACGGCGAAGACGTAGTAGCGGACCTGACTCTGGACCCATTCGCTGCCGGAAGGGTCTACACCGGACTCGTAGGCGATGAGTTTCTGGCGCGTGGGTCGGGTCGGACGCAAGAAACGGGCGAGCCCGAGCATGACGGCCACCATGCCCACGGCAGCGACGCCGAAGAGGGCAACAACTAGATAGCTACGGACGAGTTCGGACACGGCGGGAGAGGCTGATGATCGTTTCCATGAGCCAGCAAGCCCCGCTTGTCGCCTCTGGTGAGGATGCCAACACCTACAAGCTACTCGCTCTGGAACCGTCACCGGGGAAATGGGCGCAACAGGTGCCAAGCTGGCGTGGTGTCGATCGATCGAATCACCGCTTTGGGAGCAGACGTGTTGCTCGCCGCGCAGAACCAACACTTCTCGGGCGTGGTGGTGATCCATCATCGAGGACATCTGGTCGTGGAGTACTCCGGCGGCTTGGCCAACCGTGCGGGACCAACACCCATGACGGTCACCACTCGCCTTGCTACCGCCAGTGGAACCAAGGGGTTCACCGCCCTTGCCGTGGCGTCGCTGATCGAGGAAGGGGTGCTCGGGTTCGACACCCCCCTTTTCGACGTGATCGGCAACGATCTTCCCTACGTCGATCGTGCAGTAACGATCGCCCATCTGCTGGGACACACATCCGGCGTCGGCGACTACCTCGACGAGGAGCAACTCGGCGACATCGACGACCATGTTCTCGATGTGCCCGTTCACCTGCTCGAGGGACCCCAGGACTATGTGCCGATCCTCAACCGGTACAAGCAGCGCGGTTCGCCTGGCAGCCACTTCGCCTACAACAACAGCGGATACGTGATGCTGGCGTTGGCGATCGAACGTTCGACCGGGTCGCGATATCACGACGAGGTACGCAGACGGGTGTTCGAGCCTGCATCGATGGAGGCAACCGACTTCCTCCGCAGCGATCGATTGCCCAGCGGGACCGCGCTCGGCTATCTGGCCGACGGCCGAACAAACGTGTTTCACCTCCCCGTGATCGGAACCGGCGATGGAGGGGCGTACACCACCGCGCCAGACATGATGCGATTCTGGGACACCCTCTTCGCCGGGCGTATCGTCGACCACTCGCTGGTCGCGCGGATGACAACGGCTACCGGCCAGGCTTCTCAGGACCGGACGTACGGCCTCGGCTTCTGGATCGGGCACGACCGCACCACGGTGCAGCTGGAGGGGATGGACGCCGGAGTGTCGTTGCGTTCGGGATCAAACCCCAAGACCGGCTTGTGTCATTGCATCATCGCCAACAACTCCTCCGACGTGTGGCCGCTGGCCAGGATCATCGACAACCACCTCAAGAGTGAAGACGAGACGCGGACCAGGTGAACCCGACGACAGGGTCAACAGATGCGGGGAAGTTGCTCGCCGAGGGGACGGTCGACCACATAGGTCGAACCGAGGGCGGTCCTCGCGATCACCATGCCGGGGCGTCGTTCGACCATCTCACCGATCGAGCTCGCCTCGGCACCTTCTGGACGTGATCTCATCACTTCGAGCACTGCCTCGGCCCGATCTGCCTCTACCACCCCTACAAGCACACCTTCGTTGGCTACATGTAGTGCGTCGAGACCCAACATCTCGCACGCGCCGCGCACCTGTGGCGGCACCGGAACCACCTCGGCGTCAAACTCGACCCCAAGGCCGGCATCTGTCGCGATCTCGTACAGGACCCCGGCCAATCCCCCACGGGTTGCATCGCGAAGACACCGGACTCCGCCGACTTCGAGCATCGCGGCAACCAGTCCGGCAAGGGGGGCACAGTCGGACTCGATTGTTGTTTCGAACTCGAGCCCTTCTCGAAGACTCATCACGGCGACACCATGCCGGCCGATCGGCCCGCTGACGATCACAACATCGCCCGACTCGACCTGAGTCGGCCCGAGTTCGACCCCGTCGGGGATGAACCCCACACCAGAAGTTGTGATGTACATGCCGTCGGCGCGACCCAGCTCGACGACCTTGGTGTCGCCCGCAACCAGTTCGACATCGGCGATGGTCGCGGCGTGCCCCATCGCCGTCGCCACCAGACCCAATACCTCGAGATCGAGGCCCTCCTCGAGCACAAAGGCCGTCGACAACGCAAGAGGCACGGCCCCCACCATGGCCAGATCGTTCACCGTTCCGTTGATCGCGAGATCGCCGATACAGCCGCCCGGGAAGAACAGGGGATGAACCACGAAGCTGTCCGTTGTGAACGCGAGCCGGCCCTCCCCCAGGTCGAGAACTGCGGAGTCGAGTCCGTTCGCCTCGGCTGCCGCGCCGCCAAAGGCGGGGATGAACAGATGGTCGACCAACTCCGATGTCAGGAGACCTCCTCCGCCGTGGGCCAATGTCACGCGCGGGTGATCACGCAACGGCAGTGGGCAGCTCCAGCCGTCAACCACCCGACACCCCCGCGGGGCGATAACGGAAGTAGGCAGCGCAAGCCCCTTCGCTCGACACCATCGGCGCACCGAGCGGGCGACGAGGTGTGCACCCGATGCCGAACGCCGGACACTCGTTGGGTTTGATGATCCCCTGGAGTACTTCGCCCGCCCTACAGTCGGGCGACTCGGGTACGTTCAGTTCGGGGACATCAAAACGAACCTCGGCGTCGAAGTCGCGAAAGGTCTCGGTCAGGCGCCAACCGCTGGCCGGCAGTTCACCCATACCGCGCCAGGCCCGATCACAGGGCTCGAACACACGGTCGAGCAGATCTCTGGCCACCCGATTCCCCTCAGGCTTGACCATCCTCGTGTAGGCGTTCTCGACCCGCGCTTCACCGGCCTCGAGCTGAACCACAGCGCGCCGAATACCTTCGAGAAGGTCGAGCGCCTCAAAACCCGTCACGACGATCGGTACGTTGAAACGTTCGACCAAGGGTTCGTACTGTGTCGTGCCCATCACGGTACATACGTGACCAGCAGCGAGGAAGGCGTCTATCTGGTTGGTCGGGCTGGAAGCGATAGCAGCGATGGCCGGCGGAACGAGCACATGGCTGACGAGCACCGAAAAGTTCGTGATGCCGCGCGATCGAGCGGTCTCGATAGCCATCGCATTGGCCGGTGCCGTGGTTTCGAACCCGACACCAAAAAAGACGATCTCACTATCGGGAAGCTCCTCGGCGAGTTTCAAGGCATCCATCGGCGAGTACACGACCCTGACGTCGGCCCCCTCGCTCCGCTTTCTCATCAGATCGGATTCGGTCGCCGGCACGCGCAACATGTCGCCAAATGTGCAGAACACAACTCCGGGCAACGAGGCAATATGGAGTGCAGCCTCGATCATCGAGATCGGGGTCACACACACCGGGCACCCCGGACCGTGGACCAGGCGGATCTCCTCTGGCAACAGCTGGTCGAGCCCGTTTCGCACGATCGAGTGAGTCTGCCCACCACACACCTCCATCAGCGACCACGGTCGGGTGGTCACCCGCCCGATGCCTGTCAGGAGACGGCGGGCCAGATCGGCGTCGCGAAATGTTTCGGGACCGCTCACCTTGCACCCTTCGCGCCTCGGTCGGCGACATCGATCTCGTCGATCTCGCGCAACAGGGCAAGGGTCTCGCCGGCCGCTTCCTCGTCAACAACCGCTATTGCGAACCCCGCGTGCACCAAGACATATTCACCAATCTGGGCTTCGGGCAACAGGGCGAAACAGACATCCTTGCGAACACCCTCGACGTCGATGACACCAACAGCTGTGCCACGATCGTCACCCAACTCGACCAGCCGGCCGGGAACAGCCAGGCACATATCAGGACCTCCTCATGCTGCGCGCCGCAGCAATCCACGCCTGCCCCAGAGACAGGCCACCATCGTTGCTGGGCACGAGCCGATGGATCATCGGTTCGAACCCTGCATCCTCGAGCTTCGCCGAGCAGGACTGCGTGAGCAGAGCGTTCTGGAAGACACCTCCGACGAGAGCAACCCTGCTGATAGCACGGACCTTGTGAATCTGCTGAACAGCATCGACCACCATTGAAGCCACGGTCTCGTGAAAACGCCAGGAAATCTCGGCTGGCGTTCGCCCTGCAGCCAGGTCCGAGACCACGGAACGAACAACAGGCCCGGCGTCGATGACTCCATCGACCGTCTCAAACCGGTAGGGATGCTCACCTCCTCCGAGGGCGGAAAACTCGAGCAGGACAGGGCCCTGGGCCTCGTATGTGATCTCGTGACACAGGTTGAGCAGCGAAGCCACAGCATCAAAAAGTCGGCCCATACTCGACGTCGGAACCGTTCCGATGCCGCTTTCCACCTGACGTTTCAGGAAGGTGAGTTCACCCTTGTCGAAGTACCTGACCGGCGCGAGGTCGTCGAGCAACTCGACACCCGCCGAGAGCAGGTGAGCTACCGCGGAGCGGGCGGGAACTCGAACAGAGGCATCGCCACCTGGCAACGGGACATACCCCAGGTGGGCCATCCGCTCGAATCCGAACGCATCGGCGATCATGAACTCGCCGCCCCAGATCGCTCGGTCGCTTCCATAACCCGTTCCGTCAAATGCCACACCGATGATCGGCTCGTCCGGTTCCAGGCCCGCCTCGGCGGCCATGGCACACACATGGGCGTGATGATGCTGGACCGTCTCGACACGAACGCCAGCAGTGTCCCCATAGGAGCGACCCCACCGAGAACCGTGATAGCCGGGATGGGCGTCAACGGCCACAACACCGGGCGACAACCGGTACATCTCGGCGAATTGTCGAACGCCCGCCGACAACACGTCGAGTGCATCGGGACTGTTCAGTTCACCGACATGTTGGCTGGTCCAGAACCAATCACCCGACCCCACGGAGAAGGTGTTCTTCTGATCGGCACCGGCAGCGACAACGTCGTCGACCCGACCACACATCTTTGAGGGCACAGGCACCGGCATGGGGGCATGGCCACGCCCACGCCTGATCGGCATCGCCGCGCCTGCGACAACCCGCACGACCGAATCGTCGGCAGGCGTGTGTATGGGTCGATCGTGGCCAAGGACGCCGTCGGCCAACATCAGCAGAGGGTCGAGATCGTCGCTGTGGAGAATGGGCTGGCCCGACAGGTTTGCGCTTGTCATGACCAGCGGCGGAGCACCCGCAGCGAACAACAGATGGTGAACACCCGTGTATGGCAATAGCAGACCGACCAGGGGGTTTGCCGGCGCGACCGAGGGCGAGAGGTCGCTCGATTCGCGGCGCCCCACCAGAACGATCGGCCTCGCACACCCGCTCAACTCCTCGGCCTCGACGTCGTCGAGGTGGGCACGGGCCCTCGCCTCACCGAGCGACGCCACCATGACCGCAAGTGCCTTGTCCGGGCGGTGTTTGCGACCGCGGAGCGAAGCGATCGCCAGATCGGAGCGAGCGTCGCACACGAGGTGGTAGCCACCGACACCCTTGAGTGCGATCACTCCCCCGTGTCGCAATACATCAACTCCGAGTCCGAGAGCCTCGTCGCGTTCGGCGTCGGCTCCGGCGCTGTCGGCCCACCACAACACCGGTCCGCACTCGTGACACGAGACGGGTTGGGCGTGAAAACGACGATCGAGTGGGTCCTCGTACTCGCGACGACAGGAGGGGCACATCTCGAAGTGCTCCATGGTGGTGTTCGGTCTGTCGTAGGGAAGGCTGCCGATGATGGTGAACCGTGGACCGCAGTCGGTGCAGGTGATGAACGGGTGCCGATAGCGGCGATCCGACGGGTCAAACATCTCGTCCACACACGTATCGCACGTTGCCGCATCCGGCGGCACCAGGGTGGATGCACCCTCGGCCCGGCGGCTCTCGACGATGTGGAACCCGCTGGTATCGATCGGGTTCGTCACCGGTGTGCGGGTCAACGAGACCACCCTGGCAAGAGGAGGTGGTTCGTCGATGATCCGCTCCGCCAACCGACAGACCGAGTCGGTCGATCCGACGACCTCGATGATGACCATCGTCGAGTCGTTCCACACCCGCCCCACCAGACCGAGGTCGTTGGCCAGACGAGCCACGAAGGGCCTGAACCCCACACCCTGCACCACCCCTGTCACTTCGATGCGTTCGGCATTCACGAAGCAAACTCCTGGGCGAGTTTGTCGATGAGGGGGTCGATAGCCGCCGAAACACTCGGGGTCAGCTCCTCGCCGAACGAGACATCGGCCCACTCGACGCCGTAGACAACCAGACGAGCGGGCATGACCTCCAGCACTTCGGCCAGGGCGACCGCCTCGGCCACGCCGGCTCCATGTGTGCTGTGCGAACCCATCCAGCCGGGCAGTCGATCGACACCCACCTCGACCCGATGAATCGATCCGGCCTCGCCGCCCGCCTTCATGGCGTCGACAATGACTACCAATGACCTGTCGCGCCAAACATCGACGAGTCGTGTCGGCTCTCCATCGAGTGATACGAGGTCAACACCCGGCCCGAGGCGGCCGGTCGAAACGAGCCTCTCGACCACCCGCAGCCCCAAGGCGTCGTCGGTTCGCATCGCAGCGCCCACCCCGATGACGGCGTCAGCCTCCTCGTTCAACGCCGATCTACGGTCAGATCGAGGAAGTGTGTCGCACAGCTGATGCACGGATCGTGATTTCGAATGGTGACCTCGGCCCGTCGGCGCAGTTCGTCGTCGGGCATGTCGATGTTGTCCTCGACATAGTGGAACAGGTCGTGTTCGATGCTGGCCTGGCTCTGGGATGTGGGCGGGGTGATAACGGCGCTGAGCACCGTGCCCCCCTCGTCGATCTCGTAGCGGTGATACAGCAGTCCTCGAGGAGCCTCGGTGACACCGTGGCCGATACCGGCTCTCGGCGCGACCGGCACCGCAGGCCGTTCTGGCGCCTCGTACCGATCGATGATGTCGATGGCGGTTGCGAAGGCGTGAACCACCTCGACGGCTCGCACGATGATGCTTCTGAACGGATTGCGGCACACGGGTTCGAGCCCGACCGCCCTCGCCACCTCACGCGCCGCCGGAGCCAGCAGCTCACCTCGCAGTGCATACCTCGCGAGCGGTCCGACCAGGTAGTTGCCCCTCTCGATGATGTGGGCGTGTAGTGCGGTCGAGTGTTCGACGTGTTCCTCGGCGATGTGATCGAGAAACTCGGCGACCGGGATGTCGAGTCCACGATCGGAAACAACACGCGACCCGAGGATTGGGTACCTATCGCCGTCGTCGGCCGACACGAGCTCGTGAGGAGACTCGAGATGCGGGAAATCAAAACCCGAGACCAACTCGACAACCTGGACCGAGAGTTCGAGACCGACCTCGAGCTTGGTCCTCAGATCGAGCAGCTCTCGCCGGGTCGGGGTCTTGTAGAACCCACCGACCTGCACATTGATCGGATGGATCGCCCTTCCACCGAGGACCTCGAGGATCTCATTGCCGATCTTCTTGATCTTCAGGCCCCGCTCGACCACGTCGCGGTGGTCCTTTGCCAGGTCGATGGCGCTGTCGTAGCCGAGGAAGTCTGGGGCGTGGAGCATGTGGATGTGCAGGGTGTGGCTCTCGATCCACTCACCGCAGTACAGCAGCCGGCGCAGATCGAGCAGCGGGCCATCGACAGTGACCCCGATGGCATCCTCGATCGCGGCGCACGCACTCATCTGGTAGGCGACCGGGCAGATGCCACAGATGCGAGCGGTGATGTCGGGAGGCTCGGTGTAGCGCCTGCCGCGCAGGAATCCCTCGAAGAAACGGGGCGGCTCGTAGATGTTCAGCTGGACATCCACGACATGACCATCCTCGATGCGAACGTGCATCGCCCCTTCACCCTCGACACGTGACAGCGCACCCGTGTCCAGCGTCCTGCTCCCAGATGCACGATGGGTCACGGCTTCCTCCCGGTGAGGTGGACGGGGACGCTCCTGAAGGGCTCGGACCACGCTGTGAAGGTGTGGAACAGCCTCTCGATATCGATCGAGGCCATGCCGGTTTCGGCCAGGCGCTCGGCCATCGACTCGGCGTTTGCGTCCTCGGAAGGGCCAAAGCAACCGAAACAACCGCGGTGGTATGTCGGGCACAACGCCCCACATCCGGTATGGGTGACGGGCCCCAAGCATGGCGTCTGCTGGGCGACCAGCACACACTGGTTGCCCTTCCGTTTGCAGTCGATGCAGAGGCTGTGGGTGCCGATGTTTGGCCTGCGTCCAGCGAGCAGTGCACCGATGAGCTCGAGCAGCTGGTAGCGGTCGATGGGACAACCTCGCAACTCGAAGTCGACGGCGACGTGATCGGAGATCGGTGTCGATGTGTCGAGCGTCGAGAGGAACGAGGGTGTTGCGTAGACAACCCTTATCAGCTCCTCCACGTCGGTGAAGTTCCGCAGTGCTTGGATGCCACCAGCCGTGGCGCAGGCCCCGATGGTGACGAGGAGCTTCGACTGGGCTCTGACCTCTTGGATGCGTTTGACGTCGTCGGCAGTTGTGATCGAGCCTTCGACCAGCGATACGTCGTAGGGCCCCTCGGAAACCGCACTGGTTGCTTCGAGGAAGTACGCGATGTCAACCTGTTCAGCGACATCGAGCAACTCGTCCTCACAATCGAGCAGCGTCAGCTGGCAGCCATCACAACTGGCGAACTTCCATACGGCCAGCGACGGCTTGGTCTTGATCGCGGTCACAACGACCTCACCCTCAAGAGTGGTTCGGAACGGTCCCAAGAGATGACAGGACCGTCCTTGCACACGAAGTGTGGCCCGATCTGGCAGTGACCGCAGTGGCCGACGGCGCAGTGCATATTGCGCTCCAACGACAGCTCGATCGACGGGGCCGCTACCCCTCGATCGACGAGGGCGACCGCGGCGAACCGCATCATCACTTCGGGTCCACATACGTAGGCGATGGTGTCCGAGGCGTCGAACTCGGCTCGCTCGACGAGCATCGTGACAAGGCCCACGTTGCCACGCCATCCTTCGGTTCCGACGTCGACGGTCGTTTGGACGTCGACCCCTGAGTCGGCCCAGCGATCCATGTCGTCGGCGTAGAGAAGACCTTCGGGGGTTCGAGCTCCCACCAGCAGGACGACCCTCCGCTCGCCGGAATCGACAAGTGAGTCGATGAGGGGCCGCACAGGCACCAGGCCCAGGCCCCCGGCCACCACAACAGCATCGCCGCTGCCCAGATCGTTGCACGACCACCCGGTGCCGTATGGGCCGCGAAGACCGAGCTCGTCCCCGACCTGAAGGTCGCACAGGGTGTTGGTGACCGCACCAACACGCCGGATGCTGTGCAAGAGCACATCGCCCTCGATTCCGGCAAGTGAGATCGGCGCCTCCCCCACCCCAAACGACCACAACATGTTGAACTGGCCCGGCTCGGGAGGGTCGATGCCGGCGTCGCGGGCAGCGATGGCCAGGGTCACCACCTCGTCGCTCTCGACATGCCTGTCCACCACACGGTGGACGAGCGGGGTCATCGGAAATGGTTGCACGGTCTCAGTCGACATTGAGTGAGTAAAGATCGAGAAGGCGGATACGGGCAGACTGAAGTCGTTGTCGGATGACACCCGAGAACCGTTGGTACATCGAATAGCCGAGGGCCGGATCCGCATCACACTTGGTACGAATACAAACAGCATCGAATCGGATCGCGCTGACCTCACCCCCTGCTCTGGCGTCGAAGGTGTTCTTGTACGGCGGGATCAGCCACGAAACACCGAGCACATCGCCGGGCCCCAATGCTTCGAGCACAACCCCGCCTCGACCGGGCAGGTCGACCTCGACAAAGACGTTTCCCTTGCGGATCAGGTAGAAGTGGTCGGCGGGCCCTCCCTCCGTGAGCACGAGCTGGTCTTCGCCATAGTGAACATTCTGGGCGCATCCGGCCAGCAGATCGAACGAGGTCTGGTCCATCCCGTCGAGCAGCGGCGCTTCGGCCATCAGGTCAGATATCGACTGCATCTGACTCAACCCTCCTCCCTGGCCACAGCGGCCAGCTTCTTCACCTCGTCGGTGATATCGATGCCGGGTGGACACCAGGTGATGCACCGGCCACAACCCACACAACCCGACGATCCGAACTGCTCGTGCCACCGGTCGACCTTGTGGAGCAACCATTGGCGGTAGCGCGAGGCCGTGGTATGACGAACCGCTCCACCGTGGATGGCTGTGAAGTCGTTGGTGAAACATGAATCCCACGACCGCCACCGTTCGCTGGTCGTGCCAGTCAGATCTGTGGTGTCGAAGGTCGTACTGCAAAAACAGGTTGGACAGACCATCGTGCAATTGCCACATGACAGGCACTGTTTTGCGATGTCGTTCCAGAGTGTGGCCTCGGGGACAGACGCAGCCAGCGACGGGTCGGCTGGATCGATACCCCTGGTCATGGAGGCTGCTGCTTCGTGGTGGATCGCGTCGATCGCCGAGAGATCGTCGGTGGTTGCAGCGCGCGAGTCGATCCCGTCGAGCACACCGTCCCCCTCGGTCGATCCCGCTGCGATGACAAACTCGTGGCGCTCGGCCTTGCAGATCTCGTGTACGACGAGGTCGTAGCCTGCTGTCGGGGTTGGGCCCGTGCTCATCGATCCACAGAAACACGTCGCCGATGGTTTGGCACAAGCCACCGCGATGACAAAGGCCTCCCGACGACGCGCCGAGTAGGTCGGATCGAAAACACCGTTGTGTCGACCGGCCGAATCGCCGACCGCATCATCGAGAACACCCATGGCGGCCAGATCACACGATCTGACCCCAAGAAACACGGTCGGTGGTGCCTCCGGTTCGGGTTGCTCGATCGTGATCGTCTTGTCGGTCGTCCGGCTGGCCCGGATGAGCAGCGTAGGTTCGGGCATCAGGAATGGCTTCCACGACGCAGCGGTGCTCGCGAAACCGAACAGGCTTGTGTCGGACGACTCGAGTGTGTAGCTACCCGGGGCCTGCTGATCGCGAAGACCCTTGGGAAGGTCGGCTACCGATGTGACATCGGAGTACGTGATGACACCGTCGGTTGCGACGGGTCCGAGGACCCTACGCCCTTCCTCGACCAGCGAATTGATCAGCGCCTCAAAGCCGCTGAGCGACAGGACACGATGACCTGAGAGACGCGCGTGTGGATCCACCCAGCAAGTCAACCAGGTTGGCTGGAAGGCCCGAAAGAGTCCTTCGTCAGTTGCCGGCGACGAGAGCGGGAACAGCGTCGCGGGTGAACTCTATGAGCGAATCGGGGATGATGCCGTAGACCAGGGTGATGGCAACAGCCGCGGCGACCACAAAGGCCGTGGCGGGTGCAACTGCGAGGCGTGGAGCATCGTCGACATCGGCATCGCGGGCCCACATCGCCATGACGATGCGCAAGTACATGAACGCCGTGATGACCGAAGCCACCATCGCCAGGATCGCCAGCCAGTAGATCTCCTCGGCCACGGCAGACTTGATGACCAGGAACTTGGCCACGAACCCGGCTGTCATGGGCACACCCGCCTGGGCGAGAAGGAACACGGTGAATGCTCCCGCCAACCATGGGCGACGCTTTGCCAGACCCTCGTAGCGCTCGATCGGATGACCGTTGTCCCACCCGATGACAGACACAACAGCGAAGCTGCCGATGACCATAAACGTGTAGGCGAACAGGTAGAAGAGCGCCGAAGACATGCCTTCGGCCGTGGCAGCCTGAACACCGACCAGGATGTAGCCGGCATGGCCGACCGACGAGAACGCCAGCATTCGTTTGACGTCGTTCTGTGTGATCGCCATGACGGCACCGACGATGATCGAGATCGCCGACAGAACAGCCAGAGGAACGGCCCAATCGCCTTCGTTTGCGCCGAGGGCCACGACCACAACACGCAGCAGACCGGCGA
The DNA here is from genome assembly GCA_024228575.1 of Actinomycetes bacterium. Lineage (GTDB taxonomy): Bacteria > Actinomycetota > Acidimicrobiia > Acidimicrobiales > Poriferisodalaceae > JAAETH01. Next base: position 31,086 of record JAAETH010000637.1, read on the forward strand.
ATGCAGCGGCCTTGGCGACCGACGCCATGAAGCCCGACACCGGGCTGCCCGAACCCTCGTAGACGTCGGGCGCCCAGAAATGGAACGGTGCGGCTGCCACCTTGAAGGCGAAGCCGACGAGCAACAAGGCGATGCCGACGATCAGTAGCTCCGAAGGCGAAACCATCGCTCCGAGGCTGGAGGTTCTCTCGCGGATGACGATCAGGCTGGTGGATCCTGTCGTTCCGTAGACGAGGGCGATGCCATACAACAAGAACGCGCTCGAGAAAGCTCCCAGCACAAAATACTTCATCGCTGCTTCGCGGCCGTGAGGCCGACGGAACTGCATGGCTGCCAGGATGTAGAGCCCGATCGACAGCGACTCGAGGCCGATGAACATGACCACGAGATCGTTGGCCGAAGCCATGACGATGGCACCCGTAGCCGCGGTCAACAGCAGTGCGTGGAACTCAGGCGCTGCGATGTGTTCTCTGCGCACATAGGCGTCGCCAACCAGGGCGGTGGCGATGACGCCCAACGATACGAGCACGGTGAAGAACAGCGAGAAGCCGTCGATGCCGATCGCGTCGGAAACCGTCGAATACGGACCCGACTCGCGCACGTCGTTCCACAACACCATCGCGACAACAGCCGCGCCCGCTGAGGCAGCTACCGAAACCGCAGTCGAGAACCAACCGGGGATCGGGCGAGGCGAAAGAGACGTCACCAACATGATGACCACAGCCCCGCCGACGAGAATGAACAGTGGTGTGAGGGAGAAGAAGTCGACCGGTGGCGACTCAAATTGGGTGAGCTGAGCAAACATCAGTGATCCTCCTCCTCGGACTCGGATTCGTCGACGTGCTCATCGGACGAGTCGGGCTCGTCGGAGGGAACGATCACAACATCCTCGGGGCGCTCGTAGTCGGTGTGTTCCTCGAGGTGGGTGACCAGAGCGTCGACACTCGGCTCGATGCGCTCGAGAAGTGGCTGTGGGTATACGCCGAGGAACACCATCGCTGCGATGAAGGGGAGCATCAACAGGGCTTCGCTTCCGCGCATCTCTGGTGTTTCGAGATCGGCGTCGGTCGGTTCGCCGTGGAACACCCTCTGATAGGCCCACAACAAATAGAGGGCGGCCAAGATGACGCCGGCCGCGGCTACAACGGTCCACCAGCGGCGGGTTTCGAAAGAGCCGATGAGGATCAGGAACTCACCCGCGAAACCGTTCAGGCCGGGAAGCCCGACCGACGACAACATCGAGACGGTGAACACCGCTGCAAAGATCGGAGCGGCCTTCTGGATGCCTGACAACTCGTCGATGGCACGGGTCTTTCGCCGTTCGTAGAGCATGCCGACCAGGATGAAGAGTGCGCCGGTGCTGACACCGTGGTTGACCATCTGCAGCACACTGCCGGAGATTCCCTGGGTGGTGAAGGCGAAGGTTCCCAGAACGATGAAGCCCATGTGGGCCACCGAAGAGTAGGCGACCAGGCGCTTCAGGTCGCCCTGGACCGTGGCGACTATTGCTCCATAGATGATGCCGATGACACCAACGGTGACCAGCAGCGGGGCGAAGTGGACCGACGCCTCGGGAAACAGGTAGAGGCCGAAACGCAGCAGCCCGTAGGTGCCCAACTTCAACATGACCGCGGCCAGGATGACCGAGCCACCGGTCGGCGCCTGGGTGTGGGCATCGGGGAGCCAGGTGTGGATCGGTGCGACCGGAACCTTGATTGCGAACGCAAACGCGAACGCGAGGAACAACCAGCGAGCCGTGTTGACACCGAGCGCCTGACGCTCGGCTAGCGCGACGAGGTCGAACGTGAGCCCGCCATCGCCGGCGCTGAGCGACACGAGGGTGAGCATGGCGACCAGCATCAGGGCCGAACCGAACATGGTGTACAGGAAGAACTTCGTGGCCGCGTACTTGCGATCGGCGTAGCCCCATCCCGAGATCAACATGTACATCGGGACCAGGACGATCTCGAAGAACACGAAGAACATGAAGAGGTCGAGAGCCAGGAATGCACCAAACGACCCGGCCTGAAGCATCAGCATCCAGGCGGTGTACGACTTCTCGTCACCGTGGGGATCGATACCGGCCAACACGATCGGGAAGATCAGGCCGGTCAGGACCACCAACCACAGCGAGATGCCGTCGACGCCGACATGCCATGAAATGCCAAGGGTGGGAATCCACTCCTGGATCGTCTCGAACTGAAAGCCCGAGCTGTGGGTGTCGAACTGGGTGGCAACGTAGATCGACAACCCGGCGGCGCCTCCCGAGAACAGGACACCGAGCTGGCGGTGCAGACCCGGCATCGATTTCGGAAGAATCGCTATCAGCGCGGCACCGACGGCCGGCAGGAGGATCAGCCAGGTGAGGATGGGCATCGACGAAGTCGCCGACGATGCGAACATGGTCATCACACCACCCCTGTCAGGAGCCAGATCACCAGGGCGAGCCCACCGAGAGCGATGCCTATCGCGTACTGGCGCATGTATCCGCTCTGGGCGGGCTGGATGAATCGTCCGACCATCTGAACGACGCGACCGGCGCCGTTGACGGCTCCGTCGACCACGTTGCTGTCGAATGCGGCGAACATGTCGAAGCCCTTCTGGCCCGGACCGCCGACGACCTTTGCATAGGCCGCGTCGACGTACATGGCATTCTCGAGGAACTCGGGTTCCAGCTTGTTGGTTGAGATCTTGCGCAGGAGCCAGGCACCGGCGGCGAAGCTAATGCCGATGAGTCCGGCGACCACCGACACAACCGCCAGTCCGACCTTGGTGCCGGTCGACGAGGTGAAGTGATGCAGGTGCCCGTGTTCGAACACGGGCTCGAGGAAGTGTTCGAGCACGAGCCAGTCGGCGACAAGAGGCAGGTTCATAGCACCACCGGCCACAGCAGCAACTGCGAGAACGGCGAGCGGAACCCACATCGTCCACGGCGACTCGTGAGGATGCACCGGATGGTCGCCCTCCTCGGACCAGCGCGCCTCGCCGAAGAACACCAGGAAGACCTGGCGGCTCATGTAGTAGGCGGTCAACAGTGCTGTGACGAGACCGACGACCCACAACACGGGCGACTTCTCCCAGGCGGCGAGCAAGATCTCGTCCTTTGACCAGAAGCCGCTGAACGGGGGAACGCCCGCGATGGCAAGCCAGCCGACGATGAAGGTCCCCGCCGTGATGGGCATGAGTGCTCGCAGAGCGCCCATCTTGCGCATGTCCTGCTCGTCGTGCATCCCGTGGATGACCGAACCCGAGCCGAGGAACAACAAGGCCTTGAAGAAGGCGTGGGTGATGACGTGGAAGATGGCAGCCACATAGGCGCCGGACCCGATGGCCAGGAACATGTACCCAAGCTGGCTGACCGTCGAGTAGGCCAGCACCTTCTTGATGTCATGTTGGGCCACCGCTGACAGTGCAGCGAACAGGGCTGTCGCTGCACCAATTATGGCCACGACGGTGAGAGCGTCATCGGTCAGGACCGGATTCAGGCGCACCAGCAGGTAGACACCCGAAGTGACCATCGTCGCGGCATGGATGAGCGCCGAGACGGGTGTCGGGCCCTCCATGGCATCGGGCAACCACACATAGAGCGGAAGCTGGGCCGATTTGCCGGCCGCGGCCACCAGGAACAGCAACGAAACGGCTGTGCCCGTCGTGCTCGTCAGGGCGTGGGCGGCGGGGCCGATCTCTGCGTAGGTGACAGTGCCGATGGTGGTCCACAGCAGGAACGTGCCGACCATGAAGCCCCAGTCGCCGACGCGGTTGGTGACGAAGGCCTTCTTGCCTGCGACCGCCGCCGACTCGCGGGTGTGCCAGAACGAGATGAGCAGGTAGGAACACGCGCCGACACCTTCCCATCCGAGGAAGGTGATGATGAGGTTGTTCCCGAACACGAGCATGAGCATCGAGAACAGGAACAGGTTCAGGTAGATGAAGAACTTCGAGAACTTCTCGTCGCCGTGCATGTACCCGATCGAATAGAGGTGGATCAGGCTGCCGACGCCGGTGATGAAGAGCGCCATCGTGATCGACAAGGGGTCGACCAGGAATCCAGCCTCGACCTTGAGAGATCCGAGCGGGATCCAATCGAAGAGCACCTGCTGGAACTGACGGCTGTGGCCGTCCTCTCCGAGCAGGCCGATGAATACCAGAACGGTCGCGATGAACGAGCCGCCGGCTGCCGCAGTGGCCAACCAACCGGCAAGCGGCTCGCCGAGACGGCGGCCGAACGCGACCAGGGTCAAGAAACCGGCGAGTGGCAGTGCCGGTACTAGCCAGATGAGTTCGAGCACGCTGCTATCCCTTCATCACGCTGAGGTCGTCGGCGGTCGCGCCGGGCGAGCGTCTGACTATGGCAACAACGATGCCCAGGCCGACCACCACTTCGGCGGCAGCGACCACCAGCACGAAGAACACGACGGTCTGGCCGGCAACATCGCCGAGAATCCGAGAGAAAGCGACGAACGTCAGGTTGACGCCGTTGAGCATCAGCTCGACACACATCAACATCACGAGGGGGTTGCGGCGCAGCAACAACCCGATCCCTCCGATGATGAACAAGAGGGCACCCAGAACGAGGTACCAGCCTTCGGTGACCTCCATCAGGATTCACCCCCCTGCGATTCCTCGAGCTCGGGTCGTGGCTTGCGACTCAAGATGACCGCTCCGATGACAGCGATTATGAGCAACACCGAAGTGAGCTCGAAAGCGAATACGTACTGGTCGAACAACGAATGTGCCAACTGATTGATATCGGGTGTGTTCGGATCGATGGGGGTGCCGGCAGGTTGAGATGTGATGCCGTCTTCGACCCTGGTCATCAAGAAGACCAGAACCCCGAGACCGACGACACCAAATGCCGCAGCCGCGACCCGTTGGCCCTTCAGGCCTCCCAAGTCGAGCTTCGTGTGCACATCAACACCCAACAACATGATGACGAACAGGAACATCACGACTATTGCGCCGGCATAGACGATGACCTGGACCGCGGCCAGGAAGTGGGCTTCCTGTGCGACGAAGTGCACGGCAATTCCGAACAATGTCATGACGAGCATCAGGGCGGAGTGAACCGGGTTCCTGGCGACCACAACACCAACAGCACCGACCAGGCAGATCGCAGCAGCGACCAAGAACACGATCAGGTCGATCATGCGCCCTCCTCCGAGCTAGCGGTTGCCGACTGGCCGACCTCGGGACTGCGAACACCATGTCCGAGTTCGCCGCTCCAACCTACGACACCTTCGTATTCGACTCGTCCCGCAGATGAAGTGGCCCGCATCCAGCCCGAAGTGTTCAGGTCGTCGCCTTCATGCCATAGCTCCCACGGCTGCTTCCGGGGCTTGCCCTCGTCGTCGACGACGAGCTCGGATTTGGTGTAGATGGCGTCGCTGCGATTCGTGAACGAGAACTCGAAGAGTTTCGACTCGGTGATCGCCTGGGTGGGACAGGCCTCGACACACATGTCGCAATGGATGCACCGAAGGTAGTTGATCTCGTACACGAACCCGAAGCGCTCGCCGGGCGACACCGGGTCTTCGACGGGATTGTCGGAGCCTCGTACATAGATGCACTTGGCTGGACAGACACCGGCGCACAATTCACAGCCGATGCACTTCTCCATGCCGTCCTCGTGGCGGTTGAGAACGTGACGACCATGAAAGCGCTCGGGTTTGGGCCGCTTCTCTTTTGGGTATTCGGTGGTCACGCGTTCATCGAAGAGGCGTTCGAAGGTGACCTTAAAGCCTCTGACGTAGTCGAGCATGCCCATGATCAGCCTCCGACCTCGTCCTTGATTGTGTTTTCACGCTCGTAGGCCCTGTCACCGGCCGAGAAGGCCGCCATGAGCAGAGCCGTGGCTCCAATCGCCAGGACGAGCCCGACCACGATGGCGACAGCTGTATCGACATTGTCGAGGCGGTGTTGGCGAATGGCGGCAAACACCAGCAGCCAGCCGAGCATCATCGGGATGAGGACTTTCCATCCCAGGTGCATGAGCTGGTCGTAGCGCAGGCGAGGAAGTGTGGCCCTGAACCAGACGAATACGAACAAGAACACGAGCACCTTGGCGAAGAACCAGACGGTGGGCCACAACCAATCGAGACCGAAGAAGATCGGTCCGGCGGGGCCGCCGAAGAACAGGGTGACCATGATCGCCGACATCGTGATGACGTTCATGAACTCGGCGAGGAAGAACAGGGCAAACCGAATCGACGAGTACTCGGTATGGAAACCGCCGACGAGTTCCTGTTCGGCTTCGACCAGATCGAAGGGCGGGCGATTCAGTTCAGCGGTCGCAGCGATGAGGAACACACCGAACGGGACAACACCGGTCGCAAGCCAGAACCACGATCTGAGACCACCGGCTTGCTCGGCGACGATGCCGTGGGTCGACAGCGTTCCCGCCAGCAGAACAACGGCTACCACCGACAGGCCGAGGGCGGCCTCATAGGAGATGGCCTGGGCCGATGCACGAACCGAGCCGAGCAGTGGATACTTCGAACCAGAGGCCCAACCCGCAAGCATGACGCCGTAGACGGCGATCGATGAAACCGCCAGCAACAAGAGGATGCCGATGGGCGGGTCGGCGACCTGGAGATAGGTTTCCTTGCCGAAGAGGGTGACCGTTCCCGTGTCGATCTCACCCTCGCGAAACACTCCGCCGACCGGCACGATCGCAAAGGCCACAAAGGCCGTGACCGCAGACAGGTAGGGCGCCAACCGGAAGATCAACGGATCGGAATTGGCGGGCTTCAGGTCCTCCTTGAAGAAGAACTTCACACCGTCCGCGAACGTCTGGAGAAGACCCCAGGGTCCGGCGACGTTGGGGCCGATGCGGTTCTGCATGTCGCCGACGACCTTGCGCTCGAACCACACCATGAACATGGTGGCCACGAGGAGGAACACGAAGGCCAGCAAGACCTTAAATCCCATGAGGGCGACGTCGCCCCAGTCGACTCCGTCTCGATAGATCGGATCACCGAACACGGTTGCCCTCCCGGGAGATCTGGATGGCGGTCATCGGGTCTCGATCCTGATCTCGGTGACCGGTTCTCGGTGGTCGATCAGCTCAGCCGCCGAAATTCCGGGCTGGTTGAAGCCCATCGACGCAACACCCCTTGGCACCGACTCATCGGCCGTGACCTGCAACACGATGGTTGCGCGAGCGGTGGTGACGTTGATCCTTGAACCCGACTCGACTCCCAGGGAGCCGAGTTCGGCGGGGTGCACGCGCAGCGTCGAATCGTCGGCGAGTGCTGCGAGGCTGGATGCCTGGGAAGTGTGAACGGCCGCATCGTAGAGACGCCGGCGAGCGACGAGGCGAAGTGCGTATCCGTCGACAGCGGGCGGGTCGACAAGGGCTGGGGCTGACCACGAGACGGAGGCGGGCACCGAAGGGGCTTCGACGACCGCGGCGGCACCCTCGGCCTGTTCCTCATCGACCTCGGCCTCCGAGGTGTCGGCCTCCGAAGTGTCGGCGTCGTCGTCTGCGATCTCGTCTGGCTCTGGAACAGCGACCACGGGAAGCGGCACCAAAACACCCTCACTGTCGGCCGAGAGCATCGATGGGGAACACCGCGCATGGCTCGGAGCGACTGCTTCGATCTCTGCCCAGATGCCGGGCAGCGACTCGAGTCCGAGGTCGGCATCGAGGCGCCACGCCAGTTCGGCGGCGATGGTCCAGTCATCGCGTACGGTGCCCGGTCCTGTGACCATTCGCCCGAGGGTGCTGATGCGACCCTCGAGATTGGTGGTTGTGCCACCCGACTCGGCGAAGGCCGTCGTGGGCAACACCACGTCTGCCCGCTTGACCGACGCGGTCGCGAACGTGTCGACGGCCACGATCTTTGCCACGCCGGCAAAAGCTCGTTCGACCAGATCGCGGTCGGGTACATCGGCGAGCGGATCGGCGCCTATGAGCAACAGGGTGTGGAGCCGACCCGACGCAGCCGCCTCGAGCATGGCGATGGTGTCCATGCCACGTTCGGTCGGAATCGACCCCCAATGGGTGTCGATCCAGGCCTGCGAAGAGCCATCGTTGGCGATCCGTCCCGGCAACACTCCGGGTGCCAGACCCATGTCGAGGGCGCCCAGGACATTGCCTCGTCGCAAGGCGGGAAGGAAGGTTGCCTCGGGAAGGAGACGTTGGGCCACACCCACCGCAGCCTCTACCTCGCCGGGCGAGTCTGCCAGCGATGGACGGCCGATGACCACCACGGTTCGACCCGAACGCATGGCGTCGCCCGTCGCTCCGCCGAGCAGTTCGTCGAGGGCTTGCCCCATCTCGCCGGGTCGGTAGCCGTGGGCCGCTGATGTGTATCGGGTGAGGCCGGTCGGAGCGGGTGCGAGCTCGATCAGCTTGGTCGAACCCTGCGAAGCGCCGCGCAGACGTAGATACAGGACGGGGAGTTCTTCCTTGAGATCCGGTGCCAGAAGAAGGACGTGGTCGGCGGTGGCCGCGTCGTCGATGGTCGCCCTTGGAAGCGACATGACCATCTCGGCACAAAGACCGTCGCCCAACTGAGCGTCGACATTGTCGGTGCTCAGAACCGTACGAGCGAACTTCGACCAGGCGTAGGCGTTCTCGTTCGACAGGCGAGCCCCACCGATGACACCGACAGACGACCCCGAAGCCGCCTTAAGCGCCGAGGCCGCTGCCTCGAGTGCTGTGTTCCAGTCGGTTCCAACCAGCTCGTCGGGGTTGGAATCACTGCGCACGAACGGTGTGCCGAGACGCTCGTCAGAGTTGACGGCCTCAAAACCGAACCTGCCCTTGTCGCACAACCAGCCGTGGTTGACCGAGTCGATGTCGACGCCTTGGTAGCGCAACAGCTCGCCGCGGCTCGACTGCACGTTGATGCGACAACCGACCGAACAAGTCGTGCAGGTCGATTCGACTTCGGAGAGATCCCAGGGGCGTGCACGGAAGCGATAGGGCTTTGCCGTCAGAGCGCCAACAGGGCAGATCTGCACCGTGTTGCCCGAGAAGTACGAGTTGAACGGATCGTCGGGGAAGGTCAGGACCTGGGTCTGGTTCCCTCGCTGCATGAAGTGAATGAGGGGATCGCCGGCGACCTCTCTGGCGAACCGGGTGCACCGGTCGCACAGCACGCAGCGTTCCCGATCGAGATAGACCAAGTCGCTGATGGCGATGGGCTTCTCGTAGTGGCGCTTCTCTTCGATGAAACGCGACTCGACGGGACCGAAGGTGAGCGTCTGATCCTGGAGGGGGCACTCGCCTCCCTTGTCGCAGACCGGGCAGTCGAGCGGATGATTGATGAGAAGCAGCTCGAGGATGCCCTCCTGGACCCTCTTGACCCCCTCGGACTCGGTGTCGACGACCATTCCCTCCGACACCGGCACCATGCACGAGGGCTGAAGGCCAGGGCCCCTGCCGGTGTCGATATCGACGAGGCACTGACGGCACACACCGACCGAGCTCATGCGAGGGTGATAGCAGAAGCGGGGAATGTGGGCACCGGCGCGTTCGGCGGCGTCGATGACAAGATCGCCAGGCTGGACGGAGATCTCCATGCCGTTGATGGTGACCATCACACCCTCGGAAGCTGTTTCGTTGCTCACGAGGCTTCCTCCCCGGTCGGGTTGCTCGAGATGGCGACAGGGACTCCGATCGCCCCCGCCGCATCGTCGTCGATCAATCTGTCCTCGAATTCGCCACGGAACAACGTCAACGCAGAGTGGATGGGAGCAAACGCCGACGGTCCGACGAAACAGATGGTGGTCATCTTGTAGGGGAACGGCGTCGCATCGAGGCCGAGATCGGAAGACGACGCATGTGGGAAGTCGCCTGGGCAGATGGTCGCTCCGACCTCGAGCAACAGATCGAGGTCGCGGCTGGTGCCTCGACCCTGCACCACGCGGGTGAGGATCTTCTCGAGCCAGGTTCCGCCCTCGCGACACGGAACACACTTGCCACACGACTCGTGGGCATAGAAACGCGTCAGCGACAAGGCCGCAGTCGGGATGTCGGTGGTCTCGTCCATGACCATGATTGCGCCGGAACCGAGCATCGATCCAGCCGCCGAACACTCGCGCCCTTCGAAGGGAACGTCGAGTTGCTCTGGTGTGAACCACGGTGCACTTCCGCCACCCGGAACGAACGCCTTGAGTTCGTTGTCGTCGCGGATGCCCTGGCAGTAGTCCTCACCGTAGAGCAGGTCGCGAAACGTCGTGGTGCCGTTGACGATCTCGAACACACCCGGACGTTTGACGTGGCCCGATACCGCCACCACCCGTGTGCCGGGCGACGACTCAGTGCCGATAGCGGTGTACGCCGCGGCCCCGTTTGTCAGGATCCACGGCAGGTTCGACAAGGTCTCGACGTTGTTGACGATGGTCGGTTGGCCATAGAGACCAATGGCAGCGGGGAAGTACGGGGGCTTGAGACGAGGCATGCCCCGCTTGCCCTCGAGCGACTCGATGAGGGCTGTCTCCTCACCTACGACATAGGCGCCTGCCCCCCAATGCAAGATGATGTCGAGGCTGAAGTTGGTGCCCTGGATGTTCTTGCCGATGAGGCCATCGGCGTAGGCGTCGTTCAGGGCCTGGGCAATTCGTTCGTGTGCGAGAGGCATCTCGCCGCGGACGTACAGAAAACACTGGGACAACCCGGTGGCATACGCGGCGATCAGGCAGCCCTCGATGAGCTGGTGTGGATCGCGCTCCATGAGCAGCCGATCCTTGTAGGTACCGGGCTCGGACTCATCACCGTTGACAACCAGGTAGCGCGGCCACACGGTGGGCGGCATGAAACCCCATTTGACACCGGCCGGGAAGCCGGCACCGCCACGACCCAGGACCGTCGCGGCACGAACTTCGTCGTGGACCTCTGACGGGGTGCGGGTAAGGGCCGTCTTGAACCCCTCGTAGGCGCCGGTTGCCATCGCCCGCTCGAAGGTGTAGCCGTCCTCGTAGTCGAAGCGCTGGGTGACGACTCGCGGGGTTTCGCTGGCGAAGAATCCAGGTGCGTGTGGAATAGAAGTTGCGGTCACTGGTTCACGCCCCTTCCTGTGGGAGCCACGCAGGTGGGCCATCGACCTCTTCGGGCGGAACCGCACCAACAGCACGGTTGGCTGGGATCTCCTGGCGGATGCGGGCCAGGGTGCCGTGGGCTGGAATGTCGCCGTCGCGCCTTCCGGCGGTCAGGTCGTCGACCAGGCGATCGAAGTCGTCGGTGGTGACCCGGTACTCGTGGCGATAGTTGACCTGCAGGGTCGGTGCCTCGGTACAGGCAGCCTGACACTCGGCGTGTTCGAGGGTGAACAGCCCGTCTTCGGTGGTCTCGCCAACGGCCACGCCCAGCTTCTGCTCGGCGTGGTTCATCAGTTCGTCCGCACCCATCAACTTGCACGACATGGTGCCGCAGATGTTCACGACGTATTTGCCGACAGGGTGGAACTTGAACATCTCGTAGAAGGTGCCCGTGCCCTTGACCTCGGCGGGCGTGGCGTCGACGAGATCGGCGATCTCGATCATGGCGTCGTCGCAGATCCAGCCGTGTTGCTCCTGGGCGAGGTGCAACAATGGGATTGTCGCCGAGCGCCGTTTGGGGTAGCGCGCCACGATCACGTCGGCCAGGCGCCTGTTCTCGGTTGTGAAGAAGCTCATCTGTGTCTCATCGGATTGTGCCGCCATCAGCGGTCGACCTCGCCCATGATCGGATCTACGGACGAGATGACGGCGACCGCATCGGCAATGAGGCCGCCCTGGAGGACGTGGGGAAGGGTCTGGAGGTTCACGAAACTCGGTCCGCGAATATGCATGCGCTGGGGTTTGGGTGACCCGTCGCTGACGATGTAGCAGCCCAACTCGCCGCGGGGCGACTCGACGGCTGCGTAGACCTCACCTTCGGGAACGGTGTATCCCTCGGTGAAGATCTTGAAGTGGTGAATGAGTGCTTCCATCGACTCGTCGATACGAGCGCGAGGCGGCGGCGTGACCTTGCGGTCGTCGGTGCGATAGTCACCGCTCGGCATCCGTTCGAGGCATTGCTCGACGATACGCATGGACTCGCGGATCTCATTCAGGCGGATTGCGAAGCGGTCGAATGTGTCGCCGTAGGTGCCAACCACCACGTCGAAGTCGACATCGGGATACGCCAGATACGGCATGTCGCGGCGCAGATCCCAGGCATATCCAGTCGAGCGCAGGATCGGCCCGGTCGCACCGAGGGCCACGGCATCTTCGGTCGAGATCACACCGATGCCCTGGGTGCGGTCACGCCAGATCGGCTGACCGGTCATGAGGATGTCGAACTCGTCGAGCCGCTTGGGCAGGCCGGCCAGCAGACGCGCCACACCGTCTTCCCATCCGTCGTGCAGGTCGGCTGCTACACCACCCGGGCGGATGTAGTTGTGGTTCATACGCAGGCCGGTGACACTCTCGAAGAAGCGCAGAACGTCCTCGCGTTCCTTCCATCCGTACAACATCATGCCGACCGCACCCAGGTCCATGCCGTTCGTGGCCAGGAACAACAGATGTGAACTCATCCGGTTGAGCTCGGTCATCAGCATGCGGATCCAGGTGGCCCGTTCGGGGATCTCGAGACCCAGGAGCTTCTCGACGGCAAGCGAGAACGACAGCTCGGTGAACAGATTCGAGGCGTAGTCCATGCGGGTGACGTTCGTGCACCCCTGGAGGTACGACAGGTCTTCGGCCGTCTTCTCCATGCCGGTGTGCAGATAGCCGATGATCGGCTTGCTGCGAACAACGGTCTCGCCTTGCAGTTCGAACATGATTCGCAGCACGCCGTGAGTCGACGGGTGCTGAGGACCCATGTTGATGATCATGCGTTCGTCGTCGATGTCGCCGGCGACCTGTTCGGCATCGATCTCGGACAGGCGGAGCACCTTGCCGTCGTCGAGAAGCCGTCGACGGGAGGCGATCATCTCGTCGGTGTCGACGTCGACTTCGACGGGAGCTGATTCGGTTGCAGTCATCTCAACCTCCCTGCGGTGCGTCTTTGAATTGGACGGGGATACGACCCATCGAGAAATCCTTGCGGAGGGGATGCCCCACCCAGGTCTCGGGCAGAAGGATCCTCGTGTGGTCGGGGTGTCCGTCGAACGTTATGCCGAACATGTCGAAGGCCTCGCGCTCCATCGCCTCGGCGGCGGGGTGCAGATCGACGATCGATGGAATCGGCTGGCCATCGTCGAGCTGAACCCGCAGGCGCAGGCGGCGGCGGCCAGCCATGTCGAGCAGGTTGACGACAAGCTCGAAACGCCTGGGTTCGACGCCATCGGCCACCGATCGGCCCTCACGGTCGAGGTAGTCGACGGCCGTCAGATCTGCACACATGGTGTATCCCACCGCCATACATGCCACGACGGTGTCACGGTAGTTGTCCGAGTTCGGGTGCAGGACCTTCTGGCCCCGCGATGAACTGGTTGTGATGCCGAGGGCGTCGATGTCGATCGGGGCGCTCACTTCGAGGATCCCGAGGTGATGATCACGGGGGTCGGCTGTTCCTCGATGTGGATGGCCGCACCGCCACCGTTCTCTTCACGCCGCTGGGTCAACTCGCCGGTGCGGATCTTCTCGTGCAACGTCAAGATGGCGTGGAGCAGGGTCTCGGGTCCGGGTGGACACCCCGGGGCGTAGACATCGACCGGAACGACCTGATCGACACCTTGCACTATGGCGTAGTTGTTGAACATCCCGCCGCTCGACGCACAAACACCCATCGAGATCACCCACTTGGGTTCCATCATCTGGTCATAGACCGTACGAAGGACAGGCGCCATCTTCTGGCTGACCCGTCCGGCGACGATCATGAGGTCGGCTTGACGAGGCGACGCACGGAAGGTCTCCATGCCGTAGCGGGCCATGTCGTAGTGAGCGGCGCCTGTCGCCATCATCTCGATGGCACAGCAGGCCAAGCCGAACGTCGCAGGCATCAGCGAGCGGCGTCGAGCCCACTTCACCAGCTCCTCGATCGGTGCAGTGAAGACGTTGTGTTGCAGGCCCTCGAGGCCGTCGTCGAGGAATCCCATCAGGCCGCCTCACCTTCAGCGGGTCGGTCCATCACAGGCAACCGGCCTTCCAAGCCGACCTTGCGGATGGTGCTCGTGGTGGTGCGCTCGGGTGAACGGGCCGGATCGAGGCGTTGTTTGCCTGGGCCCCAGTTCAGAGCGCCGACTGCGAGGGCGTACACAAATGCCGCGAAGAACAACCCGCAGAAGATGAGCATGTCGATGAGGCCGAAGAGGCCGAGCTCGGCGTTTGCGACCGCCCACGGATAGAGAAAGACGATCTCGATGTCGAACATGATGAACAACATCGCGACCAGGTAGAACTTGACCGGGAACCGCTCGGGGGCGTCGACGGTATCGGTGATTCCACACTCGTACGGTGCGGACTTGATCGTCGTCGCTCTATTGGGCGCGAGGAGACGGGAGGCGACAATACTCCCCAATACAAAAACGACCCCCAGTACCCCCAGCGTCAGAATCGGCAGGTACTGCTCCATCGATGATGTCCTTTGGTCTCGGGGTCACGTCGGGCCATGATGGCCAGATCGTGACGATGCAACTGGTGAGCATCCGGTACGGGCAAGGCTCCCGGGCATGCGTTCGGCGTGAACAAAGATGCAGGCGGCCGTGCCGACGGTGAGTGCCACGATTGGTGCGACCACGCTCTACGCCTTCCTTGCGAATCCGGACTTGTATACCGACGGGCGTCGGCACGTGAATGAAGCAGCGCTCGTGACTTCAACCACAATGTAGCCGACCCCCCACGGCACGCGAAAGATCGACGAGATGTCTACTACGTCGCGGGGTGCGAACTCAAGGCTGCGCTGGCCCGCCACCCGGACAGGCTACGCCACCTGAGAGCGCGACTTGACCATTCGGTCTCCATGCCGTGACTTCTACCCAACCGCTCACAGGTGCCACACTGTCAACCGAGGATCTCTCGAGCCCCTGGTGTGTGTTGGCCAGGCTCGCGCGACGAGGTCACCAAGCGAGAGGCGGGCCCGTGGGCCCGACCGCCCCTGGCGAAGGAATTCGTGACGGAAGCACCCAACCACCCGTGGAAACGTTCGCGTGAACGTCGCCGCGCGCCCGGACTTCTAGGCGACGACGCCGCTGCGCAGGCACCGGCAAACGGTGACTCTTTGCCGCGAGCGGCGGGTACCGATCCGAGGTATCGCCCCACACCCGTGATCCAGGACTCTCGATGACTCCCCCCAGAGCCGACGTCGTGGTTGTTGGTGGCGGTATCGCCGGCGCTGCTGTCGCGATCGACCTCGCCTCCAAGGGCGTCGCTGTGGTGGTCCTCGAAGGGCGAGCGGAAGACGCTCCAATCGAGGGCAACGTCGCGCTGACGCCGCACGCA
This sequence comes from Actinomycetes bacterium, assembly GCA_024228575.1. Classification (GTDB taxonomy): domain Bacteria; phylum Actinomycetota; class Acidimicrobiia; order Acidimicrobiales; family Poriferisodalaceae; genus JAAETH01. The sequence goes on from JAAETH010000637.1 coordinate 46,437, forward strand.
ATCGACGCCCTCACCCGGCTGGATGCCCTGCCGGAGTCGAACCACATGGTGACCGGGGTGCGCGTTCTTGCTCACGGTCGGTCGACCGAAATCCCGTTTCCCGAGTCGCTCACGGGTGCAACGGTCGCTCGCCGCGACCTGATGCGCTCTCTCGCCGACTCCGCGGTCGCCGCAGGGGTCGACTGGCGCTGGTCCACCAGCGCCACCACGCCGATCCTGGACGACGGAACTCCAATTGGCTTCGAAACCGAAGACGGTCAAGTCGGGTTCAAGTTCGCGGCGATCGCGGACGGTTCGCTCTCACACATAGGCCGCAAACTCGGCACGTCTCGCCGACGAACCCGACCGCAGGGAATCGCTGCGGCGAAGACGGTGCCGTCAGAGGCAAGCGATCGATCCTGGCTCGATGTTGCAATCGATCTGCACGATGGTCGCGGGGAAACAGTCCCCGGCATGGCATGGGTATTCCCCACAGGAACCGCGGACATCGACATGGGCGTCGGCGTGCTCAGCACCTACCGCGACTCCGATTCGGTCATCATCAGCGATCTGCTCGACCACTGGTGCGAGCACCTTCCCGGCCACTGGAACGTCGACCCCGACGACATCACCAACGCTCCGGTCATCGCCGGTCGTGTCCCGCTCGGAGACAGCGTGTGGCCGCGCACCGGGCCGAACTGGCTTGCCATCGGCGATGCAGTCGCGATGACCAGCCCTTTGAACGGTGCCGGAGCCGCTGCCGCCCTCGGCACTGCCAGGCTGGCCGTCGGACCGATCGTGGCCGGGTTGCGAAACAACGACGGCCTTGCGTTGAGGCGCTACGAGATGTTGCTCGACGAGGCCTACGGCGATCAGTTGCGAATCGCCCGGCTGGTCGCCAGAGGCCTGGCAAACCCACGGTTCGCCTCGACGCTCACCAGGGTGGCGGTGTGGACCGAGGGCAACCTCGATCTGGCCATGCGCCTGGCCACCAGCCATGGCCGAAGCGATCGGACGGCCCGCATCGAACGTGTGGTCGGCCAGCTGGCACGCCTGGTTCCCGAACCACCCGAACACCACTGATTGGGCCAGGGAAGTCCGACTATCGGGCTGCGACGACCTCGGCGGCGGCGTCGCCGGCTGCTGCGACGATCTCATCGACGACCTCGTCGGTGTGAGCAAGTCCGGGGAACAAGATCTCGTAGGCCCCCGGAGCGAGGGCCACACCACGTCTCAACATGGCGTGGAACAGGGCTGCGTAGCCTTCCTCGTCGGTGGTTCTGGCATCGTCGTAGTTGTGTGGTAGCTGCTCTCCGCAGAACAAACCAACCAGGGATGTGACCCGCGGAACCTTTGCCGTGAAGCCGGCGGAGTCGAAGGCCTGCTGAAGGCCGCTGGCCAGACGGTCGGCGGTGGCCTCGAGCTGGACATAGGCCTCTTCGTCGAGAAGTGAAAGTGCTGCCGCACCGGCTGCGGTGGCCAGGGGGTTACCCGAGAGGGTTCCGGCCTGGTAGACGGGCCCTAGGGGAGCAAGGTTCGCCATGATTTCGCCACGGCCGCCAAAGGCACCGATCGGAAGACCACCACCGATGATCTTGCCGAAGCAGACCAGGTCTGGCTCTACACCCCAGTATTGGGCGGCGCCGCCGAGGGCGAGTCGAAACCCGGTGATGACCTCGTCGAAGATGAGCAGTGCGCCGACTCGGTTGCATTCGGACCTGAGTTGGTGAATGAAGCCCGCGTCGGGAACAACAAGGCCCATGTTCGCCGCGACCGGTTCGACTATGACACACGCGATCTCATCGTCGAGTTCCGGGATCTGGTCGTAGGGAGCGACGATGGTGTCTGCGACCGCTGCGGCCGGCACACCCGCAGAACCGGCCAGCCCGAAGGTCGCCATGCCGCTGCCACCGGCCGCCAGCAACATGTCGGCGTGGCCGTGGTAGTTCCCGGCGAACTTCAGGATTCGATCGCGACCGGTGTGGCCGCGCGCCAGTCGAATGGCACTCATGGTGGCCTCGGTTCCGGAGTTGACCAACCGCACCTGATCGACGACATCAACACGATCACAGATCATCGACGCGAGCTCGATCTCGTTGGGCGTTGGCGCTCCGTACGAAGTCCCCTTCCTCGCAGCTTCGGTGATGGCTTCGACAACAACCGGGTGGGCGTGTCCCAGAACGATCGCTCCGTATGACTGGACGAGGTCGATGAGGCGCCTGCCCTCGGCGTCCCAGACGTAGGGCCCCTCAGCACGCTCGACGAAGTAGGGGGTGCCACCGACGGCACCAAACGCGCGGACCGGCGAGTTGACTCCACCTGGAATCACGGATTGGGCCCGATCGAAGAGGCCGTGGTTCGAGGTCATCTGATCTCCGGAGGGTGAGGTGTTGGGCGACCAGACGATCCTATGACGACGTTCCGGCCAACCCGACGACGGCGGCGATCAACCCGTCGACATCGTGGGTCGCGGCCTCTGCCGCGACCGCGAGCCCGATCGATTCGGCGACACGTGTTGTCGAGGGACCGATGCTCACCCCTGGCACCTCCTCACCGCCGGCCGCCCTCCACCCCTGAGCCGTCGAGCCCGAGGTGAACGTGACCCAGTCGCACCGCGCGGCAGCGTTCATCGCGGCCGCGTCGGGGGTGATGAGTTCGGTTCGGTAGACGTCGTGACGATCGACCCTCCAACCGTTGGCTTCCAGACCCCTCTCGAGATCGGGTCCTGCGGCGTCGGCGGCAACAAACACAACCCGTCCACCCCCACGACCGATGGTCGAAGCGAGGTTGGCGGCGGTCTGGCGCTCGGGCACGATTGCTGCTGCCAAGCCGTTCGACTCGAGTGCAGCCGCCGTCGCTCGTCCAACCGCGGCCACCGCACAGGCGGGCTCGACACCACTACGAACGAGGGCCTCGACTCCATTTGACGACGTGAGCGCCACCAGATCGCCGGGGCCGAGGGATCGGAGTGCAACGGCCAGTTCTGGCGAATCGAGGAACGTTGTCGCCAGAACTGGAGCGGCCACTACGGACGCTCCGAGGTCTACGAGGCGGTCGACCAGCTCCGGCGAACGATCGGAGGAGCGCGTCACGGCGATCCTTCGACCGGCCAGAGCAAGTGTGCTCGTCCGCGCCATCAACTCGACTCGAGCAGGCTGTGTCCACCCATCAGGTCGAGAACCTCGTGGGCGGCTTCGGCGCCGACTGCCTCGGGATCACGACCCGTGGCAATGCCCCTCAGTGCCACCGAACCATCGAGGGCACAGAGCACCACCTGGAGCTGTATCTCGCCACCCTCCCACGATGCGAGCCCACCGACGGGGAGTTCACATCCGCTACCGAGAACCCTGAGCCATGCGCGCTCGGCCTCGACCAGTGATCGCACGGCCGGATCGTCGATGGAGTTCAAAACGTCGAGCGTCGCGGTGTCATCGTCCCTGCACTCGATCGCCAGGGCACCTTGACCGACCTGGGGAAGAACGATGTCGGTGTCGAGGTACTCGGCGATATCGGATTCCATCCCCAGACGCTGAAGTCCTGCAGCAGCCAGCACAACAGCGGCGACACCACCGACGCCGGCCTTGGCCACACGCGAGGGGACATTTCCGCGCAGTTCGACGAAGTTCAGGTCGGGCCGCGCGTGCGCGAGCTGGGTCCTTCGACGAACCGATCCGGTTGCGATCGTGGCCCCTGGTCGCAGGTCGCGGAGCTCGGCTCCGATCAGAACATCTCTGACGTCTGCCCTGGCGGGGAACGAACCGATCGTCAAGCCACCGGGCGGCGTCGAGGTGAGGTCCTTGGCCGAGTGCACGGCGATGTCGGCGCGGCCGTCGAGCACCGCGGCCTGGACCTCCTTGGCGAACACACCTCGACCACCGATGGCTGAGATCGGTGAGGTCTGATCCCTGTCACCGCCGGTTGTGACAACAACAAGCTCGGCCGTCGCGTCGGAGCGAACCGATTCGACACGTTCGGCGACGAAACGGGCCTGCCACAATGCGAGGTCGCTGCCTCGAGTCGCAATACGCAATCGCACCGTTCTAGAGCCCGAAGAGGTCGCGGAGGCTGTCGGCGAGGCGATCCCCCCTGGGGGTGCCCGCAGCATCTTTCACGTTGATGGTGGGATTGTGAAGGAGTTTGGCCACCAAACGCTGGCTCATGTTCTCGACGGAGGCGAGCTGTTCGGCGCTGAGCTCGCTCAGGGCAAACGAGGCTCTCTCGATTTCGCGACGCCTGATCGCTTCGGCCTCGGTTCTCAGAGAGGTCACGAGTGGGGCAACCTCGCGCGCCGAGCGAACGTCGGCGAATCGGCTGACCTCGGCAGTGACGATCGTGTCGACCGCGGCGATCTCCAGACCACGTTCGCGCCGCCCGACCGCAGCGAACTCGGAAAGATCGTCCATGTCGAGCAGGGTCACACCGGGAAGGTCGGACACGGAAGGGTCCACATCGCGGGGAACGGCGACATCGACGATGACCAGGGGGTGGTCGCCGCGACCTTCGACCGCTGCAGCGAGACCGGCGTGGTCGACGATTATTGATGTCGCACCCGTGGATGTGAGCAAGACATCGACGTCGGCAAGCTCGGGTCCCAGGTCAGGAAGGCTGATGGCCCGTCCTCCGACTCGCGACGCAAGATCGGCGGCACGTTGTGCAGTCCGATTGGCGATGAGGAGCTCGGCCGCACCTGCACCTGCGAGTGACTCGAGCATGCCGGTTGCCATCTCGCCGGCACCCACAACAAGAATCTTGGTTGCGTCGAGCGTTCCGAGTCGTTCGGTCGCCATCGCCACGGCGGCCTGAGAAACCGAGGCGATGTTGCGCCCGATGCCGGTTTCGGTGCGAGCGCGTTTCCCGCACTCGACGGCATGCCTGAACAAGAGGTTGAGTGTGGACGCTGCGGTCTCGTTTGCCCGAGCGATCTCCCACGATGTCTTGACCTGGCCGAGGATCTCGGACTCGCCGAGAACGGCCGAGTCGAGCCCGGAAGTGACCCGAAACAGGTGACGGACCGCTTCGTCGTCGTAGTAGACGTAGAGGTGATCGACGAGTGCATCGTCGGCGAGCCCAACACGATCGGAGAGAACGTTGCGAATATCGTCGAACGCGCCGTGGAATCGCTCGGCGACCGCGTAGACCTCGGTGCGGTTGCAGGTCGACAAGACGACGACCTCGCCGACGTTGTCGCACTGGAAGAGGCCGTGAAGGACCTTGTCGATGTCGTCGTCACGGATCGCGAGACGCTCGAGCAGGTCGAGTGGCGCGCTTGCGTGATTCAGTCCGATGGTGAGAATTGACACGGTTCAAAACAACCTAGGCCGACAACACCCAGAGCCTATCGGCGCGGGTACACGTAGCGCCATGGGCAACAGCGCGGGTACACGTAGCGCCATGGGCAACAGCGCGGGTACACGTAGCGCCATGGGTGACAGCGCGGGTACACGTAGCACCACGATCGTCTTCACGCCTGACGTCGTGGCGGCGAGATGACCTGGCTCAGCCACCCACCATGTCGCGCCAGCCCGGGACAGAGGGAGCTGTGGGCTCCCAGTTCCGAATGAAGACCTGAAGCGCTCGGATCTGGTCCGATGTGAGCGGACCACCGTGCTCCTGGCTGTAGGCACTCATCGGCGAGCCGGGAACCCCGGTAGAGGTCAGGCCAATGATCTGGGCGTCGGTCGCTGCCTGGAGGAACTCCTCGGAGTTCAACGCCGGACCACTGAGGCCCTCGCCCACAGGCCCGTGACACGACGCACAGTTGTCGCCCCACAACTCTTCACCCGTCGATGCGAAAGACTCCAGAGTCTCTTCGAGAGAGGTCTCCCGGTTGTCCGACTCGACCCAGCGGTAAAGCGGGAAGGCCACGACCATGGCGAGCATGAGCACACCACCCCACAACATCCACATGTTGGTGGACTCGTTCAGTTCGTCGTCGCCCTGGTACTTGTAGCCGGCCATCAGTGGGCCTCCTCGGTGCAGCGCGGACCGATGGGAGGCGCGTCGACGGTTGAGGTGCCTGGCGGATTGCCATCGATCGAGTGGCCCGTGTCGATGTAGACCAGACCGTCGTCGCCGATCTCGACAGCGAAGAAGTCCATGCCCCGAGGAGCGGCACCCTTCACGTGGTCACCTCCGCGATTGAACACCGATCCGTGGCACGGACACTCGAACTGTCCGGACGATTCGCAGAAGGGCACACGACATCCGAGGTGTGTGCATTTCTGCGACAACGCGATGACCTCATCGTCCACCCGGACCAGGTAGGACCTGGCCGTGGCGACCTCGACGACGCCACCCTCGGTGACAACCTCGGGTTTGACAGCCCTGATCACACCGCCGAAGCCGGTCGAGGGCAATGGGTTGATCAGGTCCCAGGTGGTCCAAGCACCAGCACCCGCGATGAACGCAGCTCCCGTCTTCCAGAGATTGGAGAGGAAGCGGCGTCGCTTCATCAGCTCAGTCGTCATAGTTCTCCATGCCATTCATCCCAAGGCCAGACCCAACCCCAGCTCGGCCCGCGGAACGCAAAGCCGATGACGGTCAGGATCAGCCAGATCACCAGGAACACCGTGAAGGTCGTGACCGCCACCTTGCGGTGATTGCGCTGGACGTAGTCGCCCCTGTCCACGAAGGGAAGGGCGATCAGCCCGAGGACGATCGCGCCGGGCACGAGGACACCGGCGATGAGCGGGTGGAACCTAGCCAGCAGCTCCTGGAGCGCAGCGAAGTACCAGGGGGCCTTCTCTGGGTTCGGCGTCAGATTGGGGTTGGCGACGTCGCGCAACGGGGCGTCGAACAACACCGCTATGACGAGTACCACGACACACGTGACAATCGCCGCCACACCATGGCGCACGAGAAGGTGCGGCCAGACCATGACCATGTCGTTGTCGGCGGGGTCCTTGCTTTCGCCCGCAACCGGCTTGCCCGGAACTACGCCCATCACGCGCCGGCCGTCGACGACGGCCGGATTCGAGTACGGCTGGATCGGAACTTCTGTACTGGTTGCATCGAGGTCTTGGTCAGACATCGGGCTCACTCCTTGCCGTCTCGAGCATCGAGTCCTTGCGCCAACGCCACAGGTGGAAGGTCAACAAGAACACGATCATCAGTGGAAGCACCGCCACGTGGAGCACGTAGAAGCGAAGCAGGGTGCTGGCACCGACCACCGGGCCGCCCAGCATGACCTCGCGGACCGAGTCGCCGACGAAGGGCACAAAGGCGGCCATCTCGGTGCCGACCGTCACGGCCCAGAACGCCAGCTGGTCCCACGGGAGCAGGTAGCCGGTGAACGACATCAGCAATGTGGTGGCCAGCAGGCCAACACCGATGATCCAGTTGCCCTCGCGAGGGGGCTTGTATGCACCTCGGTAGAACATCTTGCACATGTGTGCCACGACGGCGAGCACCATCAGGTGTGCCGACCAGCGATGAACATTGCGGAGGTACTGACCGAACGTGATCTCGTTCTGAATGGTCTGCATGTCGGCGTACGCCTGGTCGGGCGATGGCACGTAGAAGAACATCAAGTACACGCCCGATATCACCAGCGACCCGAACAGGACGGTCGAGATGACTCCCAGATACCACGAGTACTTGAAGGCGATTTGTTCGCGCTTCATCTTCACCGGGTAGATGTGCATGGCGAAACTCGACCAATGCGCGGCTGCTCGATCGCGGGGCGTCACACGACGTGGAGAACGCCAGATCGTGCGTCCCACGGGTGTGTCGCGGATCCGGTCGAACAGGTCGGGTTTGCTGCCCGTCTGCTCGGCCTCGGTGGGCCGATCCTCGGCAAGGGTCATTTCGGTACTCCCGTTCCTGTCCACATTCCGACGGACAGGGCGTTTGGCGGACAACGCTCGACACACATGGCGCAGCGGATGCAGCGCTCCTCGTCGAGCAGCAGGGCCGTGCCGGCATCTGGGCCGAGCGACGGATCGACCTCGTTGGCCGGAATGAGCGAGATCACGTCGACAGGACATACGTCGGCACACAGAGCGCACAACACACACTTCTCGGGTTCGAGCAAGATGTTGGCGAAACACCGCAGGCACCGACTGGCCTCGCAGCGAGCTTGTTCTTCGGTGAACCCCGTCTCGACCTCTGTGAGGCCGATTCGACGGTCGCTCGGAATCGTGGGCACCTCTGTGCGGTCGATCCGATCGTAGTGGTCGTCGAGACGGTGAAACTGCCGGAGCTTCACCATCTTGCCCGGGGTTTCGGTCTTGACGCCACCACCAAATGAACGGTGGATATCGGCCGCCGACCTGCGTCCGTCGGCGACTGCATCGATGAGGGTCCTTGGTCCCTTGGCAGCGTCTCCACCCGACCAGACACCGTCGAGCGATGTTGCCCCGGTGTCCCAGTCGATGTCGATAGTGCGTCGTGGGCTCACCTCTGGCCCCTCGTCACCGAGGGCTTCGAGGTCGATTGCCTGCCCGATGGCCAGAACGATCGTGTCGGCCTCGAAGCTGGTGAGGTCGGAGTCGTCGAAGGTAGGAGCAAACCGACCCTCTTCGTCGAATACCGAGGTCACACCAACGGTCTCCATGCCGACCACGGCACCGTCTCGGGTGAGGACTCGTTTCGGACCCCGTCGGGGGGAGAACTCGATTCCCTCCTCCGTGGCCTCTTCGACCTCGAAATCGTGAGCGGGCATCTCCTCGCGCGACTCGAGCGACATGACGCGCACCTTGCGGGCAGTGCCGCTCGTCGATGCTTGTTCGTTACCGCCGTAGACGTCGGCGCGAAGCGCGGTGCGCGCTGCATCCATGGCAACGTCGCCACCGCCGACGACAAGGACCCGCTCGCCGACATCGACGGGCATCCCTCGGTTCATGGCGATGAGGAACTCGATGGCCTTGTACACCCCATCTGCTTCGGCGCCCTCGATGGGGAGACCACGCCCGAGGGTGGCTCCGATGCTCAAGAACACTGCGTCGTATTCATGGCGGAGCTGATCGAGGGTGATGTCCTCGCCCATCCGGGTGTTGTACCTGACCTCGACGCCCAGATCGATGATGGCTTGCATGTCGCCTGCCAGCACCGAGCGGTTGAGCCGGTACTCCGGGATGCCGAGCCACGTCGCGCCACCGAGTTTGTCGGTCGCCTCGTACACCGTGACGCCATAACCCAACCGTCGCAGATCGTGAGCCGCAGCCATGCCGGCGGGCCCACCTCCAACTACGGCGATGTGTTGCGGACGGTCCTCGGCCGGTGCTGGCACAACGGCGTCCCAAGGGGCGGGGCCGTCGTCGCCCGCAGACCTGGACTCGGGGCCGTATTGTTCGGTGACGAAACGTTTCAGTGCCCGAATGGCAATGGGACGATCGATCGTGCCCCTGCGACAGGCTTCCTCACACGGAGCCGCACACACACGTCCACACACCGACGCGAATGGGTTGGGCAGGCGCGCTGTCAGATAGGCGAGCTCGTCGTCGCCATCGGCGATGGCAGCCACGTACATGCCGGCATTGGTGTGCACGGGGCACGCCGCCAGGCACGGGATGTTCTCGTCGTAGAACGACAGCGGGTCGGCAACCATCAAATCCGCCGATCGCGATAGGCGTACCAGAGAGCCCCGAGTCCTACGAGTAGACCACCGGTCCAGAGGCCGACGCCGATGACGTTCTGGCCGAAGTCGTTGAGGTCGGCGACGAAGTCGGTCTTGAGGGCCAGGTCCGGGATGTACACCGTGAGCACGATGAAGCCGATGACGATGACAGCGGCCTTGAGCCAGGCATCGAACCACGGCATCTCGAGACGATCGACCCGGCCGAGGATGCGCGACCTGAATACATAGGACCCGACCACCAGCACAACGAGTACGACCACCCAGAAGATCCAGCCCGATTGTGAACCGGAATCGTCGTCGGCGACGGTCTCTACCACCTCGACCGCGGGGGTAGCGAACCCGTTGGTGATGTAGACCACAAGCGCATCGACGTCTTCGGAAGCCATTGTCGCGAACGGCGGCATGATCCCGTCGTAGGAAACCCCGTTCACCTCTATGGCGCCCTGCTTGCCGTCCACGATGACCTGGCGAACATAGTCAGCGTCGGTCACGTTCGGGTTGTCGACGAGTGGCGGGAAGGTGCCTTCGATGCCCGCACCGCCGGCCTGATGACACGACGAACAGCTGGTGCCGTAGACGGTTGCGCCCTGCCTGAGTGTGTCGTCGGAGACACCGGGAACGGTTTCGCTCTCTTCTTCGGTGGTGTCACTGTCCTCGGCAGTGGCGACATCTTCGTGTTCGACGCCGAGGGGCGCCTCGGCCATTGCTGCTGGGGCTGACAGACCGAGCACCACAACGGCTATCGCGACTATGGCCG
>JAAETH010000638.1 GCA_024228575.1 Actinomycetes bacterium
GCTCTCAACATCAGCGCCCTACCGACCACTGCTCACTCCCCCAAAGGATGGGCCTTCATCTGCGCCGACGCTCTAGCCCTCCCATTCCGCGACCACTCCTGCACAGACCTACGCATCCAGGCTGTACTCCATCACCTCGTTCCCACCGCCCACGCCCTGAGCGAACTCACTCGCGTCCTACGACCCAGCGGCCTCCTGACCATCGTCGATGGCGTCGCCCTCTCCTCCCGCGAAGCAGCACACCTAGACCACGAGCTACAACAAGGCGGCCATCCGGGCGCACCGACCTACGGCTTCGAGCTGAGCGAACTGACCGCACTGATCCGAGCCTCGGGTCTCGAAATCGAAAGCATCCACACGGAAGGGACCGCTACCTGGGCCACCCCACCCTTCGTGTCCAAGCCCTACACCAGTGACCGCTTCCACCTCACCGCATCCCACCCCTAGCAACACCCCCGGCGCTCCGGCGGAACACCGTGGATCCACACCAACAGCCATCCCATATTGCCCGCCCGATATCCCGCCCGCCGACCGTCTCCGATCGCCGGGTAGGCGACGTTGGGGTTCGAGTGGCTTGGTCGGGTTGGTTGGGTCCTCAGCCCAGGCCGAGGACAGTCAGGAGCGCTTCGTCGACTCCCCAGAGCTCCTCGGGGCTGAGGTGCCCCGCGAACTCACCGAGCTGGGAGGCGTCGATGGCACCAACTTGTTCGACCAGCACCTTCGTGGTTTCGCCCGCGAGGTCGATCTCAGGCCGAAAGGACGCGGCGCGAGCCGAACGCGAGGTCGACGCGACCAGGACTACCGAGCGGGGCAGGAACTCATCGGCCTGAACAACCACCCCGAACCGGTCGCCGTGTTGTTCATGGCCGACACCTTTGGGGAGCTTGAACCGGTACACATCACCGCGCAGCACGCAGCGACTCCATCAGCTGAGCAACCTCGCCCATCTCTGCCCGGTCCGCTTCATCAGCGGTGACGACGGTACGCCCCGATGCCGCTGCGGTTGCGGCGATGATGAGATCGTGGGCTCCTCGGGGGGTGCCCGCTCGGCGGACTGCTAGCAGCAGTTCGGCGTGCTCGGCGGCGACGTTGGTGTCGTAGTCCAGTACCGAGACGGTCGATCGGATGGCTTCGACGTAGTCGGCTCGTCGCTGCCGGTAGCGGCTGCTGGCCAGCTTCACGCCGACTAGGAGTTCAGCCACTGTGATAGCGGCGATGGCCACATCGTCATCGTCATCGATGAGTTCGTCTAGCTCAGCGTCAGATCGCTCGGCATCGATAAGGAAGGTCGTGTCGAGTAGGAGGAGCTGGGTCACTGGCGTTGCTCCACCTCGAGCAGATCCCTGATCTCGTCGAGTTGTCGGGCCCATGCTTTGTCGGGTCGGTGCCCCTTGAGTACTGCCTTGAGATCCGCTCCTCCACCGGTTCGTACTGGCTCAATATGGGCCACCGCTCGGCCATGGCGAATCACGGTGAAATGCTCGCCCGAGTGTTCGACCGCATCCAGCAGGTCCGAGAAGCGGCGGGCGGCGTCTGTCGCAGTCACATCAGGCATAGCATCAGATTATCTGATTGTGCGCCGGTAGGGGCTCACCCATAGAGCTTCGCCGGGATGTGTGTTCAAGGCCGGCAGGGACACTGACCGTTGGACAACAAGACCCGGGTGAGTCGCCCGGGACACCCCAACCAGGAGTCACGCCCCATGTTCGATGTCGAATCCATCTCAGTGGTAAACCTCGACCGCGGGAGCAGAGCCGGTCCCACCGATGAGGCCGAACTGGCCGCCGAGGCCTTCTTGGCCCGCTACCCCGGCCGCACTCTCGACGCCTACCGCCACGACCTCCGAGTCCTGTTCCAATGGGCCAACGACAACAATCTGGCCGGACCACGCTGCCCTCACCGTCCTGCTCGGTCTCAACGGCCTGCGAGTGTCGGAGGCATGTGCAACCAACATCGAGGACCTCGGAACCGACCGCGGCCACCGAACCCTGCGCATCCTCGGCGCAGGCAACAAACCCGCCCTCATCCCCCTCGTGCCCCGCACTCGGCATTCGAGCTCACCGCATCGAACGAGAAACGTCTCCTCCAAGGAGCCGTGGCGGTGGGGCCCGAATCCACCGGGGGCCGACTCCGGGCCAGGCCCAGGAGCGACCACCCATTCCATCACCGAGTACGCGCCGTTCGTTGATCCTGAAGAGACGACTATGCGGCCGCGATCGTCGCCATCCTCGAAGGCCAGGCCGTCTTCGACCTTCACCACGATGCCATCTGTCATGGCCAGAACCTGGTCATGTGCTGTCGTGGATAGTGTTTGGTTTCCGGACCCAACGCCGACTAACCGAGGACACTGGCCCGACCGCCGTCGCTCAACAGGAGTTGTCCTGCGCCCGCCACGAAGGCGGGACCATCTGACGGGCCGCTACGCCTGACAACCCAACCATCTCCTGTCGAGCGTCTCGATATCCCGCCCGTCGAGCGTCCCAGTTCGCGGCTCGGGGATGGCTCCCCGGGGTCTAGGTCAAAGGCCGCCGCAAGCGGTGCAGCTCAATGCGACACTATGAGACATGCAACGAATGGGAGCTCCGGGCGGAACCAAGTCCACCTTCCACGAACTTCTCCGTGCGGCCCGGCTCGGAACCATGGCGACAGCCCTCGCGACCGCGGCACTGCTCCTCTCGGCCTGCGCTGAGGGAGCGGACCCCGTCGAAGTGGCCGTGGCCGACACTTGGGCGCATGCGGTCGCCCGAGGAGGAGGGGGAGCGCCGTCCTTCTGCGCTGATGACGACGGGGGTGAACGTTCCCGGGTGATGGACTCGCTCCTCGAGAACCAGAACCTGTCAGTGCAAGAAGCTGAAGTGGCCTGGGAGCGACTCCTGGAGCTGTGTGAGAACGGCTAGGCGGATCTGACCACCGGGCGACGGCCTGCACCGGGCATCAGCCGCCGGGAACCGAGACCATCCCCGATTGTCCGCCCGATATCCCGGTCAACGACCGTCCCTTACCGCCGATCGGTGACACCCCTTCTGGAGCCAGTCGGGTTCAGCGGAAGGGCGGCTGCGGTGGGCGCGGCCGCGGGTGACCGGGTGCCAACATGGGTCGGTGAACTCACGGCCTAGGACGAAATCGTGACCACCCGAATTCATCGTCTTGATCTTGGCCACGTCATGCTTCCGGACAGCCACCCGCGCTCTTCTGACAAGACGTGCCCGATCTTCAGCTACGCCGTCGACGTTCCAGACGGGATCGTCGTGGTCGACACCGGACCACGGACCGGGCATCCGCTCATCGACGAGCTCTACTCCCCAGTTGTGGTCTCCGTCATCGATGCCCTCCACAACAAAGCCGAGTTCTACACGGTTCCCGAATGGGCCCACATCGAAACTCAGAGACTTCGGATCTCCGCCGACCGCGAAGAAGTCGCAGCCGGGATACGCCTGCTTCACACCCCCGGTCACCAGTCCGTAGCCGTGAACACCTCTGAAGGGCTCGCGCTCATAGTGGGTCAGGCTTGCTACACGTGCGCCGAGTTCTCTGCCGGAGAACCAGCCGAGACGGACATGCACGACCCCGACTGGTGGACAGTCGGCCGTGACTCAGCTACCCGGCTCCGCGACCTGGGAGCTGACATCGCTCTCTTCAGCCACGACCCAACGGTCCACCAGCGCACCTGACCGAGGAACCCCGTGAGGGTCCACATCGACCATCGCCTGAAGTCGGCGTCGTTCTCTGAACAGACCACAGGATCCCAGAAGGCCTATCCCAATATGTCGCCCGCCGCCTGCCCCCTTCCGCCGGCAGCGTGATGGTCCTCCATGCGTCGAAGGTTGCCCCGATCGACCTATGCTTGCATGCTGTAAGCATGCCCAACGTACTCGTCCGCGACCTCCCCGACGACGTCCACCGCCACCTCACCCAACGCGCCCAAGCAGCCGGCCTCTCACTCCAGCAATACCTCACCACCGAACTCACCCGCCTGGCCCGCCACCCCACCCTCGACGAGATCATCGAACGAATCGAACAACACCAAGGCGGCACCGTCGGCCTCACCCAAGCCGCCAACGACCTCGAGGCCCAACGCAGCCACCAATGATCGTTCTCGACGCCTCCGTGCTCGCCAACTTCGTGGGCGACGACGGACCCGACGGACATCATGTGCGATCACTGGTCGCAACCGCCGGCGACGCCGCCA
>JAAETH010000639.1 GCA_024228575.1 Actinomycetes bacterium
CAGCTACACGTGGATCACCGAGACCTCACCCGCCGACGAGGTTGCCAGAGCCAGGGCAGAGTTGGCCGAAATCCTCCCTCCGCCCGACCCGACCATGTCGCCGGCCACAGGCGTCAACCACCTCGTCGGTCTCTCGACCTGGGTATGGCACGACGCGGTCACCCCCATCACCGTCACCGTCGAGATCCCGGGCCTGGCAACGACGGCGACCGCCACACCAGTGACTCTCCGTCTCGATCCCGGCGACGGCACGGCTCCCTACGACTGCACCGACCTCGGCAAACCCTGGACTCCCAACGCAGATGCCGAGGGGGCTTGCACCCACACCTACCAGTACGTGAGCGATCACTCCCCCACCGGCCTCTGGGACTTCACGACGACCCTGACGTGGGACGTCACCTGGACCAACACCAACGGTGACGCAGACACTGCCGACCCCATCGATACCGAGACCATCACCTCTCTCGAGGTCATCGAGCTCGAAGCCCGAACCACCAACGGCTGAACCCGATCGAACAACCGCGGCAGACATGCCCCTCAATCGAGGTCGGTGAACGCCTCGTAGGCGGCGGCGACGATGTGCTCGACCGGATTCCCTAGCACGTCGATACCCAGCGGATCGAGGCGATCAAGAGCGCTCCGTGGAGCGTCGTCTGGGAAGCTCTCACCCACGGTCTCCCCAGCACTCTCGACGACACGATCGGAGATCGGTCCGGGCGGGAAAGGCCACCATGGCGCCACCGCAGGCGCCGCTTCACCCACATCGGTTGGCCGGGACCGCAACAGGTCGAGGATCTGTTCACGAGTCCGCCCTCGCCACTCCAACAACAACCAGGGGTCGTCGTCGAGTCGATCGGCGAACACATACAACACGGCCGCGATGTGTTTGCACGGGACGGCGCTATCGGGACACGAACACCTGGTCCTCAGGGAACGCCACGTCGATGGCAACAGTGACGCTTCGGCCTCGTCGAACACCTCGACCAGCTCGGCCGGCACCTCCCCGCCGGCCAGCGCCGCGGCAAGGCCGATGTTCGTGGCCAGAGACCGATCGATGGAGTCCCATTGGGCATCGGTCAGCTCCTCGATGCGGATGGTCACCACATAGGGGCGCGATCGTGAACCTTGAACCTGGCCCGTGAGGAGGCCCACATCAACAGCGATCTCCATCACCTGGCCCGCCCTGGCATAACGCCGGCCTCGTTGCATCCGCCCACCGAGACCGAAGGACTCGAGCACCTCGACGAAACGTTTCGACCACCACTGTGTGGCCATCGCTCCGCGACGGTGTGAGGTCACGATGCCGCCCTCGACCGGAATCGGCTTCGATTCTGGGAATCGTTGCCAGCGGTCGTCGAATCGGCGCGGCATCAGACCGGCTCGGCTGACAACTTGATGACGTCGGCCAGCTCGGCGGCGTCGAGTTGGGTGAGCCACTTCTCGCCGGTTCCCACGACCCGCTCGGCCAGATCGCGTTTGCGATTGATCAGCCCGTCGATGTGTTCCTCGACGGTTGCCGCCGACACCATCTTGTGCACCTGCACGGTTCGGGTCTGACCGATGCGGTAGGCCCGGTCGGTCGCCTGGTCCTCGACCGCCGGGTTCCACCAACGGTCGTAGTGGATGACGTGGTTGGCCGCCGTGAGGTTCAGACCGGTACCACCTGCCTTGAGCGAAAGCAGCATCAGGGGTGGGCCGTCGCTGTCGGAGAACCGGTCGATCATCTCGTCACGGCCCTTTCGCTTCACCCCGCCGTGCAACCACAATGCCTCGACTCCGAACCGTCGCGACAGGTGCTGCTCGAGCCGCTCGCCCCATGCGGTGAACTGGGTGAACACAAGCGCCTTGTCTCCTGCCGACAGCATCTCCTCGACCAGCTCCTCGACGCGGTCGAGTTTGCCCGAACGCCCTGGCAGCACCGATCCGTCACCAAGGAAATGGGCCGGGTGGTTACAGATCTGCTTGAGCCTCGTGATGCCGGCCAACACCAGGCCCTGGCGCTTGATGCCATCCGCCTCGGCGGCCGCCTCCAGGAGTTCGTCGACAACCGACTGATACAGGGTGGCCTGCTCCTTGGTCAGCGGGCACCTGGCAACGGTCTCGATCTTCGGCGGAAGGTCATCGATGATCGTCTTGTCGCTCTTGAGCCGACGCAACACAAACGGGGTGGTGATCTTCGACAACATGGCGGTCGATTCGGGATCGTGATCGACTTCGATGGGACGAGCAAACCGACGGCGGAACTCGGCCATCGAACCCAGGAGCCCGGGGTTCAGGAACTGCATGATCGACCACAGCTCGCCCAGATGGTTCTCGACGGGGGTTCCAGTGAGCGCCACACGGCGATGACACTTCAGGGCTCGGATCGACCTGGCCGCCTTGGTGCCAGGGTTCTTGATCTGCTGGGCCTCGTCGAGCACAACCCGTGCCCAGTCGACGGAGTCGAGCAGCTCGTGATCTCGATGCACCAGCGAGTAGGTGGTCAACACGATGTCGACACGAGCAACCATCGCCTCGAAGTCCTCGACTTTGCGGCACCGATCCGCACCGTGGTGGACGACGACCGCCAGGTCGGGAGCGAAACGTTCGATCTCGCGTTTCCAGTTGCCCGTCACCGAGACGGGAGAGACCACGAGCGTCGGCCCGTCGGTGGTGTCATCGTGCAGAACGGCCCCGATCAGCTGGGCCGTCTTGCCCAGCCCCATGTCGTCGGCGAGACACGCCCCCAAACCGAGACGTCCGAGGAACGCCAACCAGCCGACACCACGCTGCTGATATGGACGCAAGACGCCGTCGAACCCGGTCGGTGCCTCGACCGGGTCGGCCGACCCCGAGATGGTGTCGTCGAGCAGGTCACCGATCCATCCGTCTGCCTCGACCTCGTCGATGTCGACGCCGTCGATGTCGAGATCGTCCAGCCCGAGCGCCGCCCGCAGAACATCTGAAGCCCTCGCCTCCCCTGTTTCGTCCACCCGGGCCAACACTGCGGCCAGCTGCTCGGGGTTCACCTCGACCCATTCGCCCCTCATCTGCACGAGCCGGCGTTTGGCCGTGGCAGCCCGGCGCAGCAACTCGATCTCGCCGGTGGTCAACACCACTCCACCCAACGACGCCTGCAGCTGGAAGCTGACGAGAGAGTCGAGTCCGAACCCGCTGGCCGCCTCCCCCGAGCTACTCGGGGCACCCGACGATGCGTTGACCTTGATACCCAGCTTGCGCCCCTTGGCCCACCACGAAGGCAACAGGACGGCGATTCCCAGATCGCTCAGCAAAGGGTGCCTGCCCGCCACGAACTCGACGAGTTGCTCGGACGTGAACGAGATCGGTTCGGGCGTGCCCCGCGCCACCAGCGGCTGCAATTCAGGGGCGACCTTGACCGCCAGCCCCAACGCTTCGAGGGCGTCCTCGAACGCGTCCGCCCCGAACAACGAGGTTCCCTCGAACAACTCGGCGAGGGGAACCATCAACGAAACGTCGACCGGGTCGCGGACCAGCGGCTCGATGCCCCATCGGTTCGTGTTCTCGTCAGATTCGGCGTCAGATTCGGGGTCGGGCTGTGGCTCGAGGACCCGAAGGCACAACTGGACCGATCCTCCCACGACAACACCACTCGCGAACCAGCGCTCGACATCGGAGATCAAGCCGGCGACACGGTCCGGAGCCAACGACGCCGAAAGATAGGGGTCCGAGACATACAAGGATCGCAACCAGGCCTCTGGCACCGACCGGCGCCCTGGGCGCCTGGCGAGAAGCTCGACCCCATCATCGACCAGCATCGACCGTGCGATCCGGTCCGTCTGCTCCCCCAGCTCGGAGGCCAATCTCTCCTGCGCCTCGACGGACCCATCGTCGAGCAGAGACAGCACGACCCGCCGATCGTCGGCGTCGGGCAGCGGCCACCACCAGGACCTCGCCCTGCCCTCGTCGTCGAGGGCCAGCCCAGGAGCGACGCGACCGCCCATGACCAGTTCGAGCGCCAGATCGGCTACATCCACGGCGAGCAATGATAGCCAGACCCGACCACCCGAGGCTTAATGCCACCGGCCCGACACCGACCTCAGTGTCAACTCCCGACAGAACCAGGTGGATCAGTGGCTACAGAAGAGCTCTTCGGACGCCGGGCAAACGTCTCATCACGTATTGCCCTGAAGCTTCTCGTCGGCATCCTCGTGGCATCGGTTCTCGCGCCTCTCGGCGCAGCACCGGCCCGAGCCGCCGGGTCCGGTCGAATCGAGGGTGTGGTCGTCGCTGCGTCCACGGGTGAGCCGGTTGTGGGAGCCACGGTCAGGGCGACCGGAACAGGGCTCGGCGAGGCCATCAGCGATCCGGACGGGAGATTTGTCATCGACGGACTGGTGGCCGGCCACTACTACGTCGAGATAGCAGCCGACGGATTTGCCCCCGAGGTCTACCCCGACGCCCCCCAGCCCGCGTCCGGAGGTGAGAAGATCCAGATCGCCGACGGCGAGACCAGGACCATCGAGGTCAGGCTCGACCCCGGCGGCACCATCACGGGTCGCCTGACCGACAGTGCGACCGGCGAACCGATCGCGGCAGTAGCGGTCACGGCCGTACAGGCAACGATCACGGTGCTGACGGACGCTGACGGCCGGTACACGATCGAGCACCTTGCGCCGCTCCAGTATTTGGTGCGGTTCAAAGTATCCGAGACCTACCGCGATGAGTACTACCTCGACGCACACCACCACACCGCTGCCAGCCCGGTCGATGTCGTCGACTCGGAGGTCACCGTGGTCGACGCCGAGCTCGACATCGGCGCTGTGATCACGGGCACGGTCACCCACGCTGAAACGGGCGTCCCGCTCGGAGGCATCCACGTCGAGACCACATTCAGATCGGCCGTGACGGCCCCGGACGGCACCTACACACTCAGCGGCCTCAACCCGACTACGACGTTCCCCTACGCCGTCCAGGTGACCGATCCAACCCAGGCCCATGCGCCACAGGAGCAGCGCTCGGTCGAGACAGCACTCGATGCACCCACAACCCTCGACTTCGCTCTGTCCGAGTCGGTCGGGGTGGCCGGAACCGTCAGAAACGCAGCCGGCGAACCGGTCGAGGGGGTGACGGTCCAAGCTTCGGGTGTCGGCTTCGGCAGGCTGCAGAAAGCCGAGAGTGCAGCAGACGGTTCGTACCTGATCGAGGGGCTGGCTCCGGGCAACTACCGTCTGCGAGCCCAAGCCCACAGAGAATACGGCGACACGTGGTGGCCAGGCACACAGACCGCCCCACCGGTCGGCAACCTGGCCCTGGAGGACGGCGTTTCCACCGACATCGACCTTGTCCTCTCCCGACTCGGGTCGATCAGCGGAACGGTCACCGACCCCAGCGGAACACCACTGGCCGGTATTCGGATCTCGGCGGTCGACCCCACCGAACACACTCAGCGAAGCGCCACCACCGATGCGAGCGGACGCTTCGACATCTTCGGCCTCTACACCGGTCAGTATCACGTGAAGTTCCTCGATGACCAGGGCGATTGGGCGACGGCGTTCTATCCCGGTGTCAGGACACAATCCGAGGGGACATCGATCTCGCTCGTCACCGGCGACGCTGTGGACGGAACCGACATCACGCTCGTGGATGCCGCATCGATCGGCGGCACGGTCACGTCGTCCGAGGGCACCCTGGCCGGACCCGTCGATATCAAGGTGATCGACCCATCTGGCGAGATCCTGTCGACGGAGCGCGTCTACGCGGACGGCCCCTTCGAGATGGGCTCTCTGTTCCCAGGCGACATCCTGGTGCACTTCGAGGCACCCACCCCACATTTCGCCCAGTGGTTCGACTCCGCGGTGAGGAAGGACGACGCAACAAACATCACGCTGGCGGCCGGCGAACACCACAACATCGACGCAATCCTCCGTCCCGGGGCGACCGTCAGCGGAACCGTGATCCAGCCCGATGGCACGCCCGTTGAACAACCAGTGGTAACCGTTCGTTCGACCGTCGATGGAAGGACCTGGGTTCGCGAGGGCGAAGCCGACGGCACCTACGTCGTCGATGCGATCCCACCGGGGCCCTACGTCGTGTCAGCACGCGGCGGAGGTGCCCTCAGCGAGACCTTCCACCCGGACGCGAAGTACTCCGAGACTGCCACCGTCGTCAACGTTGACCAGACGCTCGGCGACCTCGCCAACGTCGATATCACGATGCAGAAGGCTGCAGGCATAGGCGGTCGCGTGGTCGATCAGTTTGACGATCCGATCGGCGGAGCGAACGTACGCGTCCACGGGCCCGTCTTCATCGACACACTGACCAATAGCGACGGCACCTTCGCTTTCCATGGCCTCGGTGCGTGGGACTGGAACGTCGTGGCATGGCTCGGTGATGCCGTCAGCGGACCAAACGATCCCGTGTCGGTGGCAGATGACTTCATCGACGGGCTCGAGCTGACGCTCGAGCTTGCGCCGGTGATCACCGGACACCTCGTCGACGAGAGTGGCAACGGCATCGCCGGGGTCGAGGCGAGGTTGTTTCGCTCCGATGGGATCCCGACGAACTGGACCACAACCACCGCCCTGGACGGCAGGTTCATCATCCACACCGAGGGTGTCCCCGACGGCCCCTACACGCTCTATTTCCAGGATGAGGAACACCGATTCCGTTCGATGTGGCTGGGCGGAGCGACCGTGTGGCAGAACTACCCCGACACAACTGTCGATCAGGCCCAGATGTTCGATCTCACGCGCCATCGGTTCCATTTCGACGTGACGATGGTGCCTCGCGGGATCGTCAGCGGGGCGGTGACCGACGTCCACGGCGACCCGGTCCAGGGAATCGTGGTTCGTTGGCTTGGTTCATCGCTTGCACTCGGCAAGTCCTCCCAGACCGGGCCTGATGGCAACTACGAGATCGACTGGGTCGACAATGGCGACTTCACGCTGATGTTCGACTCACCCGACGGCGAATACGTCGACACCTTCTACGACTCGGTCACCTCAGCACCCGATGCCACGAAGCTCGAAATCGTCGAACCCGGCGGCCGCCTCGACGGGATCGATCAGCAGATCGACCGAATGCCGAGTGTGTCCGGTGTGGTGGTCGGTCCCGACGGATCACCACTCTCTGGTATCGAGGTCGAAGTCGGGTCCAAGACGGCGATGACCGACCAAGACGGGAGCTACACGGTGATCGGCGTCTCGCCCGGTTCTCGGCCGGTGAGATTCAGCGACCCTCTCCGCCACTACGCTCCCGAGTGGTTCGACCAGGTGGTCGACCGAGCCGACTCGACCGGGTTCGACCTTGGTCTCAACGACAGGCTGACCGACATCGACGCCCAGCTGGCGGTTGGCGCCAAGATCGTCGGTACGGTCACCGATGCCGACGGACAACCGATCCCCGAAGCCCTGATCACGGCGTACAACGAGACTTCGGTAACCGCAGACGAGAACGGGTACTACGAGGTGACCGGTCTGGCGACCGGGTCGTACGGGCTCGATTCGCGGGCAGAAGGTTATTCCCACAACCTCGAACACAGCGTGAACGTCAGCGTCGGCCAGAC
>JAAETH010000640.1 GCA_024228575.1 Actinomycetes bacterium
CACCACACCGGCCCGCAGCTGTTGAGCCATCCACAAGGCCCGACTGCCCTTCTCGGTCCATACCCCGGCCGAGAGCCCATAGGGGGTGTTGTTGGCTTTGGACACCGCTTCGTCTGCGGTGCGGAAGGTGAGGACCGACAACACCGGTCCGAAGATCTCCTCCTGCACGACCCGGTGGGCCTGGGTCACCTCCGACAGCAAGGTCGGAGCGAACCAGAATCCAGAGTCGGGGAGCTCGCACGGGGGCTGGTAGAGGGTGGCACCATCGTCGACCCCCGACTGGACCAGCTCGGTGATCTTGGCCAACTGGGCCGCTGAGTTGATGGCGCCGACGTCGGTGTTCTTGTCGAGAGGGTCGCCGAGTCGCAGGGTCGCGAGCCGGTTCCGCAGCCGTTCGACGAAGCCTTCGGCGATGGGCTCCTGGACCAGGAGCCGTGATCCGGCGCAGCAGACATGGCCCTGGTTGAAGAAGATCCCGTTGACTACCCCTTCGACGGCCTGGTCGAGGGCGGCGTCGGCGAACACGATGTTGGCCGCCTTGCCTCCGAGCTCGAGCGAGAGGCGCTTGGTGGTGCCAGCATTGGCGGCCTGGATCTGTTTGCCCACCGCACTGGACCCGGTGAAGGCGACCTTGTCGATACCG
>JAAETH010000641.1 GCA_024228575.1 Actinomycetes bacterium
CCCGATCCTGATGTTCTGCATCGCCTTTGGGCTGTCGATGGATTATGAGGTGTTCCTCCTGGCTCGGATCAAGGAGGAGTACGACCTCAGTGGTGACAACGACCGAGCGGTCAGGGTCGGTATCGGCCGTACGGGCCCCATCGTGACTGCCGCCGCCGTGTTGTTGGCCATCGTGTTCGTAGCCATTGCGACCTCGGGGGTGATGATCGTGAAGGTGTTCGGACTTGGTCTGGCCTTGGCCGTGATCACCGACGCCTTCCTGGTGCGGGCCACGCTCACCCCCGCATTGATGAAGCTGGCCGGTCGGCTCAACTGGTGGGCACCCGGACCGCTGCGCCGCTTCCATCTCCGCTGGGGGGTGTGGGAGACCGATCCCGTGATCGTGCCCGGCACCCTGGGCGCCGGAGGCGAAACTAGTGGTGGGGCTCAGACAAAGGTGGCCGCAACATCGTCGGGAGACGGAGGACCATGATGGTGACCAAGAAACAGTTGGCCGAGAGCCTGGCCGGGGTGCCCCTCTTCAACCGTTGCACCAAACGCGACCTGCGCACCATTGCTCGCCATGTCGAGGTGGCCACCATCGAAGCCGGCACCGATGTCGTCACCCAGGGCGAAGCCGGGGAGACGTTCTTCCTCGTGTTGACCGGTGAGCTCGAGGTCGTGCAGGACGGCCAGCAGACGAAGGTGCTCGGACCCAATGATCACTTCGGGGAGCTGGCCCTGCTCGACCCTGCCCCTCGTTCGGCCACCGTCACCACCCTTGCCGAGGCCGAGCTGGCTGTGCTCTCGGTGCGCATGTTCCGGGTACTGCTGCGAGACATGCCCCAGATCTCAGCCGGCATGCTCGGCTCGCTGGCCGCCCAACTTCGCACCGCTCGCGACCTGAGCTGAGCCTTCTGGCGGGCCTGGGCCCTCGCTGACCATTGGCCAGGCTTGAGCCTGCTC
>JAAETH010000642.1 GCA_024228575.1 Actinomycetes bacterium
CCCTGGGCTGATCCCGCCAACACTTATCACGGCACGAACCTGCGATCAGCGGTGCTCACCGAGCCGGGTATCGAGCTTCCACCAGGCACGGTCTTCGACTACAACGACTGGAACGTCATCCTTCTCGGTCTGGCGCTCGAACGGGCAACCGGAATGCCGGTGACCGAGTTCATGGAGACCCGACTGTGGCAACCCATGGGCGCCGAAGCGGAAGGCTCCTGGAGCCTCGACAGCGAGGATCACGGATTCGAGAAGATGTTCGTCGGGGTCAATGGGCGGGCCATCGACTTCGCCAAGCTCGGTTGGCTCTACCTGCATCAGGGCCGCAACGGTGACCACCAGGTCGTACCGTCGGCGTTTGTTGCCGAGGCGACCGGCCTCGACACGACGACCGATCCTGCCCCCGAGTACCAGTACCTCTGGTGGATCGACCAGGAGCGAACCTCCTATTACGCCAACGGCGATCACGGCCAGTTCATCTATGTCGACCCGGGCGCAGATCTCGTGATCGTGCGCCATGGACGCAGCCCGGGCGATATCGACTGGA
>JAAETH010000643.1 GCA_024228575.1 Actinomycetes bacterium
ATGTTGGGATCGCATCGCCACCGGTCGAGTCAACCCAGTTGGAGATCGAGATCACCGATGAGGCCCGCCACTCGGCCCAACGGGTTGCCTCCGTACTGGCCAGCTCAACGACTGGGGTAATCGGTGAGCATCCGGACGGATTCGATCCCTGCCGCTACGATGCCGACACCGTACGTGAGCTGACTGGTGTCACCATCCAACGGGTCGAACTCGACGACCTGTTCAGCGCGGCCAAAGCAGCGCCGGTCGACGATGTCGAGGCCGCGAAGTTCAGAGCCTCTCGAGCCCTCGGGTCACTCGACGAGCTCGATCAGCAATCCCTGGACCACAGCCTCCGGATCTACTGCGGCCTCAGGGAGCTGGCCACCGACAATAGCTGGACCGGCTTCGCCACCCGATGTTGGCCCGAGTGCTTCACCGTCTACGGAGCGGCGGCCTGTGCGCCCCAAGCCATGCTCACCGACGACGGCATCCCCGGAGGGTGCGAAGCAGATGCCTACGGCACATTGACCAGCGTTGTGCTCCGTGAGCTGGCCAACGAGCCGCCATTCATTGCCGATCTGGTGGATGTCGACGCCAACGATGACACCGCGGTGTTCTGGCATTGTGGCGTCGCGCCCCTCCACATGGCCGACCCAACCGTGGCGGCCGGGCCTACCGTCCACTCCAACCGGCGCAAGCCACTGTTGCACGAGTTCCCCCTCAAACCCGGTCGGGTCACAATCGCCCGTCTCAG
>JAAETH010000644.1 GCA_024228575.1 Actinomycetes bacterium
GACACTACCTCGCGGCTCTCGATCGCGAACTCGACACCGATCCGACCGACACCGATTCGCCGTTCTGACGAGAAACCAGCACTCGCGCGCGACCACGGCTAGATGATCAGATTTCTACGGTTTCTCGTGATCGCCAACAGCGGAGTACTGGGTCGTCCTGAGCCCGGAGCGGAATCACCTGCGATTCGACCGGGAGCGGGGCATTGAGCCGGCGATCGGGATCCCTCTGGTTCGAACCCTCGGGATTGACCTGTCAGAGCTTCGACTTCAGGGGTCACGGTACCTGCGCTTGAACCTTGATCGGGGCAGCCGCTGGTGGATCCGAACCGAGCCGGGCGTGAATCGCTACGTGGTGGGTGTCGGTGGGTCGGGCCTGGCCCCCAGCTTTGAGGCCTACCAGAGCGCATTGATCGTCGTGTCGTCTGACGAACGTGGCCTCAACCGGGTCTTCACGCTCGGAATTCGCGCGCTGCCGCGGTTCGGAGAGGTTCGTTGAGGCTCACGCCGATCCTCCTCCTCGTGCTCGCGTGCCGGGCCGCGGCGGTAGAACCGGCTGTCCCGAGGACACCCGAGCTCCTCGTCTGCTCGCCCGGAACGACCCGCAAGGAGGAGCCGTACTCGCCAATCCGCGGAGGAATCCGGGTCAGCTGCCTGAGATTCGACGGCAATCCACTAGGGCCTCAGGCTGCTTGGTACGCCAACGGGACGATCGCCGAGTACGAGCGAATGGTGGATGCGGGGGACTGGACGGCCATCGAAGGCCTTCAGGTAAGATGGCAGCCCGACGGCCGGCTCTTCGCGATCGGTCATCACCGAGGCGGCTTCAACGTAGGTGCTCAGGTCACATTTCCCATTGGTGAGTTGCCAATCACACGTTTCTACGGTGAGGGTGGGCTCATTGATCTCTACCGCGGCGCGGCACCTCCAGCCTTCCGTTGCCAGCCCGGCCTTCGGCTCAGGATGCTTCGCGTCGACCGTCGGCCGCCCATAGAGGGTTTCCCAAGGGAGGCGGCGACCTACCTGGAGCGTTGGTGTGAGGATACCTCCCGTCGCGGGCTTCCCGACCAAGAGACGTCTCGCACCGAATGGGTCCCCGGATCGGCACATTGCATCCGCGTCCGGGAGGGGCTCTTCCGCGCGCGCAGAGCCCGATTCGGCCCCAGCCGGGCTGAGGTCATCCCCGCCCCGGCCGGAACGGTTTCGATCGAGGCCGTCTGTGGAGACTCTGACCTGTGGCGCCGCGGGCGCCGTGAGGGGCCCTACGTTGCGCGAGACTTCGAGGGGTGGGAGGTGGAGCGAGGGTCGTTCCGAGCCGGGCTGCGGCACGGTGTCTGGGTGGTCGGCGGCCGCAGGTGCATTCGCTGGGATCACGGAGCACAGCAGGGGGTTGCAACGTGTCCAGCCGGGACCGTTCTTCAGGAGCGCGGGGCCGCCGAACAGATCGAGGATGAGATCGAACGCATCCGTGCCGAGGCCGACTGGCCCCGTCTCGAGGAAATCGAGATGGACGAACTCCGGCTCTGGTCGTTCTCGTTCGTGTCTCGCGACACGATCCCGTTCGTTCCTGCCCTTGTGGCACTGCGGTGGCGCCCCCAGAACGTACAGATCCAAGCTCAGGCTCTGGCCTGGGGTGCCAGGAGCGGAGCGGTTGGGACCTGCGCACGACCCGTGGCAACCCCTGAACACCCCTACAACGTCGCCCGCGGTATGTGTCACGTGCCCCATCCTCATCACAGCACCTGGAGCGAAGTCCTGGCGGAGCTCGACGCGCTGGATGTCTGGGAGCTCGCCGCCCCCGTCACAGTGGTTCCGGCTCCGGGCTCCCAGCACGTACGGTGGGTAGGCTTGTATGTCGAGAGGCGGCGAGGTGGCAGGATCGATCGAACTTGGCACGGCTCGCTCCCGGGGCTCGCGATCCCCCCATCGCATCAGGTACGAGCCGTGGAGACCGCGCTCAGGGCCATCGCCGGCCCGCGCCGCACCCCTTGAAGTTCCAAGAGCGATGAACCCCCCTCGCTACGATTGACTTCGGCCGACTTGCGATCTGCGTATTGGATTTAGGGGCGGTTGAAGCCCGAGATGGGCCGGGAAGGCGGTTCAGGTCTCTGCATGTCGGTGTATTGTTGTATGAGGGTGGTATGTTCAGACGGCTACAAACTAGTTAGGCGTTGCGACGGGAGGGGCCCGGTATTCTCCCCGAAAGGCATTGAAGATCTTCTTCGGGGGTTTCAGCTAGGCAACTCTCCGTCTCGGCGGCGACAAATTGGTCCGTCGCGCGGACGCCCCAAGCAACGTCGCAATCAGAAGGAGAGGTACGTCGGGCTCGGGGACGAACGTGGTCACCAGCCCATAGCCCTCGTAGCCGAAGGTGCCAAAGTTGTGGGCCCTGCTGAAGACGCCGGCGGCCGACCCGTTGTGCGCCAGATACGTCGCGGTGCCCTCGACGAACCCGGTGACGGCGATGTCGAGAAGGAGGTTTCCATCGGATGGATCGTAGTGAAACGGGGTGCCGAAGAACGACAGCACACTTGGAGCGAGGCCGCCCGTCAGGACACGCACCGAAAAGACGGAGTTGTCCGCCCCGAGGTTGCTACCGAAGTCAGTCGTGTCCAGTGCGTCCACAGGGGCCTGCGTGGTCGAGAGGCTCAACGAATAGGTCCCACTCGCGAGCACGCCCGTGCCGCCCTGGAAGGAGATGCCAGTGATCGTGATCGGCCCCGGGAACTCGTCCTGATCGTAGACCTGCTGGTAGTGGTTGCACGCCTGGCCGAAGATGCAGCCGCTGAAGGGGTAGCGGTTCGTGTCGGATGCCGGCAGGCCGATCGTCAGGGCCTGCGCCGGGGCGTCGTTCATGAACGTCAGGAAGACAAGCCACAAGGTCCAACGAATCCCGGAAGTCACCGCATTTCCTCCAACGCCCACCTATGGTAACACGCTCTGGGCGCGTACCCCCTGTTTTGTCCGTTCCTCAACTGTCGAAACGCCATCTCGCGGCGCCTGTCTGTTCTCAATATTCATCCGCGTCGTCTGACGGCCTGATCGCGGATGTGGAATCGGGTCATCAGGCGGCTTCGCACCAGCGATATCGGTGGTGGAGACCGCCGACACGCGGCAATCCGACGACCTTGGAGCCCTTCGAAGGTCGTGATTCTACGAGTCGACCGACCGGTGAATCGCCAATCGATGTGTGGACTCGCTCGTCGTTGTAGTAGTCGACGTACTCGCGGAGTAGCCGTCTTAAGTGGTCTTCGTTCAAGACGA
>JAAETH010000645.1 GCA_024228575.1 Actinomycetes bacterium
GCCGTCGTTCAGGTCCTGAACGCCCGGATCACGTCTCAATACTCAGGGTTGAGTTTCACGGCGTATACGGTTGCCGGCCTGGTCGACTGCGTCGGGTGCATGTTCCTGGCCTGCCATGCTGTGCGGGCCTACCGGAACGGTGTCGGCATCGATGGCCGGAAACCGGGAGGTGGGACTCCGCCCGAGCCGCCGTCACCACCACCGGGCGCCGAGGTCGCGGCTCCGCCGGAGGTCCAGATCGACTGGAGCCTGGAACGGGAGCTGCGGCACCTGCAGCCGGTGCCGGAGATTGAGTTGGTGACGGGCGCCTGCGAGGCCCGTAGCCCTGTTCGCTCAGCCATCGAGATTGATGAGAACTGATCGAGATGGTGACACCGGTGATTTCGTACCCGCCTGCCGTCGAGGTGCTTCGGCTCCTCACCCACGACGGACCGCGTACCGTTGCGGAACTTTGCAGTCGCTCGCCGTTGTTGAGCCGAAGTATCGCAGTTCGATGTCTGTCGGAGCTCATGCAGGACGGCCACGTCACACTCGCCGGGCAGACGGCCGGTGGTGCACACCGTCCCGCATCCGTGTTTCAGGCTGCGGAGTCCGCCCAGGCCTATCTCGAGCAAGCACAACGAGCGAGTTGGTCGCCGGACCACTCGATCCTCCGGCTACTCAGACGCCAGGGCCAGTCAACCGTCGGCGACCTTATCGAGGGGTCGAACGACGACCCCCACCTGACGACGTTGACCCGACGGGTCATCACACGATCGTTGAGGGCAATGCTGGAACCCGATGAAGGTGGACCGCTCGTCGTGACCTCCCGAGAGGTGAGGCGAGAAGCGGGTCGACCGGCAGCGAAGCTCTATCAGATCTCATCAGAGGGCCTCATAGCGCTCGAAGCGGCTGACTGCGCAGCAACACAGCTCGTTGCGGCGCAGCATGGGAGAAGCGACAGACCCTAGAACCGCTGCCCAACTCCCGACAACCCGCTCACAACCTCATCCTTCTCAGGCGCGATTCGTCGCGCTCGAGAACGACCGAAACACATGGAGTAGACAACATGACCCGCCGACATCTCTTCCTCATCTTCGTTACAGTGGCCACGCTTGCGGCCACGTTCTTCTGGCCGACCTCTCCGGTGCGTGCAGCGGTGACCGATCCACCAATCGAGTACTTCGCCTCCGATGCCGCAACCCACGACAGTCTCGGTTTCGCCATCGCCGTGGATGGGTCGACAGCGGTCGTTGGGGCGCCCGGTACGACCAACAGCGGCAAACCCGGCAAGGTCTACGTCTTCCAATTCTCGGGCGGCATCTGGACCGAATCCGCCACCGTCACCGCGCCCACACCCATCGCCAATGAAGGTTTCGGATATGCCGTCGACATTGACGGCAACTCCATCATCGTCGGTGTCCGAGACGAAGACGCCGGACGAGCCTATGTGTTCACAGGTGCCGGGTCATCATGGTCCCATGAGGTGACCTTGACTCCGTCGTCCGGGGTAGCGGGCAGCTTCTTTGGGCGGGCGGTCAATCTCGAGGGCGACCGAGCACTGATCGGCGCCTCCGGCCATGATGACGTGGGTCCCAATCACGGCGCCGCATTCGTCTATGAGCGCACCGGGACGTCCTGGTCGGAGACGATCAAGTTGACGTCAGGCAATCCAAGTGTGAACGGCCTGTTCGGCGACGCCGTCCTCCTCGACGGTGGCCGGGCATTGGTTGGCGCCCCGATCGAGCGGTCGGGCGGGTTCGCCCTCGCCGGCTCGGTCTACGAGTTCGACCTCACCACTGGAGCCTTGACGCAGACGATCGAGCCTCCTGATCGGCAGGCGTTCCACGGGTTCGGAACCGCGATCGCCGTCGACGACGATTCGACCCTGGTGATAGGGGCCAACGGCGACCGAGGTCCCACCGGCTTCGATCCCACCTGCAGCGGCTCATCGACCGCAGTCTGCAACCCCGGTTCGATCTACGTCTACGACGACACACCGAGCGGTGCCGTGCTGGCGGCCGAGCTTCATGCTCCGGATCTCGGAGCCATCAACAACTACTCACCGGGCGCCCAGTTCGGACTTGAGGTCGCCATCGTCGACGGCCGCATCGTGGTCGGGGCGCGCTACAGCGACGACGTCACGCTCTCAGCTGGTCGGGTCTACATCTTCGATCGATCGAACGGAATCTGGAACGAGACGGCATCGGTCACCCCGGCCGACGCACGGCCGGGTGACCTGTTCGGCAACAACGTGGCCGTCGGCCCGGACGATCAGATCCTGGCCGGGGCCCCGAACGACGACTCCGTCAACCAGGTCTGGACGCCGAACGAGGGATCCTTCTCCACCGTGTCCGTCTCTCGTCCAGATCCCGGCGACACGGCAATCTCGATTCCGCAGAGCGACGGGAACGTCGGCTACTACACCTCGCTCGTCCTAGACAGTCAGGGTCATCCGGTTGTGTCCCACCATGACCTGACCAACAGGGATCTCGACCTTGTCCACTGTGACGACCCCGACTGTGTCGGTGCAGGCGAGTCGATCACGAGTCCTGACACCGCCGGGGCCGTCGGTTCCTATACCTCTCTGGCTCTCGACGCTCAGGGCCATCCTGTGGTTTCGTACTACGACGAGTCGAGTGACGATCTGAACGTGTTGCACTGCAATGATCCTGA
>JAAETH010000646.1 GCA_024228575.1 Actinomycetes bacterium
GGGGTACCCTGGTTCTCTCCGCGGCGCTCGTCCGGTGTGCGGGTATCGGCTCGAATGGGGCGGTGTGTGTTGACATGCTGCTCGTGCGATCGGGTCTAGGCCTGGCTTTGGGCGTCTTGCAGCACGCTGACTTCGGTTCCACCAACCCCGCCGACCATGTACGTGGGTACGGTCGGGCCCTCAGTCAGCCCGGCCAGGCGGCTCTATGCAGCTCAGTGCCAACCGGCTATGTCTGGGACGATCACGACTATGGGCCGAATGACTCCGATGGCTCGGCCCCATCCCGCCTCGCCGTCTCCACGGCCTACCGTCACGCAGTCCCGAACTATGGTGTTGACCCCGACCCTGAAGCCTCGATCGCTCAGGCCTTCACCATCGGCCGGGTCCGGTTCGTGCTGATCGACACTCGATCTCATCGCAGTCCGGAGTCGATGCTCGGGCCCGAACAGCAAGCATGGCTGATAGAGGAGCTGACGTCATCGTCCCGGACGCACGCCTTGGTGGTGTGGGTCAACCCCGTACCCTGGATCGGAGCGGCAACGAGCGTGGCTGACAACTGGTCCGCCTACCCGGATGATCGCCGGGCTATTGCCGACGGCCTGGCCGAGGCCGGGGTGCAGAATCTCGTCATGGTCAGCGGTGATGCCCACATGCTGGCCATCGATGACGGGACGAACAGCGGCTACGCGTCTGACGGATCACCTGGCTTCCCCGTGCTCCACGCCGCAGCCCTCGATCGGCGAGGATCGGTGAAGGGCGGCCCGTATAGCCATGGAACCTTCCCTGGCCCCGGACAATACGGCAAGCTCGTCGTACGCGACGATGGCGCATCGACGATCACGGTTGAGCTCAGCGGTCATACCTGGAAAAGGGCGGAGGTCCTTCGTCTCGAGTTGGAGATCGCCGTACCTTCTGGTGCCTCGGCCTGAGAATCATGTGCTGGTGCCTTTGGGTGCTAGGACCAGGGGAGGTGCAACGAGCAAAGGGGGCCATCATGGCCACGAGAAGAGTAGTGACCGGGATCGCAGCCGACGGGACGTCTTACGTCGTCCACGATGGTCCGACGACGGGGTCGGTCGACCTGGGGGTGATTCGGCTCGATGATGTCTGGGTCGATGACCCAGACAATCCCGATCCTGACGCCAGCCGCGATCCGGTTGCCGGCGATCTGGCCCTGGTGCCGCCTCGGGGCGGCTCCGTCGTCCGGGTCGGAACCCTTTATCCGCCCAGTCGTGCCGACACTCCCGGCGAAGATGCGATCACCAGAGATCTCGTTCGTTGGAGTCGAGGTGACGCCATGGAATCCGGACCCAGTGGCGACGAGGGATGGCACACCACAGCCACCATCGACTACGGCATCGTTTTGAGCGGGCGAGTCGAGCTCGGTCTGGACGATGGTTGGGTCGAGCTCGGGCCGGGGGACGTTGTCGTCCAGCGCGCCACCCGCCACGCCTGGAGGCTGCTTGGCAATGAGCCGTGCCGTATCGCCTGGATCCTGATTGCCAGCCCCAAC
>JAAETH010000647.1 GCA_024228575.1 Actinomycetes bacterium
CTGAGACGAACTCGTACCAATGGCTCGTGCGACCCGACGAAGGGGTTCCAGGATCGCTCGGCGGAGATCGTCTCGAACCCGTCGAGGTGGGGAACTCGATCCACCAGCTGATCCACATCTCTGACGTGAGTCACGTATGTCGACATGGGGTAGACAAGTCCAGCGGCCATGATGATCATGCCGATGATCCGCCAAGGCGGTGCAATCGCTCCGAGGCTGACGGTGGTGATCGTGCGAACTGGCCCCAGCCCCTTCTGGCGCCCCCAGGCCCAAACCACCGCCACACCCAGGGCAGCCACAGCCAACACCATGACCAGCCCAACGACGGTGGCTGACCATGGGCTGGCCCTCAGGGCCTCGATCGAGTCGGTGGCCGGCTGAGCGGAATGACCATTGGCGGTATTCGAGGTGGCGAGGGCAGCGACGACGGCGGTCCCAACCGCTAACACGGCGATCCCAAGCCCGGCGCGTTGGGCCCGGTGTCGTCGGTCGACTCGACGCTCTATCTGGTTCCAGCCGTGGCTGTCGGGTTCAGGGTCGGTGGGGGAGGGGAGCGGGGGTGACAGCTCGCTTCGGAGCCTGGATTCGATATTGGTCACTGGGCCTCTCCCTTGTTCAGCGCAGCTTC
>JAAETH010000648.1 GCA_024228575.1 Actinomycetes bacterium
CGGCGAGGAGCTCGTATTGTCGGCTGCATCGACCATTGCGACCGGATCGACCTTTGTCGTCGACGTCGCCTACGAAGGCGTCCCTGTGTTGGTGGACTCACCCGCGTGGCGGACGGGGGTCGGTTGGGTCGACGCAGGGTCGTACAGCTACGTCGTCTCCGAACCTTCGGGGGCGCACGGGTTCTACCCGGTGAACGACCATCCGAGCGACAAGGCAACCTATCGCTTCGAGGTCACAGCTCCCAGCGACGACCAGGTCATCGCCAACGGCCTGTTGACCTCGAAGACAGACAGCGGCGATGGCACCACCACCTGGGTCTACGAGCCTCGCGATCCGATGGCCAGCTATCTCGTGACCATCGCCATCGGTGATTTCCATCTCACCGAGTCGACAACGGCTTCGGGGCTTGTGTTGCGCGACGCCCTGATGCCGTCGTTCGCATCGATGGGCGACACCCTCGCCGTCATGCACACGGAGATGATCGACCTCTTCGAAGGCCTCTTCGGCCCGTTCCCGTTCGAGGCCTACGGTGCCCTTGTGGTCAACGACGACTTCGGGGGTGCCCTCGAAACGCAGACCCTGTCGGCGTTCTCCGGATCGATCATGACGGGGTCGATCGTCGAGGATGTCGTCGCCCACGAGCTAGCTCACCAGTGGTTTGGTGACGCGGTCACACCAGAACGGTGGACCGATATCTGGTTGAACGAAGGTTTTGCGACCTATTCGGAGTGGTTGTGGAAGGAGGGGTCTCGGCCCGGGTTCGACATCGACGAACACACCAGCAGTCTCGCTTCGCGGGGGCGTGACTATTGGGCTCCTCCGGGAGATCCCGGACCCTCCGACCTGTTCGCCTCGACCGTGTACATCCGCGGTGGGTTGACGCTTCACGCCCTTCGTCGAGCCGTCGGTGACGACGCCTTCTTCGACATCTTGAGGACCTATGTCAGCAGGAACCTGCACGGCACGGTGAGTACCGACGACTTCATCGCCGTGTCCGAGGAGGTTTCGGGCATGCAACTCGACGATCTGTTCAACGCGTGGCTCTACGAAGGTCAGACTCCCGAGCTTCCTTGAGAGTTGGTGTTGTGCGAGGCTCGATGAATGGCAGAACAAACGCTTGAAGGCAAGGTCATCCTGATCACAGGTGGTGGTAGGGGTCAGGGTGAGTCCGAAGCGAGAATGTGTCGCGCTGCCGGTGCAGAGGTTGTGATCACCGACGTCCTGGTCGATGAGGGCCGCCAGCTCGCCGGCGAGATCGGTGCGACCTTCCTTGAGCAAGATGTTGTCGACGAGGGCCGCTGGGATCAGGTCATCGGGGAGATCATGGCCGAGCACGGCCGGATCGATGGCTTGGTCAACAACGCCGGGGTATTCCTGGTCAAGGCGATGACAGACACAACGCTCGACGAGTACCGCAGGGTGACCGAGATCAACCAGACATCGATCTTTCTTGGCATGAAGGCCGTTGCGGGACCGATGAGCGAGCGAGGCTCTGGCAGCATCGTGAATATCTCGTCGATAGCCGGTCTGGGCGGTGCAGGTGGCAGCGCCTTCGCCTACACCGCTTCCAAGTGGGCGGTCCGTGGAATGACAAAGGCCGCAGCGGTCGAACTGGGGCCGAGCGGTGTGCGGGTCAACAGCGTTCATCCGGGGATCATCGAGACCCAGATGCTCGAACACTTCGTCGCACTCGGCGACGACTGGCACTCGCGGCTTCGCGGGGCCATACCGCTGGGTCGCACCGCCGCTCCGGGCGAGGTCGCAAACATGGTCCTGTTCTTGTTGTCCGAGCAGTCGTCGTATTGCAGCGGCCACGAGTTTGTGGTCGACGGAGCGATGCGAGCCTAGGAGCTCCTAGTGGATCAACACGGGGGTGCCGAGGGGAACCCTGCCGGCCAGGACCCGAATCAGGTCGTTGTGAACCCTGACGCAACCCAACGAGACGGCCAGGCCGAGCAGGGTGGGTGAGTTCGTCCCGTGGATGGCGGCCTGGCCGTCTCCACCCGCGTACTCGGTCACGACGTCGGAGTACATGGCGAGTCCCAGTGCAAACGGGCCGTACAGGGTGTCGGGGTCTGGAGTGGCCAAGATGTCGGTGACATAGGTCGTTCCGGTAGGTGTCGGGGTGCTGAGCTTGCCGATTCCGACGGCCCCACGAACGACCAGCTCGGCGCCGTCGAACAGGCGCAGTTCCCGTTCGGCCAGATCGACCTCGATGTGCAAGGTCGTCCAGGTGATGTCGACGTCGCCAGCCCAGATCCAGCCGACGCTGGCGTTGGGCCGCTGGTCGAGCATGACCTGTATCCAAGCCGCGTCGGGATCGGGTTCACCCACTACCGCCAGTGCCGTAGCCGAGCCGTTTGTGGTCGTGGGATCGAGCAGTCCGATCTGCTCGCCTTCGGGCGCGTCGTGGACGGACGTCAGCCTTGTGATTCGAGCGATGTAGGAAGCGCCGTCTGGGACGGTTCCTCGCTCGATCGCCCCGAGGGCTTCGGCCTGAGCGTCGTCGGGGTTGTCGGCGCGTGACCGCCGGCTGGCCGGTTCTGCGTTGGCCGCGGCGGTGCAGCCCGTGAGGAGAAGAACCCAGACCATGGCGAGGCCCAAGAGTCTGGACGACATCGGCTAGCCGGTGAAGGTCGGCATCTGGGTGATGGGATCATCAGGAGACGCCTCGTCGGGAGGCGGTGGGTCCTCTGAGATCTCGACTCTCACCTGGGCCTGGTCCGAACCGCAGCTGCCATCGTCGATGCGATACGTGAACGTGTCGTCCCCTTCGAACCCGAGGCCGGGCTCGTAGATGACGGTTCCGCCCTCGATCTTGGCTTCACCGTGCGCTGTGGCCGTCACGGCAGCGATTGTGAGGGAATCACCGTCGAAGTCGAGGTCGTTTTCGAGCACCTCGATGATCACAGATCCACCGGGTTCCACCCATGCCTCGTCGTCGGTTGCAAGGGGTGCACTGTTGACCCCGCCAAGAGCGCCGAGGCCGTCGCACGTCTCGTCGTCGTCCGCTGCGTCGGCTGTTCCGCCCATGGCAACCGCGCCAAGAGTGGCGCCAACCACAAGCACCCGTGTGATCAAGTTCGGCCGCATGGCTATCCGTCGGCGGATGGATGGTCATTTGTGAGGATCTGTCCGCGAGTCGACAAACCCGTGGGCCAGGTCAATCTCCAACGAGTTCGTCAGGCAGCGGTGCGCTGTGAACGATGTGCAGCTGCTGCACCGCCCTGGTCAACGAGACATAGAGGACACGAAGGCCATGAGTCCAGGCAGCGGCGATGGAAGCGGGCTCGGCCACGACCACCGCATCGAACTCGAGGCCCTTGGCGCTCGCCGCGTCGATCGCGGTGATCGACGCGTCTGGGGTATCTCGGAGGTGTGTCGCAAGCTCGTGCTCCATCGTAGGGGTGCACAAGATGGCCACGCTGGAGAAGGTACCCGCCAGCCGCGATGCGATTTCGAAGCACTTCGTCGCCAGCTCGTCTTCGGAGCATTCGGTGAAGATCGGGGCTGTGCCGCCGGCCCGTACCGAGGTGGAGGCAGCTACCCCCGGGGCTGCGGCCGGCAACAGGCGCGAGGCGAAATCGAGGAGCGGTGCAGGAAGTCGGTAGCCCATGGTCAGTTCGATCTGGGAGGCTCCGGGTCGCGGTGCGACCGAGGCGGAGTCCACACCCAGGTGTTCGGCGGCCGTCTCCCAGGAGGACTGGCTCGCAGCGGTTGTGGCCTGTGCAAGGTCGCCGAGGATGGTCATCGATGCCCGCCGGGTCCTACGCCTGATCATCCTCAATGCCATTGCGGAGAGATCCTGGGCTTCGTCGACGATGACGTGTCCGAACGACATCGGCACCGCTCCGTTGAGAAGGAACTCCATCTCGTCCAGCAGCACCAGGTCGGCCGAGGTCCACCGCTCGTCGTTCACGCGCCTTGCTCTCGGTCGGGCCAACAGATCGCCCCGGTCCGCTAGTTCCGAGTTGGTCATCACATGGTTGCGAAGTCGCGGGCTCGAGTACAGCTGTCGTAGCAGGTTGACACCGCTCTGAGATGGCCATATCCGCGACATCACCTCGCCCCACTCCGACGAGGCGCGCAACCGGCGACGCAGATCGTCGACCTGCTGGATCTCGTCGGGGTGTCGGTCGTGGCGGGCCTGCAGGGCAGCGGTGGCCGCACGCTGTTGGAATCCTTCACGAGCCGCGTTTATGGCACCACCCGTTGCCAAAACTGTTTCGATGAGTAAGGCGACCGTGTCCTCGCCCAATCTCAGGATCCGGTGGCCGAGCGGCACTTCGATATCACAAGCCACGATCCGATCCACGACGAGCCGCTCGAGGACCTCCGCCATCGCCGGTGAACCTTTCGCGATTGCTGCGGACTCGCTATCGGTGCCTTTCGCGAAGATACGAGGGTTGGCTACTCCATCGACCGTCAGCTGTGTGACCGCATGTTCGCCCAATGATGGCAAGACATTGCTGATGTAGCGAAGGAAGCGCTGGTTCGGGCCGACGACGAGAACACCTTCGTGGTCGAGCTGTTCGCGGTGTTCGTACAGCAGGAACGCAGCCCTGTGCAGCCCGACCGCTGTCTTTCCGGTTCCCGGCCCGCCTTGAACGATGACTGTTTCGTCCAGGGGTGCACGGATGATCAGGTCCTGTTCGGTCTGGATGGTTGCGACGATGTCGCGCATCTCGCCGGTTCGGTCGCGTTCGAGTTCGGCGAGTAGGGGGTCGGGAACACCCCCTCCACCCTCTCCGTCAGAGGAGTCGAAGTCCTCCTCGAACACAGCGACCACGCGGCGGTCCTCGATCGTGTGGCGTTTGCGAATCCGCAGCTCGAGCGGGTCGCGCATCGTGGCGCGGTAGAAGCGGGCAGCCGCCGGCGCACGCCAGTCGATGACGAAGGGATCTGAACCCTCGTCCTCGATGTGGCGTCGTCCAACGTAGAACGAGTCCCGTCCATCGTCGATTGCACCGAAGAAGACCCCTCCGGGGTCGTCGTTCAGGCTGGCGAGGCGCTTGCGAAGGGTCCACTCGGCAATTGCCGCGTCCACCTCGGTCGCGGCATCGGCGGATTCGACTGCTGAAGACGTCCTTGTGCGCATCTTGGCCAGGAGCCGTCGGGCGTGATCGTGAGCGGACTGCTCTCGAGATATGAGGGGATCGTCGGGTTCCATGTCTCCTCGCTGACCTTTGGCGGGTGCAGATGGGGGAGACGTTCGCAGCGGTCGAGGGCCCGTCGACGTCGACGAAGCACGCTACCAAACTCGTCGGTCAGGTCAGGGTGTATTCGTCGGTGAGGCGATTGGTGCCACTCGCAGAGATGACAACACCCTGGTCGACCAGCCCGACGAGGTGTGCGTGTACCGACCGGGCCGCAGCGGGCCACAGCTTCTTGGTGACGACCGCGTACAGAGTGGGCACGATCTGTTCGATGGTGTGAACCCCCTCGGTCAGCTGTTGCAGGATCTGTTGTTCTCGGCTGCGTCGGTGTTCGATCAGATCTCTGACGTGGCCTTGGGGATTCTCGATCTGGCGTCCGTGGGTCGGCCAGTACACGGTGTCGGGTCGTTCGAGAAGCAGGTCGAGGCTCGCCATGTACTGGCTCATGCTGCCATCGGGAGCTGATATGACGGTGCTCGACCAGCCCATGACGTGGTCACCGCTGAACAAGTAGCCGTTCTCGGTCCAACCGAAACAGAGGTGGTTGGAGGTGTGCCCGGGCGTGTATACGGCGGTCATCGTCCAGCCCTCGCCGGCAAGTTGGTCGCCATGACGTAGGGCAACATCGGGGACGAAGTCGGTGTCGAAGCCGCCATCGTCATGGTTGTCCTCGTTTTTCTTGCCCTTTTCGGTCTCACCCGCGCTCGCCTCGTCCTCGTCCTCCTCGTCGTCTTCGACACCGAAGTCGATGGTGTCGGTCGGGTCGTGGTCGGGGACGTGTCCGTTGGGCCCGAATCCGTAGGTGAGCGCTCCGGTGCGCCTCGCGAGTGGAGTTGCCAGTGGTGAATGGTCTCGGTGGGTGTGGGTCACGAGGACATGGGTCACCTCATCTGCCTCCACCGCGGCGAGCAGGGCTTCGAAGTGGGCGTCGATGTTTGGTCCAGGGTCGATGACTGCCACCGACTTGCCCGAGCCGACGATGTACGTGCCGGTACCCCTGAACGTGAAATGTGACGGATTTGCAGCGATGACGCGCCTCAGTCCGGGGGCGACATGTTGCACCGTCGCCGTCGGCTCGTCGAAGTCGAGGTCAAATCGTGGTGCCATCGCCGGAGATCTTCCTCTACTGGCGGGTGGCGAGCAAGCCGTGCCCCCGTTTCGATCACACAGAGAGGTAAGCTCACAACAGCGGGCGCGAGGAGAATCTACGTTGTTGAAGCAGGCGAACCGAAATCTACTTGCGGCCATCCTGATCATTGCCGGAGCGGTACTGGTCGCCGTCTCACCTGTCTCAGCCGATGGCGAAGTTTCGGCGTGTACTGACTTCTCGTACGATTTCGATGCACTCGGCCAGGGACCGCTGACCAAGAATCAGCCGACTCTGGGACCCGTCACCGTCGCAGTCGCGGTCGGTACGTACGACATCGTCTTGACGTCGTCCGACCCGACACACGCCGCCGGTGCCTACACGGATCAGCTACACGAGTCGTGGTTCCTCGTCACCGATTCAGGTTTCACCAGCCCGGTGACCCCCGACATCGCCGATGCCGATTCATCCATCACTATCAGCGTGGCCGGAGTCGATCTTGGAGTCACAACCCAGCTGACGGCCGTGTGGGCTGGGCAAGCGCCTTCCTTCGACAGCGTCCATCCCTCCGTTACCTTCCTTTGCGCCGAGGTTGCTGAGACCACAACCACAACCACAACCACGACGCTGCCGACGACCGAAGCGCCCACGACCACAGTTCAGACGGCTACCACCGCTGTCGGTACGGCCTCCACCGTCGCTTCTACAACCACCACAACGGTCGCTGCCACCACGACCAGCACCATCGGTGCAGCCGGGAACCCGACCGTTGTCACCACCACCACATTGAGCGCTGCCGCCCAGACCGAGGGCGCCGAAGAGGACTCTGCTGAAGAGCTGGCCTACACGGGCATCAAGATCAACCTCGCCCTCGCCGGTATCAGCTTGATTGTGGCTGGTGCTGGGCTGATCATCGGTGGTTCCTACTACGACCGACGCAAGCTGGCGCTGGCTAGAGTCCACGGTTGAGCCAGGCGCATCAGCGGATGCCAAGCGACTTCGAGACAGTGGTCAAGGGTGTCGTCGAGTCCTTGGAGCCCGGCACCATCATGACTTACGGCGAGGTCGCCGCCGAGGCCGGGCGCCCCAGAGCTGCCAGAGCCGTCGGCATGATTCTTGCCAAGGGCGGGATCGACGGATGGTGGAGGGTGGTCAACTCTGCCGGTCGTCTGGTACCTGGTCTCGAAAGTGAACACCTCCGGCGCCTGAACGCCGAAGGTGTGGGAACCCGAAATGGGAAAGTAGTGATGCGGGGGCGCTAGAGGTCAACCTCTGTGTCTCCGGGTCGGAGCGACTAGCGCTCCTCTGTGTCTCCGGGTCGGAGCGACTAGCGCTCCTCCTTGAAAACCACGTGGCGGCGGAGGACGGGGTCGTACTTCTTGAGTTCGATGCGCTCGCGGGTGTTCGACTTGTTCTTGCGGGTCACGTATGTGAAACCGGACCCCTCGGTCGAGCGGAGCTTCACGATCGGACGTTTGTCTGACTTGGCCATCAGATCTTCTCCCCACGACGGCGCATGTCGGCCATCACGGCCTCGATGCCCTTCTTGTTGATCGTCTTGATGCCCTTGGTGCTGACGGTGAGAGTGACCCAACGCTTCTCGCTGGGGACCCAGAACCGCTGCCTCTGGATGTTGGGCTTGATCCACCGCTTTGTACGGCGGTGGGAGTGTGACACGTTGAAGCCGGTGGTCGGGCGTTTGCCCGTGACCTGGCAGACCTTACTCATCGCTACGAAGACCTCGTTGGGAACAACTAGTTGCGCATCGAGCTGGGTGCCCAGAAACACTGGAACTCGCGAATGCGCCGACGTATCAAGCTACCAGCATTCTCGACGGATACACCAGGGGCGATTCATCGGCTGCCGACAGCGTGCATTCTGCCGCCTCTCGTTCCCACATAGATGACTCCATCCCATACCGCCGGCGTCGATTCGATGCAGCCCCCGATGTCCACCTGCCAGAGCTGCGAGGGTTTGGTCCTGGGATCGGTCAGGTCGAACGCTCGGAGCACCCCGTTGCAGTCTCCCTGGATCAAGACGTCGTCGACCACCACCGGCGACTGCCACAGCGGACCGGGCAGACGAAGGGTCCACAAGATGTCGCCGGAGGCCTGATCGATACCCAACACGCGCCCACCGTCGGTAGCGCTGATCACGATGTCTTCGTGCAGCGCTGCAGTGGCCCAGACGCCCCCATCGAGCCGGTCGTGATCGTCGATCGACCAGACCAGCGGATCTTCGGGGTTGGAAGGGTCGAGCTTGACGATCTGGCCGACCTCGCGGGATCGGGCCAATCCGCGTTCGTATTCAGCTCCTATGTACAGGTATCCGTCGGCGTCGATCACGATCGAAGCGTCTACGTCGTCTCCCACCCAGTAGCGAAAGATCCGCTCGGGTTCGATTCCGTCGGCCAGGCCTTCGATGTCCCACCCCTGCACCAGGCCTCCGGAGTTGGCGAAGTAGACAACGTTGCCCGAGATCGCGACCGAATTCTCGATCGACACATTGTTGCCGACCGCCCGGACCAGCTCCTCGTCCCAGCCAGCGGTGTGGAACACGACCTCAGGGTCGACTTGTACAAGGCCCTCGTCGTCGATCGAACGGTTGAGCTTGACGATGTGGAACCGCGAGTTCTCCCCACCCTCGAACAGGTAGTCATCGATGATGAGTGCTGCACCATCCCAGTCGTTGTTCCATTTTGTGGGTCCGACATCGTTGGCGGCCAGCTTCCACAGCTCGGTCAGCTCGACGCCGTCACGGTCCCAGGCCAGGACACGGAAGAAGTTGTCTCGCGACCCGCTGTAGATCAGCGGATAGCCGTCGGGGTCGATGGTCACACTTCCCTTGATGATGTCCCCGGTCACGAAGTCCTCGAAGATTCGCTCGCCCGTGTCGGCATCGAGGACGTGTACGGCCCGGTCGTAGGCCCCGAACGACATCCATGTGGCCCCGCCTGTCTCCCACACCGCCGGCTGCCCGGTCCAGCCGGTGCCACACCACGTCCGGGTGTTGCCGCCCGACGTCGACTCAGAACACATCGATCCCGAGCGGGGAAACGACCATAAGACCACGGGATCGGTCGGGACTGGGCCTTCGCCGTAGTAGCTGCGCGTTGGCGAACCCCGGAACGTCAACAATCCGTCGACTTCGCTCGACCATGGTCTTCCAACCGATTGGGGATCGACCCATCCGTCGTAGGGGATGGTGGTGGTGGTGGTGGTGGTCGTCGTGGTGGTTGTTGTTGTCGTGGTCGTCGTCTGGGTTGTTGTCGTGGTGGTCGTCGGTGGGGTGGTTGAGGAGGTGGTGGTTGTTTCGATCGGCTCGGCGAGATCATCGCTGCCGGATCCGAGGGTGACCACAACCGCGGCGGCGCCGACGGTCAAGAGGAACAATGCGACGAGGAAGGTGATGCGCATCGGCGAGACACCGGTGTCTTCCTCGGTCATGACTGCACACCATAGGCAGCCGTCACCTGGTCTTGATAGTGGACGGTACCGTTCTGTGCATGGGCAAGTTCTCTCGGGCGAAGGTAGATCGGGCTTCGGGTGGGGTCGTCGTCAGGCAGGGCAACGATGGACCCGAGGTACTGGTGGTTCACCGGCCGCGCTACGACGACTGGGCGCTTCCGAAGGGACACGTGGACCCTGGCGAATCCTGGGCGGAAGCCGCCTTGCGCGAAGTTCTGGAAGAGACGGCTGTGTGTGCTGCTGTTGCCGGTGATCCTGTCTCGGTGGCGTACATGTTGGAGCCGACCCAGAAGTCCGAGGTGGCCAAGGTCGTCGTGTTCTTCCCGATGACGGTCGTCGAGTTGTCCGATTTGCCGATCGACAGGAATGAGGTCGACGCTGTCGATTGGTGGACGCTCGAT
This sequence comes from Actinomycetes bacterium, assembly GCA_024228575.1. Lineage (GTDB taxonomy): Bacteria > Actinomycetota > Acidimicrobiia > Acidimicrobiales > Poriferisodalaceae > JAAETH01. The sequence goes on from JAAETH010000648.1 coordinate 10,113, forward strand.
AGGTGTCGGGCCGAGCTCAGCTACGCCGACGAGATGGCTGTCATCGTGAGATTGAGCCCGGCGTAGCGTTCGTGCTCTTGCAAGCGATAGCGTGATCGGGTCAGTTGCCTTCGGAGGAATCAATGAAGAGCTGGGGTCCCGCATTCATCGCGAGCGCCGTAATCACGATCGGATGTCTGGTCTTCTCGTTTGTGACGAACACCATCATCACAACCATCGGCAACGATCCGGTGGGCGACTACAACGACGCCGACCACGGGGATGACTCAGATCACTCCGAAGACGAAGACCACTCCGACGACGGAGATCACTCCGAAGAGGGCCTCGGGGTCATCTTCGTAGACTGACTTCGTGCCGGCGAGCATCACCGCCGACTTCACCGACGAAATCCACGTCGGCTGAGATTTCTCACCGATATCTCACAAATGTGCGGTATCGGTAGGTGTACGGAGGTGAACCCGTGGGTGAATCAGCACACAAGATCCTGGTGGTCGACGACGATCGTGGCGTCAGAACGTCGCTGGAGCGCGCTCTGACCTTCGAGGGATACTCGATCGAGACCGCCTCGGACGGGCTAGCGGCGCTCGAGAACATCGACGAAACGATTTCGGCGATGGTGCTCGACGTGTCGATGCCGAACATGGATGGTCTCGAGGTCTGTCGACGGGTCAGAAGCTCTGGCAACGACCTACCAATCCTGGTCCTGACCGCACGTCACGCCACCCCTGATCGAGTCGCCGGTCTCGATGCCGGTGCAGACGACTATCTCGTCAAACCGTTTGCTCTCGAAGAGTTGTTGGCCCGGCTTCGTGCCCTGCTGCGCCGTGTCGACAAGCCGGCCTCGGAGGCCGATGTCCTCGAGTTCGGGGAACTGCGACTCGACCGCGGCAGTCGCATGGTCTACCGAGGCGAACGGCGTATCGATCTGACAAGGACCGAGTTCTCCCTGCTCGAGCTGTTGATGGAGCGCCCCGGACAGGTGATGACCCGCGATCAGATCTACGAGCGGGTGTGGGGTTACGACTCCTCGACCAGCAGCAACTCGCTGGAGGTCTACGTCGGGTACCTTCGCCGTAAGACCGAGGAGAACGGCGAGTCTCGTTACGTGCACACGGTCCGCGGTTTTGGATACGTCGTGCGTGCTGATTGACAGCGACGAGAAGGGCGGCAGAAGATGAAGCTTCGCACGCGGGTGGCGCTCCTCACGGCGATCGTGACCGCAGTCGCGGTGGTTCTCGTTTCGTACGCAGCATGGCTGTCGGCGAATCGGGCGATGCGCGACTCGATCGATTCCGAACTGGCCGAGCGTGCTGCCTCGATTGCGCCTGCATCGGGGGGTGGACGATCGCAGCGACCGTTCCTTGCCGGTGCGGCGAGTGTCCAATTCATCGACCAATCCGGAGCGGTCGTTCAGCTCGGTGAGCTGGCCGTTCCCGTGACCGATGCCGAAGTCGAGATAGCAGCCGAACGCCGGGGAGCGATCTACCGCGACGCAACAGCGACTACCGCCGATGGAGAGGCATTGCAGGTGAGAGTCCTGACGGTGCCGGCTCGTATTCCGGGCAACCGTCTCGATGGTGCAGTGATGTTGGCTCGCCCGCTCTCGGAACTCGACGATTCCCTGGGTCGCCTGCGCGGTGCCCTCGTGGTCTTGTCATTGGCGGGCGTCGCCGTGGCCGGGCTAGCCGGGTTTGCGATTGGGCACAGAGCGCTTCGGCCTGTCGCCCGGCTCACCAGAGCCGCCGAAGGTGTGTCGCGAACGCGTGAGTTGGCCACTCGTATCGAGGTCGAACGCGACGATGAACTCGGGCGTCTAGCTCACAGCTTCAACACGATGCTGGCGGCGCTCGAGCAGTCGAAAGATCAGCAGGAGCGTCTCGTCCACGACGCGAGCCACGAGTTGAGGACCCCTCTCACGAGCTTGCGAACCAACATCGAGCTGCTGCAGAGAGCCGATTCGTTCTCCGTTGAGCAGCGGCGGCCGATACTCGATGACGTTCTGTTCGAGCTGGACGAATTGACCGGTCTTGTCAGTGAGCTGGTCGAACTCGCGACCGATCGGCACAGGCCAGAAGAGGCCGAGCCCCTCGATCTCGAGGAGGTGGTTCGCCTCGTGGTCGAGCGGCACCGACGGCGTAGTCCCATCTCCATCGAGCTGGAAGCCGAGCCAACGTCGATAGTCGGGGTTCCCGCCCTGGTCGAACGCGCCGTCAGCAACCTGGTCGACAACGCCATCAAGTTCTCGCCCGACGAAGGGATCGTGCGGGTTCGTGTTGCGGACTGCAAGGTCGTCGTCAGCGACGAGGGACCCGGGATCGATCCCGCCGATCGGAATCTGGCGTTCGAGCGGTTCTGGAGGGCACCGACGGCCAGGACCATGCCCGGCTCGGGTCTGGGGCTCTCGATTGTCGCCCAGGTCGCCGAGTCCCACGGTGGCAAGGCGGAGGTCATCGATGGCGAGACAACCGGTGCCACGGTTTCTCTCTCGTTCGCACCGCCGAGCTGAACCTTCTGTAGTGGTCCGGTCGTTGCGCGACTCTTGATGCCCGTTTGTCGGGTGGGAGGAATCCACCTCACATCCACTATGCGCACGCGACGAGCGGGGAGACCTCGAATCGTTTCGCGAGGCGGCTACG
>JAAETH010000649.1 GCA_024228575.1 Actinomycetes bacterium
ACGATCCTGAGCCAGACCCGAGGCAGCGGGTACCTCGAGGGCATGGGTGCCGGGCCGTTCCATTTCCACACGTCCATGGCCATGGCGACCCAGGTGACCATGAAACGTCTTGTTTGGCCGCGCGGCATCGTTGGTGTCGCTGCCGTGTGTGACGCTCTGCTCGAGGATCTCGCCTCATGAAACCGATCGTCTGGCTGGCCTCGTACCCGAAGTCGGGGAACACATGGTTTCGAACATTTCTCGCCAACCTGTTGCGCGACGAAGAGGATCCCGCCGACATCAACGAGCTTCGGACCGGATCGATCGCCAGTGCTCGCAATCCGTTCGACATCCACACGGGTCTGGAAGCGTCGGATCTCACCCAGGACGAGATCGACCTCCTGCGGCCTGGCGTGTACCGGAGAATGGCCGAGATGGCCGAGCACACCGGGCATCACAAGGTGCATGACGCCTACACACTGAACCGTGGCGGAAGGCCACTGTTCCCAGCGGACGCGACCCTCGGTGCCGTGTACCTGGTGCGCAACCCCCTCGATGTCGCCCCGTCCTACGCTCACCATTCGGCACGCGACGCCGCCTGGGCCTCGGAGGCCCTCGGCGATCCGAACCACACCATGTCGGACAGACCCAAGCACCTCGACGCGCAGTTCCGCCAGATCCTGGGCACATGGTCAGACCACGTCCGCTCATGGCTCGACGAGCCACCCTTCCCCGTGGAACTGGTGCGCTACGAGGACATGCACCTCGACGCTGAGGTGACCTTCACCCGGGCGACCCGGGCGTGTGGCCTCGACCATTCGGCGGAGCAGATCCGCCGGGCGATTGCCATGTCGTCGTTTGACGAGGTGAAGGGCCAGGAGCAGGAGAAGGGATTCGGCGAGAGGACGCCCAAGTCGGAGTCGTTCTTCCGAAAGGGCAGAATCGGCTCCTGGCGCGAGTCGCTGACCGACGATCAGGCCGACCGGATCGTCACCGACCACGCCGAGATGATGAGGCGCCTCGGGTACCTGGATGGCGGCGTGCCGGTGTTCTGAGCGCGGTATTCGCCCTGGTCAACAGAATCAGCCGGGTGAGGATCGAACGCGAATCCGTCTGGCTCGCCCTCGACGATCGAGACCTCACAGATGTCTCCAACGTGGTCGTCATCGAGCTTA
>JAAETH010000650.1 GCA_024228575.1 Actinomycetes bacterium
GCCCTGACCCCAGCTCTCGCCGACGATCAGGGTTCGCCCATCGGGGGTGATGACCGAACCATTCGGGAACTTGACATCGTCGGCAGCCACCTCGGTGGAGCCGTCGGGCCGCACGAGGACGATGGCTGCCGAGCAGGGGGTGTCTCCCCTCTCGAGATCGAACCCGAAGTTGCCCACATAGGCGTTGCCGTTCGTGTCGACCACCATGTCGTTGCAGTGCCAGGTGGCGAGGCCGCTCAGGTCGGCGTGTTCGACGAGGACACCATCGACCTCCTTCAACACCTTCCGGTCGACCATCGAGACGACCAGCAAGGTGCCGTCGGGCATCCAACCCAGACCCGATGGGCGGTCCGCCAGGTTGGAGTGGACCACCTCGCGGATTCCATCTGCCGAGACGGCGTAGACAGACGCCTGGTAGAAGTCGCTGTACCAGAGCCTGCCGTCGTGCCAGCGCGGACCCTCCCCAAAATCGACGCCGTCGACGAACAGTTCCCAATCGTTCATGGAGCCGACCATACTGGGCACAGGCCGACGGGAGGGAAGCCATCACGATGCTCATCGAAGGTGCGGCGGCTCCGGACTGGAGTGCGCCCGATCAGAACGGTCAGACGATCTCGTCGTCCGATCTCCGAGGCAAGTGGATCGCCATGTGGTGGTATCCCAAAGCCTCGACCCCTGGTTGAACGATCCAGGGTGGAGGGTTCCGTGACCGAGCCCCAGAATTCGAGGCAGCCAACGCCGTGATCGTCGGCGCCTCATTCGACACCGTCGAAGAACAGAAGCAGTTCGCAGACGAACAGAACTTCCCCTATTCGCTCATCTCCGATCCCGAACGGATCGCCGGTGCAGCGTTCGATGCCGTACGAGAGGAGGGCGAGGACTATTTCGAGTTCGGACTTCCTCGCCGCATCAGCTACCTGATCTCACCCGACGGAGTCATAACCAAGGCCTACGACCTGGCGGGCAAGGACCTGTCCGAACACGCCGCCGAAGTCCTCGCCGACATCGCCGCGGCCGGCTAACACCCGCTCCGATACGGCGACCTCTGCCACCTCTTCTCGAACACCGATGTTTTCGTGTGGGAGCGTCTGCCAAGCCTGCTCGATCGGGTGATCTGGTAGAACCCCATCGTGACCACCCTTCTCGTCGTCCATCACACGCCGTCACCCGGCATGGGCGCAATCCTCGATGCAGTGTTGGACGGCACCACCGCCGACGGAATCGAGGGCGTCGAAGTGGTCGCCCGAGCCGCCCTTTCGACCAGCGCGGCCGAAGTGCTGGCCGCGGACGGCTATGTCCTCGGCACCCCAGCCAACCTCGGCTACATGAGCGGGGCACTCAAACACTTCTTCGACACGATCTACGAGCCGTGCCTCGACAAGACCGTGAGCCGGCCGTTCGGCATATACGTGCACGGCGCGACCGACACGACGGGTGCCATCGAGTCGATCGATCGCGTGACCACAGGACTGCGGTGGCGCCTCGTAGCCGAGCCGCTGAGCCTTGTCGGACCCGTCACCGAAAACGAGCTCGAAGCGGCCTGGAACCTGGGAGCCACCGTCACCGCGACGGTCGCAGGCGTGTAACGGGCTTCCCGACCCGGCGTTTGATCATGCGAAGGAAAGGTGGGCCGGGGTTTGACCTATTCGAAAAGAATCGGGGTTGTACTAGCGATAGCTGCCGCCTCGTTCGGCGCTGTCCTGGCTGGTGAAGGTACGGCCGCGGCCGCCGGGTTCGTAGCGAGAGATCTCCAGGAGTGTCCCGAGTTCCCCGATCCCCTGGCAGGAGTCGATGTCTCACCAGACCCTGCGGTCGCCCGGATGCAGGCCGGACTGGTCGCTGTTGGCTACGCCGACACAACCATCGGAACCGCTTGGGCGATTCGTCACGACCCGTGGGCGCTGTCGATTCTGCCTTCGCCCCCCAGCGATGGCAGCGGCTGGTTGTCGTGGGGTGGGGTCGTCTCGGGCCAGTTGACCGAGGCCGAGCGAGCGCTCATCGCCGACGAGGGATACACCGCAAGCGCCTACCGGGTGGTCGTCGCGAGCGAGGCCGATGCCACCGTGCTGCGAGCGGCTCTGGACGATGTTGCCAACACCGAGGTCGTCGTCGAACCCAACCGGCGCGAGGTACGCGCTGCATGGGTCCAGATCTACCGACGCATCTGGGGTTTCCGGGCGGACCACGAGACCGAAGGGGAGTATCCGTCAACCTGGCGAAGCCGTGGGAACCTGCCACGCGTCGACAGTCCTCCGTGGGCGGTGGTCGAGCTGTTCGCCGACGAGCTCGACGACGACGCCGGCTGGCTCGTCGAGGGTCTCGACGTGTCGGCCGTGTGCCGACGCACGATCGACAAAGCCGTCGATACCACCTCGGGTGTGGGTTGGCAGCTCGTCGGACGCACGACGGGAGCAACCGAACAAGACGTGTACAACGACTCTGACGAGATCGACTGGACCGCAGGTGCGCCGATCGACTTCGCAACCCACTTCGTCGTCCGGGTCTCCGGCACCTGGGGACAGGTCCTCGGTCACGCCGAGACAACGTTCGACGGGCTCGATTTCTCCAGCACCCTCGCCCCACCACACAGTCTCGCTTCGGAGTGGCTGCTGGCGCTCGATCGGTCCCTGGTCGGAACCACTGGATTTGTGCTGCGCGTCAACGGCGAGCCACAGGCAATCCTGGTCGACGTCGACGGACGGATCGTCACCGACGATGGGAATCGTCTGATTGCTCCCGACCACCACAACGCACCCTTCGTCGCAGAGGTCGACATCGTCGAGCGCCCCGGCGGGGGTATCTGGCGGATCGATCTGGGCGGGGCGTTGTACGCAACCGACGGCGCCCCGTACCTCGGTTCGATGGGCGGTGTGACCATCGACCTGCCGATGGCCGCCATGGCTTCGACCCCTTCGGGAGACGGCTACTGGATGGTGGCCGCCGACGGCGGTGTGTTCGCCTTCGGCGATGCCCGGTTCCACGGGTCCATCCCGGGGGTTCTGCCCTCTGGTGTGTCCCTGGCGTCCGAGATCGTCGACATCGAACCCACACCCTCTGGTGACGGATACTGGCTGCTCGGAGCCGACGGAGGTGTGTTCACCTTCGGCGACGCCGAGTACGCCGGCTCGCTGCCCGCGCTGGGCGAGACGATGTGCCCGCACGGCTCGGACGAGGCAGCGGCGGGCATTCTCGCTCTGGGGAACGGCTACCTGATCGCCGACCGATCAGGTGTCGTCTACGGGTTCGGAGCCGATGTACCCGGGCGCACGGTTCACACCTACCGACCCGACGACCTCTACGGCTGTGACATCGCTCTGACCGGCCCTGTCTGGACTCCACCCGACCACCCCGACTTCGGGCCGGTCACGGGGATGGTCGCCGAGGCGGACGGGTTCCGGATCGA
>JAAETH010000651.1 GCA_024228575.1 Actinomycetes bacterium
CAACTCGATGGCCCGGACCACCCTCGAAGCAGCCGATCTTGTCGTTGCGGTCGGCACACCGGGCCTCATCGGAACCCACGGACTGGTCCAGACCATCGACGGACTCGTCGATCTCGGAGTCGACACACAACGAATCGTGCCCGTGTTCAACGTGTCGCCGCGCTCGAAACGAGCCCAAGCCGATGCGGCCAACGCTCTCGCCGAACTGGCAGATACCGACGACGAGTTGAGAGGTGCGCTCTTCCTGTCGCGTTCGAGACATCTCGACGATGCCCACCGCAATGGCACAACGATGCCGACCTCGCTGACCAAACCACTTCACCAGACGGTTGCCGCTGCCCTCGAGGAGGTCGACCCACAAGACGCCGACCTGTTCGCCGGTGGAACACCTCAACCCGTGAAGGCCGGCTCTCTCGGAACCCTCTCCCACATCGACAGGGGCGAGGCGGCGTCGTGATCACAAACCCACTCGCCGAGATCGAACGCTCCGTCCAGGACAGGGCGAAGGCGCTCGATGTCGACCCGACGTCGGCCGAGGGCCGCGACGTCATGGCACAACTCGTCGACGAGCAGATCCAGCACTGGAACCTCGACTTCAAACGAGGCCACCGCGACTTCGACCTGGGCGACCCCGAACTGGTCGCCGAACGTGTCATCCGAAACCTCACCGCGTACGGCCCTCTACAGCCCCTGCTCGACGACCCCGATGTGTGGGAGGTGATGGTCAACGCACCGGACGCGATCTTCGTGAAACGACACAGCAGCCCTTCGGGGTACCACGATGAGGTCTTCCACGACGACGATCACGTCAGGCGCACCCTGATGAAGATCCTCGACGATGCGTCGGCCGCACACCGCACGCTCGACCCGACCGAGGGCCTCCAGGACGCTCAGCTCGAGGATGGCGCTCGCCTCCACATCGTCCACAGCGACGTCGCCCGCGGTGGGCATCTGATGTTCAACGTGCGCAAGTTCACGGGTGTTGCGTACCGAACCCTCGACGAACTGATCGAGGCGGGGACCCTCACCGAGCCGGTCGCCCGCTTCCTTCGCGCCTGTGTTCGGAGCCGGGCGTCGATCCTGTTTGCGGGTTCGCCCGGTACCGGCAAGACGACGCTGTTGTCGTGTTGTGCTGCCGAGCTCGACCCGAGCTTGAGGGTAGTCATCGCCGAGGAGGTCTTCGAAGCCGATGTTCCGCTGCCGAACGTCGCCTCGATGCAGACGAGGCCGGCGAGAGCCGAACGTGACGGGGTCGACCTTCGCCGTCTGGTGGCCGGGTTCCTCCGCATGGCACCAGACGTCGCGATCGTGGGTGAGGTGCGCGATCGCGAGGCGCTCCCGCTGTTGTTGACGTTGTCATCGGGCGTGACGGGGTACACAACAATCCACGCCGGATCTGCCCGCCAGGCGCTGACGAGACTGCGTTTCATCTGCCAGCTCTCGGACACGTCGAACGAGGTTCCAATGGCCGCCCTGAACAGCCTGGTCAGCGAGGCGATCGATCTGGTGGTCCATCTCGACCGAACCGAGAACGGTGTCGAGGTGACCGGGGTCGTTGCGGTCGAGGATCTTGTCGCTGGAATCGACGGTGTGCAGTTCACGGCCACAGATGTGTTCCAGAGGGCAAGCCGAGGCGAACCGGCACGATGGACCGGCGACAAGCCGATACGTCTCTCTCACAAGCTGACCGACAACGGCTTCGATGTGAACGACCTGTTCGACGATGTCAGGACAGTGCCGTCGTGATCACGTTCCTGTGCATCGTCGCCGGGACCACAGGCGTTCACCTGCTGTACACCCGCTTCGCGTATGGCCAGCGAGGTCTCCGTTCCTCCAACGTCTCCAGGCGGCGGCCGAGTCACCGCATGAACCAGTGGATGGCTCAGGCTGGGCTGCCCGATGTGAGGGTGCGCGATGTCGCCGTGGTCTGCACCGCGTTGTTCACGATCAGTTTCCTGCTGACCTTCGCTGTGTTCGGCGGAGTTGTTGCATCGTTGATCGGTGGTGCATTCGCCGCGACTTGGCCGCTCCTGGCCTACCGCCAGCGCCGACTGAACCGGATCGCTTCGGCGCAAGAAGCCTGGCCGCGCATGATCGAGGAGATCCGCATTCTCACGGGGTCTGCCGGAACCTCGGTTCCCCAGGCCCTCTTCCAGGTTGGGCGCCGCTCACCTCGCGACCTGGTCGAAGCGTTCGATGTCGCACACCGAGAGTGGATGTTGACGACCGACTTCGAACGAGCTCTCGCCGTACTCAAAACACAGCTCGCCGACCCGACCGCCGATGCCGCCTGCGAGACACTGCTGACAGCCCACCAGGTGGGTGGCATAGATCTCGATCGTCGACTCACCGACCTGGCCGATGATCGCCGGGCCGACGTGCAGGGCCGAAAGGATGCCAGAGCCAAACAGAGCGGAGCGAGATTCGCTCGCGCCTTTGTCATCATCGTGCCGATCGGAATGGCCCTGGTCGGCCTGACAATCGGTGAGGGTCGGGCGGCCTACCAGAGCGCCGGAGGCCAGCTCGCTGTTGTCCTCGGACTGTCGCTGATGGCCGGATGCTGGCTGTGGGCCGGGCGGATCATGGCCATCCCACCAGAGCAGAGGGTGTTCGCCGACAGCGACACCCATATCGATGACGGCGCGATGCCGGCGAGCGAGCACCGATGAACCGCCTCGCGGCCCTGTCGATACTCGTTCTCTGGGTGGGTGCCGCCATCATGTTCTCCGAGCTGAGGTGGTTCCGGCGCCTTGGGCTCGCAGAACGCCTCCGCCCCTTCGAACCAGGTGGCATGCGCTCGGCCGGGCGCAGGAATCGAACGTCCAGATCGTTCGATGAGGTGCTTGCTCCACTGGCCAACACGATCGGCGAAAGACTCTCGCGAGGCTTCGGTGTGTCGGAGGAACTCGCCCTGCGCCTCGAACGGGTTCACTCGCACCACGACGTCTCGTCGTTTCGTACCCGACAGCTCGCCTTGACGATGGCGGGTCTGGCGCTGACGATCCTGCTTCTTCTCGTGACCCAGGCACCTGGAGCGGTAGCGCTCATCGCCCTCGTCGGTGGGCCGTTGCTGGCGTTCCTGCTGGTCGAGCAGGCGTTGGCCCGCCAGAGTGAACGTCACCAGCGGCGGCTCTTTCTCGAACTACCCGTCATCGCCGAACAGATCGGCATGTTGTTGAGCTCGGGATATTCGGTGAACGGGGCTCTCAACCGCGTCGCCAAACGCGGACACGGAGCATGCACGACCGATCTTCGGCGGGTCGCCAATCGGATCCAGCAAGGCCTTCCGACCAATCAGGCCCTTGTCGAGTGGGCCCGAATCGCCGACGTCGGCTCACTCCACCAGCTCGTTTCGGTCCTGACGCTTCACCAGGACACCAACGACCTGGGCTCGCTCATCTCGAACGAAGCTCGCAGCATGCGCCGATCGCTCCAACGCGAGCTGATCGAACGCATCGAGCGACGAAATCAACAGGTCTGGATACCCGTCACCGTGGCGACGCTGGTACCCGGAGTCATCTTCCTCGCGGTCCCGTTCATGAGTGCCCTATCGGGGTTCTCGGGGATCTGATCAAAAGAAAGCTCTCGAGCAGGAGACACCAGAAAATGACCATTCCCATGACGATGATGCTGAAGCTGTGGTGCGCCGCCCATGCGAACCTCCACACCGGACGTGTACGTGTGAAAGACGAGGTGGGCGAGGGAGTGATCTCGGCTGCAATCGCCGTATTGATCGTTGCCGCGCTCGGCGCCTTGATGTGGGTCGGCTTCCAGTCGATCTGGACCGACGCCGAGGCCACCACGAGGTCGAAGATCGCCGAGATCGGCGGCTGATCATCGCGGCCACA
>JAAETH010000652.1 GCA_024228575.1 Actinomycetes bacterium
TCGAGAACTGCTAGCGGGCGCACCTGAGACCGGGGTGTCAGTGTTGGCCGGGACCGACCTCGAGGTGCCCCACGGGGGGATCGCGACAGAGGCGCTGAGGATGGCCGAGTACGGGCTAGCAGCTGCTGATGTGGTCCATGCGACGACGGCAGCCGCCTATGCCTACCTCGGATCCAACCACGGATTCGAACCGGGCGGGCATGCCGATGTGCTGTTCTTCGACGCCGATCCTCGCGAAGACGTGTCGGTGTTGGAGCGCCCCGTGCTCGGCCTCCGCCACGGAGAGATCGTGGTTGGGTCGTTGTAGACCTGTTGCGCCGTCGGTGAGTGGCCGAGGGCGAGCTCGCCGGGTGGCGGGTGGCGTGGGCCCGAAGGTGACCGGCCTCAAGGACCGAGATCGACGAGCACAGGGCGGACGACCATGCCTTCAGCAAACCCGATCGATTCGCGCCCCTGGTCGTCGTTCTAGTAGTGGGCTTCTTCCAGCATGTTGAGATGACCACTTGGAGTGACGAGGTCACCCCAGCTGCCGGTGACGCCGA
>JAAETH010000653.1 GCA_024228575.1 Actinomycetes bacterium
GAATCCCAGAAGACCTGTCGCGTTCCACCCACCAAAATGCGCCTACCAGGGGTAAGGAACCAACACCGATGTTGGATGAAATGTTGGATACGCCAACAGACTGGCAATCATCTGCTCACCGTGCGCTCTGGTGACGTTGAGACACGCGAGTCGTATTCCCGTTCGTTGTTGGTTCGGCGCGTCTGGTTCGCTCTACCGATGCGGGAGGCCGATGGCGGAGTGGACTGCCACAGAGTTCCAAGTGCCACGAGCATCACCCCTGAAATCGAGGTATGCTGGCATACATGCAGCGGACGACCGTGAAGATCCCCGACGAACTCGACGCACGCCTTCGACACGAAGCTCAGCGACGCGGAAGCACTGTCTCAGACCTCACCCGCGAAGCAATCGAGACCTTCCTCGGCGCCAAATCAGGAAGACGACGGCTACTCGCCGGTGGCGCTGGGGCGAGTGGCTGCGACGACATCTCCGAGCGCATCGAAGAAATCCTCGCCAACGAGGTGCAGTCATCGCTCTGATCGTCGATGCCGGCCCGCTGTATGCCTATGTCGATCGCGACGACCGGCACCACACCGCTTGCCTCGAACTGCTCGAGACTCACCCCGGACCCCTCATAGTCCCCGCTCTCGTTATCACCGAAGTCACCTACCTCATCGGCACTCGCCTGGGTCCCGAGGCCGAAGTTCGATTCCTCGGCGATCTCGCAGCAGGCAACCTCCTCGCTGAACACGTCCATGCCGGCGACTGGTTGCGGATCGCTGAACTCGTTGCCAGGTATCGAGACCTTCCCCTCGGCACCGCAGACGCTTCAGTCATTGCCACGGCCGAACGACTCAGCATCGCTGACATCGCCACACTCGATCGGCGGCATTTCACCGTCGTGCGCTCCACGCTCGGCGATCTCCGAATCCTGCCCTGAGCCTGCGCGTAGTCACACACGACTCAACGCGGTCTGCGAGACACTGTTGCGTTGGTTGATCGACCGTGCGGTGCCCAGAAAGTGGCGCGTGTCGCCTGACCTGATGAAACGGCCGCCTGTCCGGCACTGTTGCGTTGACGGATCGGGTGGGGTGCAGCGAGCATGTTCTGATGAGTCGCCAACGTCGTTGTGAGTCTGCTGCGTTCGCTGGGTATCGGTTTCCGTCCGAGGTGATCTTGTTGGCTGTGCGCTGGTACTTGCGCTACGGGCTGTCCTACCGCGATGTCGAGGAACTCCTCGCCGAACGCGGGGTCGAGGTCGATCATGTCACCGTCTACCGCTGGGTTCAACGTTTCACACCTCTGCTCATCGATGCCGCCAGGCCCTGTCGCCACGCGGTTGGTGATCGCTGGTTCGTGGACGAGACCTATGTCAAGGTCGCCGGTGTGTGGCGCTATGTGTACCGGGCTGTTGATCAGCACGGTCACGTCATCGACGTGTA
>JAAETH010000654.1 GCA_024228575.1 Actinomycetes bacterium
CGATCTCATCCAAATAGTGGCCGGGCAGGTAGGTGAAGGCGGTGACGTTGGCGTTCTGATCGGTCACCGACACCAGGTCACCGGTGGTGTCGTAGGTGTAGGCGATGACCCCACCGGTGGGGTCGGTGATGGTGGTGATCCGCCCTTCGGTGTCACGGCCGAACACTATTTCGGGGCCGAGGGAGGAGTGCACGCCGGCCGCGTCGACGGTGACGGTGTTGGCGTTACGGTCCGTCGCCTCAATGAGCCCGTCGGTGGTGTCGAGGATGTAGATGGTGCCGTCTTTGGCTGTCAACGCGAACCGGGTCAGGGCGTAGAGGTCGCCGTCACCGAACCCGCCGGTGTGCATGTGACCATCCGCGCCCAGGGAGGGGACTGTTGCACGGGTTGTGTAAGTGGGGTGGTCCGATCTGGTCCGCGGCTTGAGGTCGTGGTCCGGGAAGGATCACTGCAATGAACATGAACGAAGACACTGGCGGCTCGGAGATCGAGGTGGCGAGACCGGCTTTGATGTTGCCGGCTGATGCCGGCCTGGGGTTGGTCGCTGAGCGCCTGGTTGATCAGGCCCGTGCCGATGGGGTCGCGCTGACTGGTGAGGGCGGTTTGTTGACCGGTCTGGTCCAACAGGTCCTCCAGACCGCGCTGGAATCGGAGATCACCGATCATCTCGGCTATGAACCCCACGCCGTCGAGGGCCGAGGGACCGGCAACTCCCGCAACGGCTACTACCCCAAGACGGTGCGCACCGAAGTCGGTGATGTCCGAGTCGAGGTGCCCAGGGACCGTAACGGCAGCTTCGAGCCGGTCACGGTGCCGGTCGGCCAGCGCCGCCTTGAGGGTCTGGACCAGATGGTCATCTCGCTTTACGCCAAAGGCTTGACCACCGGTGACATTTCATCCCATCTCGAAGATGTGTGTGACCAGCGGGTGGATCGGGCCACGATCAGTCGGATCACCGACGGCATTGTCGGCGATATGGAGGCCTGGCAGTCCCGGCCTCTGGACAGCGTCTATCCGGTGCTGCTGGTCGACGGGATCCGTATCAAGATCCGTGATGGCACGGTCTCGAACCGGGTCGTGTATGTGGTGATGGGCATCAACCTCGAAGGCGAACGCGACATCCTCGGCCTGTGGGTCGGGCCCACCGGAGGCGAATCACCCAAGTTCTGGCTGAGTGTGATGACCGAGCTCCGCAACCGCGGAGTCGCTGACGTGTTGCTGCTCTGCTGTGACGGGCTCAAAGGGCTGCCGGACGCGGCCCGAGCGACCTGGCAGCTGGTCGATGTCCAGCTGTGCGTTGTCCATCTGGTCCGCAACAGTCTTCGTTACGCCTCCAAGAAACACTGGGGCCCAATCACCCGCCAGCTCAAGGCGATCTACACCGCCCCATCGTTGGATGCCGCGGAGATCGAGTTCGCCGAGTTCGCTGCCCAGTGGGAGGACACCTACCCGGCGATGGTCAAGTCGTGGCGTGACACCTGGGACGACTTCATCCCGTTCCTCGAGTTCCCGCCCGAGCTCCGCAAGATCGTCTACTCCACCAACGCCATCGAGTCGCTCAACGCCCGGTTCCGAAAGGCCGCGGTCCGGCGGGGCCATTTCCCCACCGAGCAAGCCGCGATCAAGGTCCTGTACCTGGTCTCGATCGAGAGGAGAAAGAACCGCAGCAACCCGACTGGA
>JAAETH010000655.1 GCA_024228575.1 Actinomycetes bacterium
GTCCTTCCATCGTCCCGAACGCACGGCGAGGCAAGCGAGCTGGGCGAGGAAGCGGTAGAGGAGACGAGACATCAGGGTCCAGGATGGCGAGCAAATGTGCTGGTCAACGCACACGCGCGATTATTCGAGCGGCACACCGTCGAAGAGGCGCCAGACGCTCCCCCGGCGACCCTCACCGTGCTGCGAATCAGCCGCTGCGACGGACTCATACACGAATACCAAAATGCCGCTTGACCAGCAGCGACGGAATCTCCGGGCGGCACACCCTATGAGATTGCCGATCGACCGGAAGGCGGCAGCGCCAGTCCGCTCGTGATCCACACGCGACGCCCGCTCCAGAGATCGCCGCGTCACACGGCCATCTCGCGGAACCGCCCCAATATCGACGGTGTCACCTGCCAGTCCACGTTCCCGAACGGTGCGAACCGGCCGATGCGCCAATGCACGAGCCAGTGCACCAACGGGTCTCCCCTTTCCCGGGCAGGCGTCCACCCAGAACGGGTCGCTCCGACGGCTACCGCCCGATTCGTTGGATGAGACGTTGGATTCGAATGTGGGAATGGGACCTCAAGCCTCGGCCGTTCACCGATCTCTCAGCCCCGACGCGCGATGCGTCGATCAACCTTGGGGGTTCAAGTCGGAGGGGCGACTTGAACGCTCCCGCGAAGCGTCCATCCAGTGCGATTCAGTACCGGGAAATTCCGTCTGGTCTGGGTAAACGCACCTAGCTGTGCCATCTGGTGCCATCGAGGACTGCTCCGTTGTGACACGTCGGTTGGCAAACAGTTTGCAGTCTCCCGTGCGAGCAGCACCGGCACCCGGAGTCGCCAGTCGCACAAACCCCTCGGCACATGTATCGCTCTCACACAGCACTCCGGACCACCGCATATCCTTCCCGGACGAGTTTGGCGATCGAACGGTTCTCACTGAGGTGCACCCCCACACCCACAACGAGATCCTTCCCGACAGCGGCCGCTACCTTCTCCAGTGACTCCAAAGTCGGTCGCGTACCACCACCCTCCATGCGCGCGATAGCAGACTGGGTCGTACCCATCCGTTCGGCAAGCTCAGCCTGGGTGAGCCCAGCCTCCGTCCGCAGACGATGCACAAGCTCACGGAACTCACTGATCCGCGCCTCGTCCTCATGGGCACGCTGGGCGATTTTGCCCCGCGGCTTTCTGACATCTTTCCAGCTAGTTCGTTCACTCATCGTCGTCCTCCACGGTGTGTTCCTCGGCGATGCAACGCTCCATCGCCTTCTTTGCCCGTGCGATCTCTCGCCGCTCTTGTCGCCGGGTCTTCACGAACACGGTCAACAACACAACCCGACGTCCCGGAGCAACCCAGTACGTGATCCGGGTAGCCCGCCCTTCCAGATAGAACCGCAACTCTCGGAGCTTGCCATCAAGCTGCTTGGTATGAGGTTCATCCAACAGCGGGCCCTGCTCGGCGAGCCGATCAACATGGAAGTCGACTCGACCCCGAGCTTCGTCGTCAAGACTGAGATACCAATCCCGAACCTCCGATTCGAGCTCAACCTCACCCCACGACATAGCACCCATGCTATACACCTCCCGTCGGCAACCCAACAGCTCACCTCAACCCGCAGGCGCCAAAACGCAGCCCGACCAGGCACGACAGAGTTTCCGAGCCCCACAACTTTCTGTGTCGTTGTCTTCGCGCAAACTCGGTCGGCTGCTTGCGACCTTCGATCACGACGGAATCGTGGCCAACGCGGGGCTGGTGGTGTCCGCGACGTTGATGGTCCGTCTCGGTCTCGAGTCGTTGACCGACTCATGGGTCAAGACGGGGGCTGCGCGGCCTGGGCGCAAGGTGTTGACGTTGGTCGCGGCCATGCTCGCCGGTGCGACCCACATCGACCACGTCGACATGTTGCGGGCCGGCGCGACGCAGCGGGTGTTGCCGTTCAAGGTGATGGCCCCCTCGACGATCGGGTCGTTCCTGCGCAGCTCCACTTTCGGTCACATTCGCCATCTCGACGCCGTGCTGAGTCGGGCGATGGCTCGGGCGTGGGCGGCCGGCACCGGTCCTGGCGGCAAGGCGTTGGTGATCGATCTGGACTCCACGATCTGTGAGGTCCACGGCAACCAGAAACAAGCCGCCGCCTACGGCTACACGAAACGCCTCGGCTATCACCCGCTCATGGCCACCCGGGCCAGCACTGGCGAAGTCCTGTTCGCCCGGATGCGCAAAGGTTCGGCCAACACCGCCCGCGGGGTCGTCCGCTTCGTTGACGAACTCGCCGCCAACGTTCGCCGCGCTGGGGCGACGGGACCGATCACGGTTCGGGCCGATTCAGGGTTCTGGTCCTGGAAACTCTGCGACCGCCTCAACGCGCATGGCATCGGGTGGTCAATCACCGTGCGCCTCCACAAGAACATCAAGGCTGCGATCGCCGCCATCGACGACACCGCCTGGCAAGACATCGACTACACAATCGGTGGCCAAGCCCAGGTCACCGAAACCACCTACACCACCGGCAAAGGCAACAAGAAACGGACCATTCGTCTCGTCGTGCGCCGAACCCGACTCACCGAGCCAGCCCAACGCCGTCTATGGCCAGACTGGCGACACCACGCCTTCATCTGCTCCAACACCAAGATCTCGATGACCGAAGCTGACCGCTTCCACCGCGAACACGCCGTCGTCGAACTCGCCATCCGCGACCTCAAACAAGGCGCCGGACTCGACCACATCCCCTCCGGGCACTACCACGCCAATGCCGCCTGGCTCGCGTGTGCCGTGTTGGCCCACAACCTCGGCACCTGGACCACAACCCTCGCCGAGACGCCAACTGTCACCCACCGGACACGACGAACCCGGTTCATCTCAGTTCCCGCCGTGATCGTCAACCGTTCCGGCCGACCCACCCTGCGTCTCCCGGCCCGATGGCCATGGGCTACCGAGTTCCGAGCCGCGCTCAGCGCCCTGCGGACGCTGCCCGCACCATCAGGCTGACGCCCGACCCCTGGGCCGAAGCTAAGAGCGTGGCGCCAGCGTCAGTGACCTCGCCGACCGGTACAGCATCCACCGCCACACCGTCACCGCCCACCTCGAAGGGTCAGGCGTATCCCGGCGCGGAGGCGCGCCATCTTTCGACACGTCCGACCTGCAATCCCTCGCCGAGCAGTACCGACACGGCGACTCCTGCGCAACCATCGCGGCCCGCTACAACGACGACCCCGCCACGGTCCTCCGCTGGCTGCATCGAGGAGGAGTGCAGATACGGCCCCGCCAGGGAGGCCCGCCGTCGAGGCGGCCACACGCGAGGGATCACGACTAGCGACAGCTCATACTATGATCCGAGCGCGCCCGGAACGGTTCGGCTTGGGACATGGGGAGACGACGTGAGTGACCGTGGGAGCGATGCGAACGAGCTAGGCAGCGGGATCTGGTTCGAGGTCGCGGATGTCTCGGCGGTGGTCGACTCGTCTGGGACAGCCATCGGTCAGCTGCGACCCGGATTGTCGTACTTGGCACGGGAGTTGATCGAGGCGTGGGTCGTCATCGACGGACCGGCCGGTGGTCGGGCGTTCGTCGATCGTCGAAGCGTCACCTTGGCCCCGCAGGCTCCCACTGGGCCTCTGTCCAGGGTGCAAGACAATCAGGCCTTCACTGGGTTGGTGGGTCTCGACCTCGAGGCCAGGCCACCGAGGGCTGCCTACTTCGACGGCACGACACCGGTGGTGGTGGACCTCAACCCTGACCAGGATGGCGTCCTGGCCGACCTGCAAGCCCACTTCCCAGCGACCACCGGTGTGGTGCTCGCCCACTATCACGGCCCCCGTCTCCGTGCGGCGTTCCGTGTCGGATCGCCGCCGGTGGCGCGCTCGATGAGTGCCATCGCCGCGGGAGCCAGCGCTCTTGCGTGGCCGGGTCGGGCCGACGCCCACACCGGCTCCGTGCTGGTCGTCGGGTCTGTGCCAGGAGGCACCGTCGCGGGAGTCGCCGAGGTGGGCGACGGGTGCGTCGAGATACGCAGCGCCGCGCATCGACCCGGAGCAGCGACGCCGGAGGGTGTGATGGATGTCGCGGACGCCGCCGTGCTGGCGGCCGACGATCGGCGGCCGACGATCGTGGCCGGCCTGGCGAATCTCGGCGGGTCGCATCCGCTGGCGGCCGTAGCAGCTCGCTACGACGTGCCGATCGTGGTGGGACCACTCGTCGCCGAAGGTCTCGCCCTGCAAGCGGCTGTGCTCGATGGCAAGATCGGAGACTTGCTTGTCCTTGATCTGTTCGCGGCCGGCCTCGACCTGTCGGTGGCCGACATGCCGTCGATGACACTCGTCCCATCGTTCGCGCCCCTGCCTCTGCGTCGTGACCATCAACTGAGGCTGGACGTGACCGGCCAGCTCCCGGTCGTCGTCAACGAGGGACCAACCGTCGTGCTCGACACCACCATCTCGGTCGAGGCTCCGGGAGTGTGGACAGCTGGTATCGACATCGACGCCAACGTGACCGCTGTCCTATCTCTGGTTGATCCCACCGGAGCCACGATCCTCCAGCAGCACCTCCAGTAGAGGCCGCCCGCCTATGTGCCACAATCACCTGACAGCCAGCGACCCGTGGGGCGCAGCGTGGCGTTGCTGAGCAAGATCATCGTCATCGTGTCGGCGGGGGTATCGGTGGCTGCACTCGTGGTCGCCCTACGCGCCGCGGCGCGCGAGGTGCGGATCCGGCGATGGCTTGAGGTCACCCGCGTCGCTGTCGGTCTCGGCGGCGTACTGTTGATGGGCGCGATCACGGGCGTGCAGACGGCCGCCGGACTCGCGATCGGCGCCGTTGCGGCGGGGGGCCTGGTGGGTTTCATTCAAGGGCGTCAGACCATCGTGTCGATCCGCGATTCGAAACTCTGGGCCAAGCGGACGGTTTGGGGGATCGTCGTGTTCGCGGCCGGGCTGATCGCCATGCAACTCGCCGGGCTGGGCTCGCGCACCGGAGCCTTCCGCTTCGGCCAGGCTGTGGCCCTCTTCTCGATCTCGGTAGGTATCGGGTTGGCGTTGGGCCGTCCGGCGCCGAGCTCGGCGACGCCGCCGATCGCGCCGGGGGGGGCGAGTTGATGAGACGGGTCGCCCCTGCTCTCGAGGTGGCTGCGGTACTCGCGGTCGCCTTCGTTGCGCTTGCGACATCGGTCGCGGCACAGGACTCCGACGTCGGGGAGTCGAACGCTCCGCTGTGTGCATTCGTCGCTGGGACGCAAGCCTTTGCCGACCCCTATGCGGGTTGCACCGACCCGATGTCGGGCAGCTACGTCCGGGACTATGGAAGCCCGAGTGTTGCCGAGGACAATCTAGAGAGCCAGATCCACCCTGGCGACATTCGAGGGACGGAGTGCACCACTGTGGCCGACTGCCGTGGCCTCTGGAAGGCAGAGTTGCTCATTGAGAGATTCGCAGGGGGAGCCATCGGCGACGAGAGCCTCGTCTACAGCTGGAAGCACCAGTATTCAGGAGTCCCTAGCAGCAGCGTGGTCTTCCGGCGAGACCGGTTTGTTGTTGTCACCGGCGACCCCGGTCATGACGGCCCCGTTGTCCTCTTGGCTGGGAGCGAGTCGATGGAGCGGGCGCAGGAGATCGACCAGCAAATCGTCAGCTATCTGGCAGACCCCGAGGCCGAGATCTCGGATCTCCCGTCCCACGAGAGCGGCGACCAGGGTGCTAGCGATACGGCCGGCACCGGAGCAGAGAATAGCCAGGGCGAGGCCGATTCAGACGACGAGACGATCAGTGACGAAGAGGCGATTGCGGCGAGCATCACCGGCGCGTTCATCGCGCTCATCATCGCGGGGTTGACCCTCGCTGAGGCGGGCCAGGTGCTCACGGAGGTGTTCGGCGTCGCGGGCCGCGACTTCGCCGAGGGCATGGGCGCGTTCGACAGCGAGGCTCCAGTGAACGAGCGACGGCCGGCCGCAGCTCCGGCCGGAATGCCGCCCATGGGTGAAGTGGAGTGGTTCCCAGAGCCGGCTCCTGGGCCGGTTGGTGGTGGCGGCGCCGACCCGGAGTGGTTCTCAGAGCCCGCTGGCGGACCAGCCGCTGGTGGCGACCCTGCGCCGGTGGCCGAGTCGCCGCCGTGGGGGTCCCAGCCGACAGATCCGCTGGGTGAGTCCGTGGCGCCTACGTCGCCGGCGCAGCCGGCTGATGGCAGCCCGGGCGCTCTCGAAGATGATCCGGTGGTCTCTCCGATTCCAGATCCTCCCGTCGACGCAACCGATGAAGTTGTCGGAGCCCCGGTAGCCGGCGCCGGCGAACCACCCAATGCCTCCGACGCGTCGACGCTGGGTCCGCCGACCGACGATCCGTTTGGTGATTCGCTGATGGACCTCATCGAGGACGCCCCAACCGGCTCCGGCGCTCCACCTCTCGAGTCGGACGGCGGGTTTACCGGGGTCGGCCCGCGGACCCGGCTGACCGATACAGATGGCGATGGTGTACACGACATGTTGGAGGTCGACACCGATGGTGACGGGACGTTCGACGAACGCACCGATCTCGGAGCCATCGCTCGGGAACGAGCGGCCGCCTCCGGGGTCGAAGCGCGTCCAACGGCCGGCGCTGAGCCGCCTCCCAGCGAGCCGGTCGCCGTTGAGCCGGAGGCCGAACCCGGGGTGGTCGACGAAGCGGATCCGATCCCTGAGAGCGACATGGCTGAGGTCGGGGGTGATCCTGACGGGTTGGTCGAAGCTGACGGCGACGAGCCTGGGGTCGATCAGCCACCGGTAGGACCACTCGGTGTTGATGTGTCAGAAGCGGAGATCGAAGACATCTACCGGCGGGGGCTCGCGAGCGGCCGGTCCCTTGAGGACCTCCGAGAGGACGTGGCCGGGTTGAGCCAGGCCCGCGGCGGTACCGGTGAGTTCGAGGATCCGTTCGGCTTGGAGATGGCCGACACCGAGGCCGGCCCGGCGCCACTCACGGCGGCCGAACTCGCCGACTACCGCGCCACCCAGCAGCATCTAGCCTATCTCGAGGCCCGGCGCGGGAACCTCGACGACTCCTGGCACGATCTGCAGACTGAACGCGCCGCGGCCCGCCAGGCCGAGGCCGTACCGTTCCGTGCAGCAGGAGCGGCGTTCGAGGCGTGGGAGAACATGCACGCCTGGAACGAAGCGATCGCGACCGAAGAGGAATGGATCTACGCCTACAACGAGTGGATGCGCGGTAACCGCTGGCGGACAGCGCCCGACGGGTCGACTTACACCGAGATGTTCGAGACGGATGGCCAAGCCTACAATGCCATCGACCAGCACCGACAACGCATCAACGAGCTCGAGGAAGAACGCCGCCAAATCATGCTCGACCTCCACAACCAGCCCGGCAGCACCGACGACTTCGCACGAATCGATCGCAAACAAGACGAGATCCTCGCTCGCCGCCGCAACCTCGACCACGAAATCGACACCGCCCGCGCCGCAGTCGAGCGCGTCCACAGCTACACCGCCGGCCGACCCCTACCTCAGAGCTGACCCTGCCGGATACGCGTCGCAGCAGGTGGGAGGCGGTTTTCGAACCCTACGCTGCGACGGGTGCTACCGCTGGTCTCGTGGCTGTTTCGACTGCTCTTCGCCCCTGTCGCACTGCTCATCACGTCCGGCAATGACCGCGACGCAAAGATCCTGGCGTTACGGCATCAGATCCGCGTCCTCCAACGACAGATCGCCAAGCCGCGATTCACGCCTGCCGATCGTGCTGTGCTCGCGGTGCTGGCCTGAACCTGCCGGATACTCATCGCTCCTGCTCAGCAGCTGTTTCTGTCGCTACCTTGCAACGGGTGATCTACGCAGGGACCCGTGCAACACACTCGACAACCGGCTCCATTCGAGCAGAGACCACCCCGAAGAGCTTCCTCGAACGAAATCTCAGAAATCCTGTCGCGTCCGGGCGCGCCAATGCGCCTACCAGGGGTGAGAAACCAACGCCGATGTTGGATGAAATGTTGGATTGACCAGTCCCACTGGCCACCACCGAGACGACCCACAGGGCATCGCCCCTGGTCAGAGGTGGTGGGCCCGGCGGGACTCGAACCCGCGACCAAGCGATTATGAGCCACATTCCAACCGACCGTCTGGCCCCGAACAGTGCTGTGACGTGGTGTTTCGTCGGAACCACCGTCCGCCTGGTGCGCCCCAGTGGCCTCTTATGACGCTGCCTATGTTGGATGAAATGTTGGATACACCAACAGACCGCAATCATCTGGTTACTGTCGCATCGAGTCCAGTTGCGTGCTGCCACGTACCGACCCGTTCCTCACCAACCGCTGGGGGACAGAACGGCGCGAGTGCCACACTGCTCGCAGTTTCACACTCGACGCCTGGCTCTCGCGATGGCCGTGTCGCTCCGGCTGCCTCAAGGATCCGCCCTCGTGTCAACGGTGTCGCCTATGAGCCCACAGCGCCGAGGAGCGCGAGCCGGTCGGTGCACCAGTGCACATGCCAGTGCACCAACGGGTCTCTCGATCGTGCCGACATCGAACCGCTACACCGAGAGAACGCCAGAGGCACCGCTCGAACCCACGAAACACGGACGAGGGGCGACTCAGTAGACGATGTCGAGTGAGTAGCGCAGGGCTTGGTCGAGACGAGCACGCGTGACCTCGTCAAGCTGGCCAACCGGTTCGTCGTCGAGATCGTCGATTGGGATCGTGATGACGTTGCCGCAACTGATCACGCACGCTTCGGGGAGTCCGTGCTCGGGGCCAATCTCGACCTCTGAACCGATGCCACGAACTGTGCGTGTGATCGGCGCGCAGGTGACCGACGTCAGGACCTCGATCGCAGCATCGCGGGTCAGCACGCAGACGGGGCGCCGACCGGCGGGCGGTCCGAGGTCAGCCCAGTAGATTTCATTGCGAGCTACCACGCTGGAGCGGATTCGGCGGCGAGTCGCCGAGCCGACTGGACAAGCGCCGGGTCAGCCGGCTGTCGACGACATGCTGCTCGAAGCTCGCGGTCCGCCGCCGCCAGGCGTTCAGCGTCCAGGACTGCGTGAGCGCCGCGCCGCAACAGCTCGGAGCGGTTGGTGCCCAGATCGGTAGCGAGCGCGTCGAGTTGCTCGACAAGATCGTCGTCGAGCTGCACGAGTACCTCACGTCGAGCCATGACCATATGCTATCCCATATGACAGGCACTCGGAAACGTCGCTGATGAACTAGACCGGCCCAATCCGACGCGCAGCGACCGCCTCGCGGCCGTCAACCAATAGAACCGACCACCCCACTTACACACACGACGCAACAGTCCCGCGACCGAGTTTCCGAGCGGGACCAGGAATCGGCAGCAGGCGACAACGCAACAGTCCCAGCCATCGACATCACCGTCTTACCTCTGTAAGCTGACTGTATGACCACTAGCGTGACGGTACGACTGAGCGATGAGCATATGGAGTGGCTCAGATCAGGCGGGCGGACCGCGACTGAGGCGATACGCGACGCTTTGGAGCGTGCTATCAAAGAGGACAGCTACCGCAAAGCACAACAGGTGTTGGCCCGTCTCCCGCTCGAAACCGAAGACGACTGGGGAGACCCGCAAGAATTCATGTTGCAGGCGCGACCCGATGCGGGGTGAGCTTCAGTGGGCTGAGATTGTTCACGACGACGGGACAGTGAAGCGTCGGCCTGTCCTCGAGCTTTCAGCGCTGGAGCTAACGGCACCGTTTGTTGTTCCCGCCACGACCACCGTTCGCGGCTTGCCTTCGGAGGTTTCGCTCGCTGGCTATGGGGTGAGAGGAGTGCTCAATACCCTTGCCGCTGGCCCAATCAGGCGAGACAGCATGGTCGAGGTGATCGGGTTTGTAGATCAACCACTGCTCGATGAGGTCTGCGCTGCACTTGCTTGGACTACCGGTTGTCGTTGATGCGATGGATCAAGATCAAGTCCTGTGGAGGCCGAGTACCCGCGCGTGAGTGCTGACCAGGTGAAACGGCCGCCTATGGGGGCCTGATTATTGATTGGGGTGGGCGTTTCGGCTCTGGTCGTAGCGTCTGAGGTGCCGGTCGGTTGGCTCAGTGGCTGCCTGCTGCCGTTTGAGTGTGCTCTTCTGATTTGGCCCCACTTGGAGCGGTAGTGCTCGTCTGATTTGGCCCCACCTGGATGGCCTGTGGTGGGGTCCGCGGCTGGCTTGCTGGTGGCGGTCGACGTGGTGGGGTATGGCGAAGAGGTCGAGGGTGCAGTTGTTTGAGCAGATCCGGCGTGTTCATGAGCGCGAGTCGTTGTCGATCCGGGAGCTTTCGCGACGGTTCGGGGTGCATCGTCGTGATGTGCGCGCGGCGTTGGCGTCGCCGATCCCGCCTGCTCGCAAGGTTCCTGAGGTGGCTCGGAGGTCGCCGAAGCTGGGCGAGTTCAAGCCGTTGATCGATGGCTGGTTGGCTGACGATTTGGAGGTGCCGCGTAAGCAGCGTCACACGGCTCGTCGGGTGTGGCAGCGCCTGGTGCTCGAGCATGGTGCTGACATTGGTGAATCGACGGTGCGTCGGTATGTGAAAGCGGTTAGAGACACCCAGGCGGGGTCGTTGAGCGAGGTGATGGTGGTCCAGGACCATGAGTCTGGTGTCGAGGCCGAGGTCGATTTCGGGGCGGCTCACGTTCGGCTGTGCGGCGAGCTGGTGAAGGTGTTCATGTTCGTGATGCGATTGTCCGCGTCGGGGAAGTCGTTCGTGCGCGCGTATCTCAGCGAGTCTCAGGAAGTGTTCCTCGATGGGCACGTGCGGGCCTTCGAACACTTCGTAGGTGTCCCAGGTCGGGTCCGCTACGACAACCTGAAACCAGCGGTGGTGACGGTGTTGAAGGGCCGTGACCGGATCGAGACTGACCGTTTCGTCGCTCTGCGTTCCCATTACGGGTTCGACTCGTTCTTCTGTGCGCCCGGGATCGACGGGGCCCATGAGAAAGGCGGTGTGGAGGGCGAAGTCGGAAGGTTCCGGCGCCGTCACTTGGTTCCGGTCCCGCAGGTGTCATCGATCGCAGAACTCAAC
>JAAETH010000656.1 GCA_024228575.1 Actinomycetes bacterium
AAGGCGTCGATGTTATCTAGGGGGCCTGTGAGCCCGCCGGTGGTCGAGGAGATCTTCTGTTCGGCCTTCACTGTCCCGTCGGCGTTGAGGAACAACACATACACGGCCCCCCGATTGCTGCCACCGTCATCATCGCCGTATGAGCCCACCGCGATGTCGACGATCCCGTCACCATCGAGGTCGCCAATCGACGCCGTCGAGGACCCGAAGGAGTCGGAGTCACCGAGAACCTCGGTCAACCCACCCGCAGTATCAGAGATCTTCTGCTCAGAGGCGACCGTGCCATCAGAGACACCGGTCGGGGCATCCAGATAGTCGGGCTCACCATCCCAATCCGAGTCGAGAGCATCCCGAGGATCGCCATCGGCGTTGGGGTCGGCATTCTCGGCCGAGGTGGGTGTGCCGTCGCCGTCATCATCTGAGTCGAGGTAGTTGGGTGTCGTGTCACCATCAGTGTCCGGACCCGGGCTGGTGGCCGGATCGCCGTCGGCGTCGGTGTTGGCGTCCTCCTCACAATCCCACAAACCATCCGAATCCGAGTCAACCGCACAATTGTCGACCGCCAGGTCGAGCACGTATATGGCACCCCGATCGGTGCCACCGTCATCATCCTTCCCGGCGCCCGCCACTATTCCGATGGTGCCGTCGCCATCGAGATCACCGACACCGACCACATTCCAGCTGAACTGGTCGGTGTCGTCGAGGGGTCCGGTCAACCCGCCGGTGGTTGAGGAGATCTCCTGTTCGGCCTTGACCGTGCCATCCGCATTGAGGAACAACACATA
>JAAETH010000657.1 GCA_024228575.1 Actinomycetes bacterium
AACCAACGCCCACCCACCGGCGCGGGCAACCCACCACCGATCGCGACCATCTCGCCGATCCGAACATCCCGCTGCGACGGCCTCATCGGCGAATACAGAAACGTGGCATGACCAGCCACGACACAATTTCCGAGCCCCACACGCTCCTTGCAAGCGCGCACTACGCTTCGTATACTACTTTGTATGACAACTCCGGTACCGACTCGCTTCAGCGACGAAGAGCTTTCCCTCATCGACGATCTGGTCGAACAAGGCGTCGGAGACAGCCGGTCGGCAGTGATCCGCGAGGGCGTCCACCAACTTGCGGATCTTGTCCGTCGAGCGCGAGTCGGCGCCGACATCGCAGCGTCCTATCGCGAATACCCCCAGACCCCACAAGATGACGACCTCGCAATGGCCAACGCCACCGCTATGACCGAAGCGGAACCTTGGTAGCCCAAGCCGAGCTCTGGCTCATGGAGACCCCCAACCAGAAGCGACGTCCTGTGCTCATCGTTTCGCGCGATGAAGTCATCCCCGTACTCAACAACATCATCGTCGCCCCCGTGACCAGCACCATCCG
>JAAETH010000658.1 GCA_024228575.1 Actinomycetes bacterium
ATCGTCAACAACGAGATCCTCCCGAACGAGAACATGTTGTGGGGAGAACGCCGCGGGATGACCTTCACCGACGACGACCGCGCCGAGGCGAGCCGGCTTCGCAAGGGCATCCGCGAGAAGGTCAGGCAAACCGGGCTTTGGGCACCACATCTGCCGACCGAATACGGCGGAGCGGGCCTCAACTTCCTGGAACACGCCTACATGAACGAGGTTCTCGCCTACGCCATCGGAGCCGCAGCCCTCTTCGGGGTCGTTGCCCCGAACTCGGGCAACCAGAAGATCCTCGTCAAGTACGGCACCGAGGACCAGAAACAGAAATGGCTGATGCCGCTGATCGCGGGCGACATGGAGTCGGGTTTCTCGATGACCGAACCCGACAACGCGGGGTCCGACCCGCGTTCGATCAAGACGAGCGCCAGACGAGACGGCGACGAGTGGGTCATCAACGGCCACAAGTGGTTCACCTCGAACGGCCTCAGGGCCGATTTCTTCATCGTCATGTGCCGCACCGAGGACACCAGCGGCCCCAGCGGCGGCAATGCGAAGATGACCCAGATCATCGTTCCGAAGAACACTCCTGGTGTGAACGTCGTCAGGGGCATCCAGGTGTGGGGCCGCGACAGCGACCACTGCGAGATCATCTACGACAACGTCAGGGTCCCCGTCGACAACCAGCTGGGAGCGACAGGCAGCGGCCATCGTGCCGCCCAGGACCGCCTCGGCGCCGGTCGCGTCTACCACTGCATGAACTCGGTCGGCCAGATGTGGCGGGCATTCGACCTGATGGTCGAACGGGCCATGAGCCGCGAGGTCCACGGTGGCCTGCTCGAGACCAAACAGTTTGTCCAGGGCATGATCGCGGACTCGTACATGGACATCCAGGCAGCACGTCTGATGACCCTGAACTGCGCCGAGAAGATGGAAAACGATGTCGACGCTCGCACCGACATCTCGGCTATCAAGGTGTTCGTTCCCCGCGCGTACGAACGGGTCGTCGACAGGGCCATCCAGGTGTGGGGTGGCGCCGGTGTGTCTGGCGACCTTCCCCTGTCGGCCATGTACCAGGGCGCCAGAACCCTGCGCCTCGCCGACGGCCCCGACGAGGTCCACAAGATCCTCATCGCCAAGAACGTGCTCGGCCGCTACCACCGAGGCGAGGGCTGGGACTTCGGCAACTGATTCGACTCAACCGGGTGACAGAAGGGCCGATGGAGTCCGTACGACCCGGAGGTGGAAGTGTTCAGCCAGATGCGCGCGTTCACCGCGATTGGTGTGGTTGTCGTCTCCTTGGCAGCGTGCGGCACATCCGACACGAACACCCGATCGACAACGACCACAACACCCCCGTCGACAACATCCCCGTCGAGCACGACCAGCACGACCAGCACGACCAGCACGACCGAGTACGGCAAGACGGACCCGACCATCACGACCGGTTCGTCGACCACGGCCGCAATCGACGATCCACCGGCAGTGCTCGACGTCTTCGCGGCCGGCGAAGCCGAGTTGGATGGCGCGGCGATGATCGGTTGCACCCCACTCGACCAAACCCCCGAGGCCATCGAGATCTGGCCACCATACGAGGTGGGCCAGCCGCGCGATCTGGTGGTGGTCATCAAGCGGGTCGGTAGGGGGACACTGACCGAAGACATCTTCTCGACCACTCCCGTAGTGCTGACCCCCATCGAGCAGCTCTCCGATGGCGGCCACGTGTTCGACTGGTTGGCAGAGGCAACCTCACTCGACAACGTCGGGCTGGGATCCTTTGGCGCGATGATCGCCGATGA
Source organism: Actinomycetes bacterium (assembly GCA_024228575.1). Lineage (GTDB taxonomy): Bacteria > Actinomycetota > Acidimicrobiia > Acidimicrobiales > Poriferisodalaceae > JAAETH01. Next base: position 1,788 of record JAAETH010000658.1, read on the forward strand.
CATGCTCGAGGACCTGCCTCGAGAACACATCGTCTACGAAGTCGATGGCTTCGGATACATGGGCCCTGTTCACAATGTCGAGGATCTTCGCTCGGGCCTGGCCGCCGTGATCGAGCTGCTCGATCGGTTCATCGAATCCGACGACGAATCCATTGCAGCCGACGCGCTGGCGCAGGCTTCCGACGATCGACTCGTGGCGATGATGACCCAAAGAATCCAGGCGTTTCACCTACTCGACGGTTCCCTCCTCGACCCGGATGAGTGGAGCGAGGTGGAGGCCGAATTGCCGACGGCCTTCTCGGCAGAACCGCTGGATGCACTCCTTCGATTGTCGGTGCTGGACGACGAGGATGCCGACGGATGCCTGCTGATCGAACACTCGCTGCTTCCCGAACCCGCGAGCCTCGTCGAGTTCATCTTCGACCTGATGACGGGGTTCTCGGGTGAGGAACCGAGTGCGCAAGATCTCGCGGAGCTCAGCGACTTCGCCGAGGCCGCCCGTGTGGAGATCGTCACGACCTTCCAGGTCGACCCGACGAGCGGGTACATCAGGAGGGTTCAGGTGCGAAACACCACCCAGTTGGGTGACGAGCTTCACGAAAAGATCACCATCGTCGCCGATGTGACTGCATCGAACGACTAGTCGATCTGCGCCGGTTTCGCGGATCGACACGGTCTGGGTCTAGATCACGAACCCGTCCAGACGGAGCGACAGCCGGGCTGGGAAACAACCGAACCCCTCGAGACACTTCATCTGGGCGTAGCGTGAGACAGGTATGACCGACCGGCGCAGCGCGGCGATACACGTCTTCCCCCTCGAGGCCTCAGCCGACGTGGATGAGAAGGGTCTGGCCACAGGCACGTCTGCGATCTTCCTGGCAAGCCCGCCGCCCCTCGACGACGACACGACCCTGGCGGCGCAGATGATCGCTTCCGCCAATGAGCGCGGCCTCGTCGAGCCGCGCGATCTGGGCGACTGGGCAATCGACGCGTTCGACGCCGAACGATTGCTCGACCGTGTGCCTCGTCCGATGAGCCGCGGAGAGCGCCAGATATGTGGCCTGCTCGTC
>JAAETH010000659.1 GCA_024228575.1 Actinomycetes bacterium
ACTTCCTCGCCACTGATGAGTTGCACCAATTCCCCGGTCTCGGTGTCGACGGCTCGGCCTGATCCGTCATGCAATGGCTGCATCGACGGGGAGAGCACGGCCCGGTCGATCCCTTCGACGGTGCTGATGCGGGGGAACCAGGAGGCGGCTAGGTCGCAGGCTTCGGATGGTCGGAACCCGATGACATCGTTGCCGTTGAGTTCTGGCCAATTCGGCACCGACGCTGGTAGTTCCCGCCCTTTCTGTTGTGGCGCCATGTTGTGGCCTAAGAACAAGCCCGGGCCCTGGCTCGGTGGTTCGAGAGCAAGAGTGGAGGAGGGAGGGGGGTTTCGAGAACCCACGCCGGGGGCCGGCTCGACCTCGGGCCCTCCGGGCCACTCGGCCGCCCGGCCAGACAGAGAGGCGACGATGCTGGTTGGTCGGTTCAACGGCTGGTCTCGATTCGTCCCAGAGTGAACGCACCGCTCACCAGGGCCGCAATAGGTTGTATCTGAGCGGCCTGGAGGTGCTGTGATTGCGGATGCTCGAAGCTGGTAGTCGGTGGTCCCTACCTGTCGGGCTATGCGATCGTCCTTAGCGGCACCCGATCATGGGAGACTCCAGTTCAGCTGGGGTTAAC
>JAAETH010000660.1 GCA_024228575.1 Actinomycetes bacterium
GATCCACCAGGTTGACGGTCCGTCGGGTCCGTCGACAACGGCCACGATATGGCGGTTCCCACTGTCGGTGGCATAACTGATGATCGGGTAGTTGGCTCGGAATAGATCGCGGCTGTCACCGAGAGCATCTTCGACGAGATACCACCCATCGGGTCGTTCCTCGACCACGCTGAGCCCACCGGTACTGTTGCGCTGGGGCAGGGTCCAGGGGTGCCCCGGTGGGTTCAGGCGAGGTAGTGACTCGATCCCGCCTTCGAGGTCGGGGATCGTTGCCTGTGGTTTGAAGATGTTCTCATTGATGGGAACACCGACAGCCACCGAATCGTTGTCAACCCTGGTGGTGACGATGAGCCGATAGTCGCCCCGGCCGAAGTTGCCGATCAGGACGAGCCCGTCAACGAGCCATCCGGTGGGGATCGGCCACTCGACCTGGTTCGTTTCCTCACAGCAGGGGCGGAGAGATACCGCGCCGGATTCCGAGCCGTCGCCGGCCGGGTCGACGAGGAAGGCATAGTTCCCGATACTGGATGCCACCAGTGCTGGTCCTCGTGCGTGGATCTCGACTGGATCGGAAGGATCGCCCCAGCCGGTGAAGGCCTGGCCATCGATGATCCATGTCGCTGATACCCCGTCAGCTTCGACAAGCGATGCGCCCTCGATCTCGACCACCTCGAACGGAACAGCCTCATCATCGATCTCGTCGTTGACGACCAATCTGGGAGGCGGTGGGGGGACCCCGACTTCGGGGCCGAGGGGGCAGGCGATCTCCCCCTGTTGGCATGCTGAGCCCGGGTCCATGGTCCACGAGATCGTCTCCACCAGTGCCTCGATCTCATACCCGACGGCCGGTCCACCCTGGTAGATACCGGCAACCCAGTTCTCACCGGCCAGAACCCAGCGGGTCGACTCGGCCAACTGGGCTTCGGCCTGGTCGATCACATCTGGATCACCATCGGCGGTGACCAGCAGGGCTGACGAATCGATCCCC
>JAAETH010000661.1 GCA_024228575.1 Actinomycetes bacterium
CACCAGTGAGTGGGCGGCGACCTTCATCTCGAGCGGCGCCGGCGCGATGTTCTTGCCACCGGCGGCCACGATCAGGTCCTTCATCCGCCCCGTGATCACCACATGGCCATCCTCGTCGATCTCGCCGAAGTCGCCAGTACGGAACCATTCACCTTCGAACGCTTCGGCTGTCGCCTCGTCGTTCTCCCAGTAGCCGCTGAAGACCAGGGGACCCGAGAGCAGGATCTCGCCGACGTCACTGATGCGGACGTCGACGCCCGGCAGCGCGGGCCCAACGGTCCCAGGTTTCGATTGCCCAACGCGATGGACGGTTGCGGGGCCTGTGGTCTCCGTGAGTCCATAGCCCTCCAGTACCTCGATACCGACACCTTTGAAGAAGAACCCAAGGTCGGGATCGAGTGGCGCGCCACCTGAGATCACGTACTTCAGCTCGCCGCCCATCGCGGCGCGCAGGCTGCCGTAGACGGCGGCCTCGGCGACCCTATATTCCATACGGAGGCGCCGCGACGGTGTCGTTCCGGCGACCGCGTGCGCCCCGACCTGCTTGGCGACATTGGACGCATGATCGAAGATACGCCGTTTGAACCCGGTCCCGGCCTTCTGCGCGGCACCGTCGTGCACCTTCTCCAGGACTCGCGGCACGACGGTCAACCATGTCGGTTTCAGCTCGGCCAGATCCGATAGGAGGGTCTGGATCCCGCCACCGAACGCGACCGGGACACCGGCAGTGATCGCGGCCAGCTGAACGACGCGGGCCAGCACGCGGGCGAGAGGGAGGAATGTGAGCGCCCG
>JAAETH010000662.1 GCA_024228575.1 Actinomycetes bacterium
CCGCGCACTGCTCAACCGGTGAACTGCGACGGTCACGATGCGAGAGTATCGTGCGAGCTGTTGTTGAGCGTCGAGACAGGGGTCCGCTGATGCCATGCGCGGTGTAGGGAGTCGGGCGCATATCCCTCTGATCACAATCGGCATCTTGGCGGTTGCTTCGCTGGTCGCTTCTTGCGGGGGTGAGGCACGGGAGGCTGATGTCGCGGCCGAAGCCTTGACCTCAACGACGCTGGTATCCGAAGAGACCCGAACCTCCCTGGACGTCGAGGATGGAGATGACTCCACGGCAGGCGACGACGGTGAGAGTTCTGGTCCCGCTGTGTCGCTGGTTGACACCTTGTGGATCTTGGTGTCTGGCCTCGAAGTCGTCGATGGCTATGAACCGAGCCTGCTGTTCGGTTCGGGTGGTCATGACGGCTGCAACGGCTTCGGGGCCGACTACGACGTGTCTGGCACCAGCCTCACGATCACAATGCGCTACATCACAACCGTTGGGTGCAGCGGCGACCGCGCAGCGGTGGCCGAGGCCTTCCAGGGTGCGATCGCAGTTGCTGATAGCTACGAGGTGTCGGGGGACCAGCTCATGTTGCGGGGCCCGACGGTCGAGCTCGTCTTCGAGGCACCCCCGGCGATTGACTTCGGCCAGGTCGTGGATGTCATTTGGTTGCTCGATGAGCTTGTTCACGAGGGCGAACGCCTCCTGGTTGAGGGATCGGTCGGGTTCATCGAACTGCGAAGCGATGGGACATTCGTTGGGTCGACCGGTTGCCGGGAGCTATCGGGCAGATGGCAAGGCGCTGCTGCAAATGTCGTCGGCTTCGCTGACTTGGCTGCCGAAGGAACATGTCGGCCGTCGCTGGTGGATC
>JAAETH010000663.1 GCA_024228575.1 Actinomycetes bacterium
AGAAGGTGTGCCCATGAGGCTCCAGCTTGCCCATCCCAAGATCGCCAGACCCACCACCGGGCTGGCCGGGAGTGGGTCTTTGAGTCGACCACTATCTGCCGCCCGTGACCGTTAGCCGGCCGGTATCGACTCATCTCCTAAGACCCACTCCCAACATCGCCACCAGAAGGAAGCCACATGCCAGACACCGACATCCCTGACCGACAGGTCGACATCAAGCGACAGCGACTCCATGAGGCCCAAGACCACAAGCGCAACGCCGAATGGGCACTAGATCTAGCCCGAGCAGGTCTCATCGAAGCCCTAGCCAATCGGTCCGGACTGAAGCTCGGGGACAAGATCACGGTCCAGACCTACGGCCGGGGCCGACCCCGAGTGCGGTCCACCATCGACAGTTTCGCCCTCAATGGAATGGGCCAACTGGCCATCTACCACCGACGAGTCAAGAACAACGGCGAGCCCTACGCCGATGCTGGCTCCTGCCCCGTCACCACCTGGACCGTTGGGTGGGGCGAATGACCACCTGTGGGTCCATCGCCCCCGAACTGGCCGACATCATCACCAACTCCCCGAGCTTCGAGGATGCGGCCGAGAACATCATCGCCGCCCTCGAAGAGGCCAGCTACCACGAGCACGCTGACCTTTCCACCGCTGACGCACTCGCCCTATTCGAGAGCTTTCAGCACGAGGTTGAGACCCGAGTCAACGCCTTCAAAGCAGACCTGGCTCGGGCGGATTATTGATGGTTGATTCCCGAGCCAAAGGGGCACGAGGTGAGCGGGACGTTGTCGACTACCTCAACGCCAACGGCTACCCCCACGCCGAACGCCGACTGTCCGGAGCCGCCGATGACCGGGGCGACATCATCGGCATCCCTGGGGTCACCATCGAAGTGAAAGCACGTAGGGCCTTCGAGCCCGCTGCATGGGTCGACCAGCTGGCCGAAGAAATGGACAACACCCCCGGCGAAGGGACCGGCTTCGTCATCGCCAAACGGCGCCAACGGGGAGACGTGGCCGACTGGTATGCGATCACCCCCGTCGGGCTGATGCTGCCCCTGTTGAAGGGGGCCGGCTGGTGAAG
>JAAETH010000664.1 GCA_024228575.1 Actinomycetes bacterium
GACCAACCGGGGCTTCGGGGTGCACACCATCAGCACCCACGAGCACAACGGCCACAGCCCGGCCGAGAGTGACGGCTACGCCAACGCCTTCTACTTTCCGGGGCAGTTCTGGGACTACCGCTGGCCCCTGCAGCTGGCCGGCCACGACTCGGTCAACACCGATGCCAGCGACCTCAGGGCCGGCAGCCCGGACGGCGCCGGCGGCATCACCAGGCTCCGGGGCGACTGGCGCGAGACGATGAGCACCCACTGGTTCCACGACCACATGCTCGACTTCACGGCCCAGAACGTCTACAAGGGCAACGCGGCCATGATGAACTACTACAGCGCCCTGGACCGCGGCAACGAAGGCCTGGACGACGGCGTCAACCTGCGCTTCCCCAGCGGCACAGCCATGGACTGGGGCAACCGCGACTACGACATCAACCTGGTGATCGCCGACAAGGCCTGGGACCGCGACGGCCAACTGTGGTTCAACCCGTTCAACCTCAACGGCTTCCTCGGTGACCAGATGCTGACCAACTGGCTCTACAAGCCCTCCTTCGAGGTGCGTGCCAGGAAGTACCGCTTGCGACTCCTGAACGGCTCGGTGTCACGCTACTTCAAGCTCGCCCTGGTCGATGAGGATGGCGAGCGGGTGCCCTTCTACATGATCGCCAACGACGGCAACGGCATGGAGCACTCGGTCTACTTCGCCGACGGCCAGCTGCCGACGCAGTCGATCGCGGAGCGTTACGAC
>JAAETH010000665.1 GCA_024228575.1 Actinomycetes bacterium
GAGCAGAAGCGACGCCGTGCTCATGGCGTTGGTGTGGAGCTCGGACATGGCGGCTGCAGGTTCCTCCTCACACCGGGTCTGATCGGGCAAGGTGCCGTGGGCGATCAGCACGATGTCGATCGGACCCAGGTCAGCGAAGGCTGTGAAGGCCTGGTCGAGCACCTTCTCGTGGCTATCGATCTCGTCGGCATCGAACGGGGCGGCCCCTACTGGGATGGCGCCACGAGCGGCCAGGTCGTCGGCGATGGCAGACAGACGATCCTCGTTGCGACCGAGAAGGTAGAAGTTGGCCGATCGTCTGGCGTAGAGGCGGGCCATGGCTTCGGCGATGGCCGAGGTGGCGCCGATGATCAGCACGTTCGGGACGGTCATGCATTCTCCTTGATGGTCACAGGCCCAACCGGCGAGATTGGCGGGAGTTGAAGACCTGATCGGCGCCGTACTGTTGGCGCAGGGCTACCAGCTCGGGCCATCGGGGGTAGCTGCGGCGAAAGGTCTCAGCCGACATACGAACGTCCTTCGACAGATAGAGGCGACCCCCACCGTCGAGCACGACATCGTCGAGGGTGTCGAGCAGTGCGAACAGGCCGGGATCGATCTTGAAGTCGAGGGCCAGGGTGTAGCCCTCCATCGGGAAGCTGAGGTAGTTGTTGTTGGCTGGCCCGAAGCTCTTCAACACGGCGAGGAATGATCCCCGCTTCGAGGCGGCGATCCGGTCGAGCACCTCGGTCAGGGCATCCACCCCGCCATCTCGGGGAACTACGAATTGGTACTGGGTGAACCCGCCTCGACCATAGATTCGATTCCATTGGTGGATGCTGTCGAGGGGATAGAAGAAGGGCTCGTAGTGAACGAGGCGGTCGGTTCGGGTTCGACGGACCCGGCCGTAGTAGAGCGAGTTGAAGGCCTGGACGGTGTGGCGGTTCAGCAGTGCCCCGGGCAGGTCGAAGGGGACGACCAGCGATCGCGAGCTGCCGGTTTCGAGCTCCCCACCCGAGGCGTGTTCTCCCACGCTCAGCAAGGACCTTCCAAGGGCTCGGCCCCGGGCCAGGCAGTCGATCCAGGCAACGGAGTAGGTCGTCTTCTCGTGCTCAGCAAACAGATCGAGGGCTTCGGTCAGATTGGCGGCCC
>JAAETH010000666.1 GCA_024228575.1 Actinomycetes bacterium
CAGGTCAGATAGCGGCCATCCCGGATCCTCGTGTTTCGTATCCTCTACCGATTCCTGGCCAGCCTGGCGCGTCTTTCGGTCCGGTCTGATCGTTCGAGGGACCTTGAGATCATCGTGCTTCGCCACCAGTTCACCGTGCTGCGCCAACAGGTCGAGCGTCCATCCGTCAACGACGACGACCGCACCCTGCTCGGCGCCATCGCGGCCGCTCCTCCCCGCCGGCTCCGCGATGGATGGATCGTGACTCCCGAGACATTCCTGCGCCGGCACCGAAGACGAGTCGCCAGACACTGGACACAACCTCCCGCCCGGCGTGACGGCCGGCCGCCCACAGCTGCCGAGCCGTACGAGCTGGTCGTCCGTCTTGCGAGCGAGAATCCGACCTGGGTCACCGGCGCATCCAAGGCGAACTGGTCGGCCTCGGACACAGCATCGGATCCTCCACCGTGTGGCAGATCCTCCACGACACCCGTACACATTCCGGTGGCGAACACGTTCGCCGTACGCTGGATCGGATCGATCCGACGCGAACTCCTCAAGCAACCCCGTGGGTTGCCCCGCACCATCATCTGGAACCAGCATCAGCTCCAGCATCTCGTCGTCGACGACATCGACCACTACAACCTTCACCGGCCACACCGCTCACTCGAGCAACGACCGCCGAGACCGATCGACAAGCCGAAAGACGCTCCCCCGGCGACCGTCACGGTGCTTCGAACCACCCGATGCGACGGGCTCATCCACCAATACCAAAACGCCGCGTGACCTGCGACGACACAGTTTCCGAGCCCCACACGTCTAGGGAACTAGTCGGCCTGGACCGATCCGTTGGACTCCAACTGTGCTCCGGTCGTGCCTGATGGGGCACAAGTACCGCGTCTGCGTTGGTGCCGTTGGCTGTCGCTTCGAGGAGGAGCCGGGAGTTCTGGCTCAGTCATCCTCAGTGCCAGCACCGTCGGAGTCTGAGCTGCCGTCGACGGCGTCGGTTGTGACCGTGTCGGTCGGGTCTGTTAGATCGGTGTAGTTCTGGCTGATCGTGACCTTGCCGTCGGCGTCGGCCCCGGTCTGCATCACACCCGACCACAGTGGATCGTCCGGGTCGGTGAGGTTCAGCGCGATCGATTCTCCCAGCTCGAGCTCGTTTGGGATGAGGCCGATCGTCGGAAAGTACTCACGATAGAAAGCGAGCACGTCTTCCACGGAAGTATTCGTGGTCAGGAACGACGCCGACTCGCTGTATTGGAACTCGTCCTCGATCAACTGATACGGCAGGAAGACCTCGTAGTCTCCGGTGGGAAGGGGCCACACGACCTCGAGATCGCTGCTGCCACTCGTGGAGTCGTCGTTCGAGTTGGCTGCGCCCCCCTCACCGTCACCGCCATCGCCATCGTCGGCTCCGCCGTCACCCCCGGTGTTGCTCTGATCGCCGATGGTGATCGCGTCGCCTTCATCGCTCTCGTCACCGCTGCAACTTGTCGCAAGGAGTGCGAACGCGATGGCGAAGATCACAAATGCCCGTCTGTTCCCCATATGACTACCATAACGAGATCCCCAGCCCAGATGGGCAATCGTGGGCCGATTGCACTGCCCGAGATTGCGAGGCGCCAAGGCCGATCGTGCAAGATGAGGACATGTTCACGTTCGATCCGAACAGTTCCTACATGATGCCTGCGCACTTCGGACCTCGACAATTCGACCCCCGCGCATCGGGTTGGTATCGCGATGTCACAGCGATCACGACGTCGTATGTGACCGACCGCGATCTGCTCTCCCAGTACATTCCGGCGAACTTCTCCGTCACGGACGAGGCCGTTGTGACCGTCGTCTACGCACAGAACCGTCGCGTCGATTGGCTCGCCGGCCACGGATACAACCTCATCGGTGTGAGCGCCTCCACCCGCTTCAACGGCGACACCGACGTCATCGACGGGCAGTTCACGCTCGTGATGTGGGAGAACCTCACCGACCCGATCCTCACCGGACGCGAGCTGCAAGGGGTCCCTAAGGTGTACGCCGACATCGAGGATCATTCGGTGATCGACGGCGTCTGGCAGACCAGCGCGAGTCATTTCGGCCACAAGATCGTCGATCTCTGCGTTCGCAACCTGCGCGAACCGACCGCCGACGAGATCGCCGCTGCCGCCGACTCTGGTGAGAACACATCGATGGGATGGCGGTATCTGCCCGGCGTCAGCGGATTCGGAGAGACGACGAGCCAACCGACGGCTTTCCCGTCGGAGAATACTGTCACCGAGGCGTGGGTCGGCGAAGGCACGGTCGACTGGCAGACGCTCTCGTGGGAGCAGAACCCGACGCAGTTCCACATCGTCAACGCACTCGCCGGTCTCCCGGTACTCGATCAGCGGCCCGCCATCGTGAGCAAGGGCAGCACCAATCTCATCCTGCTCGACGATCTACCGCGGGCGATCTCTTGACCGTCGAGTTCGAGCACGGCGGACCCATCGACAAGATCCGCACGGTCACCTACATCGGCGCAGGGATGATGGGCTGTGTCAACTCACTCGTCGCCGCGGTGTCCGGGTATAGCGTCGTGCTGCATGACGCGTCGGCCGACGTGCTGGCCACGGCCACCGCACGACAAGAAGGCGTCGGTGCCTACATGGTCGGCATCGGCTACTGCACACCCGAAGCCCTAGCCGCCGGGCTGGGCCGAGTGACCAGAACACCAGAGCTGGGCGACGCTCTGGCGGGAGCCGACCTGGTTAGCGAATCGATCTACGAAGACCGCGAAACCAAACGTTCCGTCTTTCGACAGGTCGACGAGCTCGCCGCTCCCGACACCATCATCACGACGAACACCTCCACACTCATGGTCTCCGACCTCGAGGACGCCGTCGAGCGCGGGGATTGCTTCGCCGCACTGCACTCACACCTCGGCGCACCGCTCTACGACATCGTCGGAGGGCCACGAACCTCTACCGAAACGATCAACACCCTTCGTCGCTTCGTCGAGTCACTCGGCGGCACACCCATGGTGCTGCGAAAGGAGCACCCGGGATATGTGTTCAACTCGATGAACGGCCAGGTCATGCGGGTGGCGGTTCAGCTTGTCCTCGACCGACGCGCCACCGTCGAGGACGTCGACAGAGCCTGGATGACCGCGCGCTCTGCACCCATGGGCCCATTCGCGATGATGGACCTCTTTGGGCTCGATCTGATGCTCGACAGCTGGAGCGCCCCCGCAACAGACGCACACAACAAAGCACTGCGCGAGCGCGTCGTGCCGTTCCTCACCGAGTTCGTCGAAGCGGGCCACCTCGGCCAGAAGTCGGGCTCTGGTTTCTACAACTACCCCGAACCCGCCTACCAGCAACCCGGCTTCGCGGAGGCCGAGCCACCGTCGCAGAGCGCCTCGGACGCACTCCTCGGCGCGCTCATCACAGCAGCGCTGACGATCGAGATCAACGGTGTCGCCGACCGCGCGGACATCGACGCGGCATGGTGTGCGGCTACAGGACAAATCGTCGGACCGTTCGGCATTCTCGAGAGGCTTGGTGTCGATGTGTTCATCGCGATCCTCGATGAACCTCGGGCCACACGTCTCGTCACCGCCGAGATAGCTGACGCCGTTCGACCACACCTGGTTGGAGGCAGTCTTCGGTCAGAGCCTTCGACCCGGTGCACCCGCTGATCTCGTGGTTGCCTGGGCCGCCGTTTGTCGCGCAGCCCTGGCCGATGTCGGACGCCTCCTCGACTCGGCGCACAAAACCATCGGGATACTCCCGGCGCTGTGAGCGGATGGCTTGACGCCGAAACAGTGCGCACGCCGGGCGGCTGAGAGGAGATCGCCCGTTGAGCCGCAGCATCCAGCCAGGCATCTTCGCCAAACCGGCCTCGACATCAGCATGGGATGCCGCGATCGTGTCAGCCGCTGTCTTGTCGCGAGAGATCATGGCCAGGTGGAGCGAGACAAACCACGCGTAGATGCGGGGAACCACCCCGAACACGTTGCAAACACCACCGATCGCCGGAAGACGTGTGCTGACCGAAGCAAGGTTGGCCAATGCATCGACGGCAACCGCCGAGGCGAGCCCGGGGCCATCGCTGACGCGTAGCCGCTTCTCGGCCGCTGGCAAGAACAGGCGTTCAATAACCAACCTGTTGAACTTGACAGAACACGTCCCCCTCCGGTCCAAGATCCGAATCTAGCAGGATGCGAAAATCGAGCCTCGTGTCGCTGACCGAGCCCTACACGCTCGCAACCCGCTCATGGGCTGGAACCACACGACCAGATTCGTGATCCGCACACCGCCCGGCGTGCCCAGGGCCGACGCGTTCGCCGAGCGTTGGGTCCGTGCGGGCCGTCACGAACTCCGCAACCGATTGTCCTCCACGCGATGCCAGCCGAAGCAACACCTATGGGAAAGCAGCAGACTCAGGCACCTTCGCTGTCCTCAGCAATCCGCAAGCGCACCCAGTGCTCGGCAGATCTCATCGAGTTCCTCGATCTGGAGTTCGCCTGCTCGCTGCGTGAGAAACGAGCGCCGAATCGGCTGCAGGTTGTCAAACGACGCCACGCACTTGTCAGGAAGCCCGTGACTGGCGCCGAGACGGACCTCTGTCGGGATTTGGCGAATGGTGCGAGTCACGGGCGCGACGATGATCCGCGTCAGCACCGGCACAGCATCGCTGCGCGTCACGATCAACACCGGTCGCCTCTTGTCCTCGGCTTCGGCCCACCAGACCTCGCCCTGCCTCGGCGTCACACTCACCAAGGTTCCTCGGCAATCATCCTCACGGAAGACTCATCGGCCCACGCGATGTCCGCGTCGCTTTGCGGACACTCCCGATAACCACGGACAATTCGCGCCCCGATCTCATCACGACGACAGCGGTCGACAAGGCGTTCGAGCCCAAGCCGCACCGCCTCGGAACGACTCGCTACGACTCCAGCTTCGACAAGCTCATCGACAGCGGCCGCAAGGTCGTCCTCTACCCGAGTCACCAGTTGGGCCATGCGATCAGCATAGAGATGTGTAATGCGCATCGCAATGCACATCTGTTGGCGGGCGCTCTCCCCATCCGCCGCCGTACGCAACTTCTTCACGATCGACCTGCGGGGTTTCGGACTTTCCGACAAGCCGAAGGCCTGGAGCTACTCGCTCTTCCAGCAGGCCGACCTCGTCGAATCGGTCCTCGGACGACTTGGCATCACCACCGCTCACGTCGTGAGCCACGACATGGGCACCAGCGTCCACACCGAACTCCTGGCCCGCGAGATCGAGGGGCGGCTGAGCTTCGAGCCCACACACTCGACCTTCCTCAACGGTTCGATGATCAAGACACTCGCCAAGCTGACGAAGTTCCAGCAGGTTCTCGAACCGCCATCACGAGTGCCCGAGGCGATGGAGATGGTCGCCGCGATGATGCCGGCCTACCCCGACAGCCTCAAGCGCCTCATGGGCCGTCCCGAGGCAGTCACCGACGAGATCGCCACCGTGATGCACGAAGTCATGGCATATCAGGACGGCAACCTGCGCATCCCGGCGGTCTACTGCTACGTCCGCGAGCGATACCTCCACATGGACCGCTGGCTCAGCGCCCTCGCCGACACCAAGACTCCCCTCCAGCTGGTGTGGGGAACCGACGACCCCGTGGCGGTCATCGACATGGGCCGAGAACTCCACCGTCAAATCCCCCACGCCGACTACCAAGAACTCGACGGCGTCGGCCACTTCGTGCCCACCGAGGCACCAATCGAAGTCGCCGAAGCAATCCTGGCATTCCGGTCAGCCTGAACCTGGCGAGCACGCGTCGCAGCAGGGTGCAACAACGTCAGGCGATCCGTCCAAGTTCACTCCCACCGATCGTGCAACACCGCCGTATTGGCGAAAACCTTCGATCCCTACCGTCTCGACAAGGTGCTGTCGATCGCAAAACCAGCAATCGTAGTCGGCTGGTTGTGCCGCCCTCCGTGGGTTCGGCACGCCGAAGAACCCGAACCCGTCCGAGAGGTGTCGCCCGCCCGAGGGGACAGAGCGGCCGGCTCGATCTGTCCCTAGCAGGTTCTGAAGTTCTTCTGATCGGTGCTCTTGGGTCGGGATCGACACGAGTGGGGTATGTGTGGAACTCCTGTGCGTCAGTTGTCGATGTTGTTGTTGTCGACGGAGGATCTGATCCCGGTTGGTCATCCGATCCGTCGGTTGGTC
>JAAETH010000667.1 GCA_024228575.1 Actinomycetes bacterium
CCAGTTGGATCGCATCATCGCCGCTCTGCAATCCCACGCCGATGACACATGGCTGCACCCTGGCGATCTTGAGGCTGATGGGGCGCCTGGGTTCGGTGCGGTAGCTACTGTCTGGTCTCTGTTTCGTCGGCTCGGTCTCGACGACCTGTTCGCCAACCTGTTGGGGCATCGCACCGGCGATGCGTTGGCTGACACGGTGTTCGTGATGATCGCCAACCGTCTGGTCGCGCCGGCATCGAAGCGTCGCACCGTGTTCGAATGGCTCGACGGTGATGTCGAGCTGCCTAACGGGGTGGCAGCGCCGTCGTTGGATCAGTGCTATCGGGCTCTCGACGCGGTCGCCGATCATGTGGCCGATATCGAGGCCCATCTGTTCGCCAGGCTCACGTCGCTGTTGAACCTGGAGCTGCGCTGGTGCTGCTATGACCTGACCTCCACCTATTTCGAGTCCGTCGACGTCGACCCTGACGGCCGGTTCCCAAGCAAACGGTTCGGGTATAGCCGTGACAAACGCTCCGATCGGCCCCAGGTGATGATCGGACTGCTCGTCACCGGTGACGGGATCCCGATCGCGCACGGGGTCTTTGATGGCAACACCGCTGACTCGGCCACCATGCCCGACGTGTTGGCCGATCTCCAAGACCGGTTCGGAGTCGGCCGTATCGCCCTGGTCGCTGATCGGGGCCTGATCTCGGCAGACAACCTGAACCTCGTCACCCAAGCAGGGTTCGATCATGTGATCGCCACCAAGTTGCGCCGAGACCCCGCCGTCGCTGCGGTCCTCGAAGCCGCAGCCGCGAAACCCGACACAGACTGGGTGCCCGTCACCGGGGAACGCACCGCGTGCGAGATCAGCCACGACGACCGGCGTCATGTCATTATCGATTCACCAGCCAGACGCCGCCGTGACGACCACCGCCGCGAAGAACTACTCGAGAACACCGAAACCCAACTCATCGCCCTCGCTGACCGCGTCCACTCGGGACGCCTTGTCGACCCGATCAAGATCTCTGCTGCCGCCCAACGCATCCCGAGCGCCTCCGCGGTGTCGCGTTGCTTCACCACCAACATCACCCAGGGCACCTTCACCTGGAACTATGACGACACCGCCCTGGACTATGAGCAGCGGTTGTTGGCAGGCCGCTACGTGCTCACCACCTCACTCACCCCCGAACAGGCCACGACAGCCGAGGTGGTCGCCCACTACCAGAGCCTGGCCAACGTCGAACACCGCTTCCGGGTCATGAAAGACTTCCTCGGCCTGCGGCCAGTGTTTCACTACACCGACCGACGTGTCCGCGGCCACATCGCCATCTGCGTGTTGGCAGCCGTAATCGAAGCCGTGATGGCGAACCTACTCGACACCGCCGCCATCACCGATCCCGACATCGAAACCCAGACCATCACCCCACGACGCGCCCTCACAGAACTCACCCGAATCCGCACCCACCACCTCACCGCCGGCGGCAACAACATCACCGTCACCACCCGACCCAACCCCCTACAAGCCGAAATCCTCGCCGGACTCGACGTCAACACCCACGGCTGGAACAAGCCCACCATCACCAGCCACCCCACGTAGCCACCCACCGGCCCGCTGGCACTCACCGTGAGAATGTAGGGGAAACACTTCACCCGCGCACCCCCTCCCACCAGCCCAAACGCGATCTACCCGCCGAAGTCCGGTCAGAACCGAAGGTTTCAAGATCCTGAAGACACCAGTGCG
>JAAETH010000668.1 GCA_024228575.1 Actinomycetes bacterium
AAATGCGCCTACCAGGGGTAGAGAAGCCAACACCGATGTTGGATGAAATGTTGGATTGACCAGTCCCACTGGCCACCACCGAGACGACACACAGGGCATCGCCCCTGGTCAGAGGTGGTGGGCCCGGCGGGACTCGAACCCGCGACCAAGCGATTATGAGCCACATTCCAACCGTCGCTCCGGTGCCGAACAGTGCTGGGACGTGGTGTTTCGTCGGAACTACCGTCCGCCTGGTGCCCTCCAGTGGTCCCTGGTGACGCTGCCTATGTTGGATGAAATGTTGGATACGCCAACAGACTGGCAATCATCTGCTCACTGTGCGGTCTGGTGACGTTCGGTCTCGTTGAGTAGTGGTCAGTGGCCGATGACGCTGTTGAGCCATTCGGCCAGGTGGGGGTCGGGGTCCTCGTGTGGGTATGCGGCTTCGAATGCCGCGACCGCCTGCGTCGAGGTTTCGAAGCTGGTGTGTGACCACAGTTGGCGGAGATCGTCGGTGTCCACCGCCCGACCCGCGAACAGCTTCATCACGAACACATGATCCACCGCTGGGCCCACGACGAGCAGACGCGGGTGATCAAGCAAGATGGTGGCTCCGGCCAGGTCGAATCCTGCGGGCAGGAACTGGGAGGCCGAGTCGTTGATCCAGCCGGGTGACAGATCGTGACGTGCTGCAACGGTCTCGGCTGCTGTTCTCAGTGCCTCGTCCAGCCGTTCGACGCTGTCGACATCACGGGTCGCGTCACGCAGCCCGTACCAGGCCAGAAGCGCCCCACCGACTACGACCAGCCTGCGCTTGGCGCCATCGTCCGCGAGAAGGTCCGCAACCTCTTCCACATAGCCGAGCAGTGTCGGACCATCGATCGGGGCATGGACCTCACCCACCGATCATCTCCATGGGCCGGAAGAGGCTTTCGGCATCGACCATGAGGCCCCGCTCAGCAAACCGCGGATCGATGCGTCCGCGACGCCGCGCCGGAGGCTCCCACACCGGATCGACCCCAGCGACACCGACCGTCCACGAAGGACGCGACAGCCCAGCATCATCTGCCAGTTTCTCTCCGACAGCGGCGATCAACGCATCGACAACCCGATGCCCCGACGGTCCGGGCGCCGAGTAGATCGCTTCAGGGATCCTGTCGGGATGCAACGCAAGCCGGTCGGTCCAGGCACGCCACCTCACCCACTCCAACCTCAACTCGCCACCAGAGCGATCCCACGCATCGACGAGATCACCTAACCGCGGACCCAATCTCGCACCGCAAGGCAAGCCGACCAGATCGAGTTCGTACCCGCACGCTGCGAAAACCCGCTCCAACACCTCGACCGTGGGCTGAATTCGACCGGACTCGATCCGAGTGATCGTCGACACCGCCACCCCGGCATCAGCCGCCAACGACCGATAGCTCCGCCCCGAACTCTCCTTGGCCCTACGAACCAGCTCACCGACATCCATAGATGTAAGCGTAAACGCTCACACGGCCGTTAGCAACGCGGAATCAGCCTTGCTGCCCCGACTAGTGCCAGCACTCCGTCGCCCCGAGCCCGGGTCCGGAGTCGACCCTGTCCCGCTCGAAGAGGCGCGCGTGCGGTTTGACCAGCGGGTTTGCCCGCCGTCCTGGTCTCTCATGTCCCGCCTGCTCTACCGCTTCCTCGCCCAACTTGCGCGTGTCGCCGTGCGTTCCGGCCGGTGGAAGGACCTCCAAATCATGGTCCTTCGCCACGAGAACGCAGTGCTGCGCCGACAGGTCGGCCGGCCCTCGCTCAACGATGACGACCGGACCCTACTCGGCGCTATCGCCGCAGCCTTGCCCAAAGCGCTGCGCCACGGCTGGATCGTCACACCCGAAACGCTGCTTCGCTGGCCTCACCTCCAACCCGACCGGAGCGTGGGCCACACATGCAGCCCGCAACGCGTTCATCGCCCACGGCGAGCGTCTCGAGGATGCACGGGCGCTCGTGCGAGACCGAGGCAGCCAGTTCGTCGAATCGTTCGACGAGAGCTTCAGACCCGACGGCCTCACGAGCCTCAAGACCCCGGTACGCGGCCCGGGCGCGACCACGCTCGAGGAGCGATGGTCCGGACCGAGCCGCCGCGCGCCCGCCAAGCTACCCCACCGGGTG
>JAAETH010000669.1 GCA_024228575.1 Actinomycetes bacterium
CGTCGTCATCGACGAGGCCCACCAGTTCGAAGACGTCTTGTCATCGGCCGCGGGACTCGACTTCGGCGCAGGCCGATTCGCATCACTGTCGCGCAACTCCCGGACGGTCGTCGGCGACACCCTGGCAACCGAGTTGATGGACGTCGGCGGGCGCATGGCCGACTATCTCGGGACACGGGTCGGCGACAGACTCCGGTCGATCCCCGACGACCTGCTCAACCTGCTGAACATCGCCTTCGAGAAGACCAACGAGATCTCCTCGTCGGCCAGGGCCAACAAGGACGAGGAACACGCGGCCGCCCGCGAACGTATCCTCATCCAGTCCGGCCATTTTGCCGCCGACCTCGACATGATCCGGAACCTTCCCGAGACCCATGTCGCCTGGATCGAGGGGCCGGCCCGCAGTCCGAGTCTGAGGCTCGCCCCGATCGACGTCGCCGAGTTCCTGTCGCAGAAACTGTGGAATCCCGGCGATCCCGAGAAGGATGAGCCCACATCAGCACCGACGGCGATCCTCACCAGCGCAACCCTCGACAGCGAACTCGCGATCCGTCTGGGGCTCGAATCAGATGAGTTCGACCGCGTCGACGTCGGCAGCCCGTTCGACTACGAGAACCAGAGCATCCTGTACTGCGCTCTCGACCTGCCTCGCCCGACCGCCGACACATGGCTCGATGCCCTGAGCGACGAGCTGGAGGTGCTCATCGAAGCCGCTGGCGGCCGCACGCTGGCCCTGTTCACCAGCTGGCGAGCGATGGATCATGTGTCTGCCCAGCTCGCCGACACTCTCGACTATCGGGTCATGACCCAGAGGGATCTCCCCAAGCCCGCCCTGTTGCGCGAGTTCAGCGAGGACGAATCATCCGTCCTGTGCGCCACGATGGGATTCTGGCAAGGTGTCGACATTCCCGGCCCGTCCCTTCGCCTGGTCACGATCGACCGACTGCCGTTCCCTCGCCCCGACGAACCCTTGCTCGAGGCCCGCCGCGAGCGGGCGGGCTCGAACGCATTTGCCACCATCGACTTGCCCCGCACCGCCACGATGCTGGCCCAGGGTGCCGGCCGGCTGATCCGCACCGCCGACGACCGCGGCGTCGTGGCCGTCCTCGATTCTCGCCTGGGCAAGGCCCGCTATCGGTGGGATCTGGTCAACGCACTTCCGCCGATGAAACGGACCAGACACCGTGACGAGGTCGTCGAATATCTGAAGTCGCTGGACGAACCGTTGTGATCGCGGGCGTCACCAGCCGCACGGTCAGTCGTCGAGGAGGCCCTGACTGGGGTCGAGCAGGCGGCCGACCACATCGCTGCGGCGCTGCCAGTCCTTCTCGACCCTGACCACCAGCTCGACGTAGGCACCCTCGGGCAGCTGCTCGCGCACCGCCGTGCCGACCTCCTTGAGAACCAGGCCACCCTTGCCGATGACCATGCCCTTCTGGCTGTCGCGTTCGACGAGGATCTCGACACGAACGCGCGGCCACTCCCACTCGACGACCCTGGTCGCGATGGAATAGGGCAGCTCGTCACTGAATCGGCGCATGAGCTGTTCTCGTACCAGCTCGGCTACGTGGAACGGCTCGGGGACATCGGTGATCATGTCCTCTGGGAAGTACTGGGGCCCCTCTGGCATGCGGCTGAGCAGGTGATCGACGAAGGCGTCGATGCCCTTGCCCGTGCGACCCGATACCGGGAACCACTCGGAGGCCGGAAGAGACGACGTGGCGGTCAGCTGATCGACGAGCTGCTGCTTCGAGATGCGGTCTATCTTGGTGATGACGACCACGAACCCCGGCGGCAGCTTGTCGGCGATGAACTTGTCGCCCCTGCCGAACGGCGCCATCCCGTCGACCACCAGAACCGGAACGTCGACATCGTCGAGCGCGTTTCCGGCGGTCTCGTTCAGGTGTTCGCCCAGCGCGCTTACGGGCTTGTGTATTCCAGGTGTATCGACGAAGACGATCTGGGTGTCGGGGCGATGGAGCACCCCCATGACCCGGATGCGCGTCGTCTGCGGCTTGTTGGAAACGATGCTGACCTTCTGGCCGAGGATCTTGTTGAGCAGCGTCGATTTACCGGCGTTGGGGCGGCCCACGAGGGTGACAAACCCGGACTTCACTATCCGACCTCTGCTTCTTCGGCACCCGCGCCGGTGCCGGACTCGACGTGAGCGGGCTGGATGATGACCGAATCGACTCGCCGCTGTTCGACACGTTCTGCGATGAGAACGTGGCCATTGGAATCGACCGAATCTCCCTCCTCGGGCACCTTGCCCAGAAGGTCGAGCATCAGCCCACCGACCGTGTCCCACTCTCCCTCTGGGAAGTTGCCATCGATGATCTCGTCGAGATCGTCGATCGGCAGCTTCCCGCTGACCCTGTACACACCACCGCCGAGCTTCTCGACGAGGGGGACCTCTTCGTCGTATTCGTCGACGATCTCGCCCACGAGCTCCTCGATGATGTCCTCGAGTGTGATCAGGCCTGCGATGCCGCCGTACTCGTCGACCACAACACACAGGTGCATACGCTCGGCCTGCATCTCGCGCATCAGCTCGCCGGCACGTTTGCTCTCGGGAACAAACCGAACGGTGCGGATGACATCGACCGAGTCGAGCGGGAGGTCGATGCGGCCTGACAGCTGAACCCGCATGAGGTCCTTGGCGAGCACAACACCGACTATGTCGTCGACCCCGTCGCCCGCGACCGGTAGGCGGGTGAACCCGTGGTCGAGTACCAGACGAACCGCGTCGCGCACCGTCGCCCCGTGTGGGATGGTGACCATGTCGGGGCGGGGCACCATGACCTCTCGGGCAATGGTGTCGCCAAGCTCGATGAGCGACTCGATGATCTCGGCCTCGTCGTCGTCGATCACATCGCTGGCCGCTGCGGCTTCGGCGAGCGCCAACAATTCGTCCTCGCCGACCTCGGGGTCGCCCTGCTGCATCGAACGCGGCGCGAGGAGCGAAGCGACCGAGAGCAGCGGCCGGCAGAGCACGAGCAACAGCGGGAAACGGCTGAGACGTCGAGCGGTACCGGCGAGGGTGCGCGCCATTCGGTCGTTGTTCTCGATCGCCCACCGGTGCGGGGTCGACTCCATGATGACGAACCCGATAGCGCCGAACACTGCGATGGCAACGAGCCCACCGAGGGCCCCCATGCGGTCGGTGAACACGACTGTGAGCATGACGATGATGCCCGCCTGGGCCAACAATCGCAGGAGCGCAGCAGGCCCCACAACTCGAGATCGGTCGGCGATCAGGCTCACCAGACGATCCTCGGTGCCGTCGACCTCGTCGAGACCGGCCGCCCTGGCACGGCTGAGCCGTGTAAACGTGACCTCGATCAGCCGCATGAGGGCTGCGAACACGGTCAGCACCAACGCGGCCAGCGAAACAACAAGCAGGTTCATCGCCCGCCGCTCTCTTTCGCGAACGAGGCCAGCAGCCTGCGCTCGGCATCCTTCATGACAGCTTCCTCTTCGGCCTTGGCGTGATCGTGACCGAGCACATGGAGGATGCCGTGCACGACCAGCAGATCGACCTCGTCCTGGGTGGTGCCTTCATGACCGGGATATGAACCTGCATTGGTCCGAGCATTCACCTCGGCAACCTTGGGGCAGACGACAACATCACCGAGAAGGATCGGCCCTGGCATCAACATCGGGTCGCGGCTGACCGGACGACGGCTGCCGCCATCGGGGGAACGACCGACCCGGCCGAGCTCGTCGTCGATGGGAAAGGCGAGCACGTCTGTAGGGCCGTCCTCGGCCATGTGCATTCGGTTCAGATCTGCCATCACACCCTCGTCGACGAACAGGAGCGCGAACTCGACGTCTCCGCTGACACCTTCGGCATCGAGGACGTGACGACTCAAGGACACATAACGTTCGGCTGAGACGTCGACATCGGTCTGTTCGTCGGCCACAAACACCTCGACCGACCCCGCACGACCGACACGCCGCGGAGCCGAGCGAAAACTCGGAGGTTCTATCGTCATACGTTTCTGCCCGACTTCTCGGAGTCGCGCTCGTAGGCGTCGACGATGTCTTGAACGATGCGATGCCTGACGATGTCTCGGCGCGACAGCCGACAGAACCCGATGCCATCGATCTTGCCGAGGATGGCCTCGATGTCGCGAAGGCCACTTCGCCCACCGGGAACGTCGGTCTGGGTGACATCGCCGGTGACCACAGCCTTGGATCCGAACCCGACACGGGTGAGGAACATCTTCATCTGCTCTGGTGTGGTGTTCTGGGCCTCGTCGAGAATGATGAAGCTGTCGTTCAGGGTGCGGCCCCGCATGAACGCCAGTGGTGCCACCTCCACGGTTGTGCGGTCGAACAACTTCTCGGCTGTCTCGGCGTCGAACATGTCGTGCAGGGCGTCGTAGAGGGGGCGAAGGTACGGGTCGACCTTGGCCATGAGGTCGCCGGGCAGGAAGCCGAGACGCTCGCCGGCCTCGACCGCGGGGCGGGTCAACACGATGCGCTTCACCTGCTTGGACAAGAGAGCCTCGACGGCCAACGCAACCGCAAGCCAGGTCTTGCCGGTGCCGGCTGGGCCGATTCCGAAGGTGATGATGTTGGTGCGTATCGCTTCGGCGTAGGACTTCTGGCCAGCACTTTTGGGACGAATCGTGCGACCGCTGGGCGCCTTCAAGATGGTGGCACCGAACACCTGCGACGGACGCTCGTCGGCGCGCACCATGTCGATGGTTCGACGCACGATCTCGTCGTCGACACGGTTCCCTTGTTCGAGGAGAAGCACAAGCTCCTCGAACACGCTCGAAGCCGGCTGACTCTCGTCGCCTTCGATGCTGATCTCGTTGCCTCGAACGTGTATGGACGCGGCGGGGTGAGCATCGCGAACCAGCTGAAGGAGTTCGTCGTGCTGGCCCAGCAATGGCGTCATCAGATGGTTCCCTGGAACCCGGATCTTGACGAGGTTTGGCACACGACTCCTGGAGACGAACAGAACTTGGGAGACAAGGCTAGTACCACGAACACCAGACCGCCTCGGGATAGGCCCGACTGTCACACGTTGCGGGCCGCACTACTCTCACTCCTGTGACGGACAACGATCCCGAACGCTGGCTAGCGGAGGTCAAGGCGGGGACCGACGCACGAACGCGACGTCGCCAGAGGTGGCTCGAGCAACAGGACAGCGAGGCCGCGACCCTCCAGGGCCTGTTGCACGATCTTGCGGAGTCGCCAGCCGAGGCAATAGTCGATACCCGGTCGTCGGGCCGTCACCGTGGCCGGGTTCGAGGTGTTGGTCTCGACGTGGTCATCATCGCCTCGAATCGTTCGCAAGGGTTGACCTTGTTGTCGCTCGCCGACACCGTGTCGGTCCGGAGCGGTGACAACAGCGCTGTCCGGGCGACCCGAAGCCGGGGGCCAACCTTCGATGCGACCATGCAGGAACTACTGGTCGATCAGATGGCGGAGCGCAACGAGCTGACCCTCGTGCTGGTCACCGGCGAGAGGATCATGGGCCGCCTGGTCTCGGTAGGTCACGACATCGTCGGGCTCAGACGATCGGTCGACGACCCGACGATGCAGATCGTCATCGCAGCCATCGCCGCGGCGATCATCTAGGGCAAGGAACGCCTGAGGAAGTCGAGCTGCAACAGAAGCAGGTTCTCGGCGACCACTTCCTGGGGGGTCATGTGCGACACCCCCGACAACGGAAGAACCTCGTGGGCACGACCCGCTGCCAGGAGTGCTCCGCTCAGCTGAAGGGTGTGCGCCGACACGACGTTGTCGTCGGCGAGCCCATGAATCAACATCAGCGGCCGGGTCAGGGCCTCGGCCTCGGTGACGAGTGAGGTCGAGCGGTAGTGCTCGGGGTGTTCATCTGGATGACCCAGGTATCGCTCGGTGTAGTGGGTGTCGTAGAGCAGCCAATCTGTCACCGGCGCTCCGGCCACGGCAGCGTGGAACACGTCGGGGCGGCGCATCACTGCGAGCGCTGCCAGATAACCACCGAACGACCAACCCCTGATGGCCACCCTGTCCAACGCCAACCGACCCGGGTGTCGATCGGCCACGGCTTCGAGAGCTGCGATCTGGTCGTCGAGCACGGGACCGGCGAGATCGCCCCACACCGAACGCTCCCACGAAGTGGTTCGCCCTGGTGTGCCGCGGCCGTCGGCGACGATGACCACAAAACCCTGATCGGCGAACCACTGTGACGACGTGAACAGGGCATGGCTGCGCTGGACCCGCTGGGCGTGTGGACCTCCGTAGGGGTCGAGAAGGACGGGCAGCGGGCCGCCGGTGTCACGCCCGGAACCGGGCGAGGGCAACAGGACAGCCGTCGCCACCTCTCGCTCGCCCGATCGCATCAGGGTGACCGAGGGTTCGATCACGGGGTGTTCGGACAGGTCGTCGACAGCAAAGGTCGCGGCTCCGGCCAGAACCCTGGCCTCGACGCCGGGTTTCTCGAGCGATCTCGATGTGACAACCATGGTCGGGCCACCGACCACCGCGGAATGGACCCCGGGCTCGACGGTCAACTGCTCGACACCCGCGCGCGTCCATCGATACACGTGAGTCTCGGTCGGGTCGGCGGACGCGGTGAACACGATGCCGCCGAGATAGGAACCGACAACCGAACGGACCCAGAGGTTGGCGCCGCTGACGGCCTCGCCGTCGAGGCACATCTGCCTGGTATCGCCCCTTTCCTCGACGGTGACCAGAGCGCCGTCGATCCACGATGGCGACCCGGGAACAAGTTCCACCCAGACCCGGTCCTCAATCGCAGCGACCTCGCTCGTGGCACCGGAGTCGGGGTCGATCTCGACGACAACAGTGCTGCGTTGATCGCGTGGCTGCACGACGGCGAACAGCCCCGAGGTGTTCCAGACCACGTCGGCCAGGTACTCCCACCGCGCGTCGGCGCCACCGAAGCCGAGATCGATCTCGACGCGGTTTCCCTCGACGTCGAACACGGCGAGCGTTATCTCGGCGTTCGGAGTTCCAGCCGCCGGATAACGCATCGATCGTGGGGCCGTGGCCGGGTTCGTGGGATCGGCGAGATACCAGACATCGACCGGTGCGACGTCGACCCGTGCTGCAACAAGGCGCCGGCTGTCGGGCGACCACCAGAAACCCCGCGTACGCCCCATCTCCTCGCCCGCGACGAACTCGGCACTCCCCCACGACACCGTTGGAGACTCGTCGCGACAGATGGAACGGTCGGCGACGTTGGCTCCGACGATCCGCAGCTCGCGATCGTCGACATAGGCGACGAACGTGCCGTCGGGCGAAACGCGAGCATCGAAGGCGGTGCCGTCTATCTCGAGTCCCGAAGTGGTTCTGTCCGTCGTGTCGTGAACGAACGGGACCCCGCCGAGGACAAACGACGCGGTGCGGCCGGCCGAGTCGAGGGCGAACGACACAACACCGCCGGCCTGCTCGCGGGCACGTTCGCGGCGTGCACGCTCGGCACTGGTCAGATCGCCATCTTCCACACCCAGGGCACCAGGGTCGACGAGCAGCTCGGTCTCGCCGGAAGCAGCATCGAGAACCCACAGACAGGTCAGCGGATCGTCTCCTCCCCCCGACCGAAGGAAGAACACCCTTCGGCCGTCGCCGCTGACCGAGAAGTTCCTTGGCGCTCCGAGGCTGAACCTTCGGGTGCGGGCGTGCTGGCGCGGAAATGATTCGCTCACCCACACGACGATAGGGTCCCAAACCCATGACCTGGTCAGACATCCCACCCGCCGATCACTTCGAACTACTCGCCGAGGCGCAGATGAACCGCTGGTTGCGGTTCGGAACGACCGACCGACCGAACCTGATGAAACACCTCTCCATCGAGGTGACCGAGGTGCGCTCGGGATACTGCCGCCTGTTCATGCCCCTTCGCCCCGAACACCTGAATCTGGTCGGGATGTTGCACGGAGGTACCGTCACCTCGCTGCTCGACACCGCCGTCGTGCCCGCTATCGGCGCCGCCTACGACGAGCCGGTCCCTATGGCGACGATCGACATGCACACCACCTTCGTGGGCGGCGTCAGCGACGAGGATGTCGAGGCGATCGGCTGGGTCACGAAGCGGGGGCGCAGCGTGGTGTTCTGCCGTTCGACTGTCCAGACCGTGTCGGGACGGCGGGTGGCCGACGCCAACGTGACCTACAAGATCATCCTCCCAAGAAGCGGCTGACCGTCCGGCCGATGCGTCCCGGTTGGGGCGGTTCGTAGTCGTCTGGAACCATCTCGGGGTGCTCCTGCACAAGAGCGGCCATCACCTGGTTCGCAGTCGGATTCACCATCACCACCGACCCGACACGAACGGTGGGCACCGTCTCGTTGCCATTGGCGTGTTCTCGCACATAGTCGGCGGCCTCAGGATCGGCCCATATGTTGTGGCGGGTGATGGGCAGATCGCCCACCTTGCTCAGGCCACGATCCAGGGCCATGCAGAAGCCGCAGCCCGGTCGCCAGTAGAGATCGATTGGTGTCATCGACATCGGTTGTCCGTTCCTTCCAGATCAGATGAACCCGAGATCGGTCAGGTTCTGGGTCAGGGCACCTCCGAGTAGGGCACCGCTGCTGACGCGCACCAATTGGCCGTCAGCGTCATAGAACGCCGTGATCGGCATTCCTCTTCCCCCGAGGGCACGAAACATTGCACTGTTGTTCGAGCCGAAATCGCGGACCATCACCTCTGAGTCGATTCCATGCTCCTGGGCCATACCCAGGCCGAGGTCGCCAGAGTCCTGGCTGTTGATGAACACAAACCGGACCTCACCACGCAGCGCCTCGGCGGTTTCGCGGAACTCGGGCAGCTCTGCCTCACATGCGGTGCACCATGACGCGAAGAAGTTGAGCACGACCGGTGTGCCACGAAAATCGTCGAGGGCAACCTCACCGTCTCCCACGA
>JAAETH010000670.1 GCA_024228575.1 Actinomycetes bacterium
GCCTGGCTCTGGCCGTCACTTGCTCGATTGCCTCATCGACATCGATCGTGGTGAGCGCCCGGTTCTCGACCACCCTGTCCCCGGCGACCCACACGTCGGTCACATCGCGGCTCTTCGTCGAGAAGACGAGTCGTTCCACAACATCGGCGGATGAATCGATCGGATGCCACGAGGGTCGGTCGATATCGATGCGCACGATGTCTGCCCACGAGCCGACCGCCAGCGATCCCGTATTCGAGCCGATCGCGGCTGCGCCATTGGCTGTTGCCATCAGCAGTGCTTGTTCGACGCTCAATCGACCGGGACTCAGCGAGTTCACTCGTGCCAGCAGCGGTGCCAGTGCCAGTTCGTCCCACAGGTCGAGGTCATCGTTCGAAGCCGCCCCATCGGTTCCGAGGGCGACGTTCACGCCGTGTTCGGTCATCTGGTGAATCGGAGCGACGCCGGATCCGAGCTTCATATTGCTGGTGGGGCAGTGGGCTACGTGAACACCACGTTCTGCGTAGGTGGCGATGTCGTCTTCGGTGACCCAAACACTGTGGGCCGTCAGCACGTGGCCTTCGAAGACGCCACAGCGGTCGAGCGCAGCAACCGTGCTGCACTGTTGGGCGGCCTCGAGCTCGGCGCCCTCGCCGGCTGTTTCTGCGACGTGTAGATGGAGGATGGTCTCGAGGTCGCGCGCCAACGAAGCCAGATCGGTGACCACGTCGAGGGGCAGGTCGTAGGGTGAGTGGGGCCCTACACCTACCGCTATCCGTCCATCCAGATCGTGGTATCTGGCGTGCAGGTCACGGATTTCTCGAACCCGTAGGTCGAGGCTGTCGCTCGATGTCAGGTGAACTGCGCCGACAACTCCAGGCGTGCAGACGTGTCGGCCACCGGTGGCCAATACCGCCTCGATCATCGCCGCATCGTCGAAGTACATGTCGCACGACGTGGTCACGCCCGCAAGCAACATCTCGGCGGAAGCCAGCCGCATTCCCCATTCGACGTCGCCGGGACCGAGTCGTGCCTCGCGTGGCCAGATCGCATCGTTCAGCCAACGGTCCAGCGGTAGTCCGTCACCGACACCACGCAGCAGGACCATGGGAGCGTGGCCGTGCGCATTCACGAGCCCCGGCATCAATAGGCCGCCGCAGTCGGTCGCAGCCGCTGCCGGGATCGTGCGTCTCGCTCCCGCGTAGGCGACTCGACCCGAATCGTCGATATCGATCTGGCCGGGAGAATGGATTTCGACCCGTTGGTTCGGGCAGGTGACAACCGTGTCGGCGAGGAGGCTTCTGCTCATCACCTCATGCTCGCACGTCAGCCGATCGTGCGTGCCTCCTGGCGCCGTTTGCGAAGCCTCTTGGCCCTCTGGTTGAGTTTTGTGGCTGCTCGGAGGTGGTCCTGGGACGACTCGTAGTGGGCCTTTGCCTTCTTGTCGCGACCCTGGTCCATGCGCCGGTCGCCGAGCTTGCGTTGGGCAACCGCCAGTTCCTGTTCCCGCAAGGCTCGGCGGCGCAGTCTCTTCACCCGACGCCTGAGCTCGTCATCAGCGCGAAGTGCATGTGCGATTGCAGAGTCAAACGTGTCACCGTCGATCAGATTCTCGTTTGAGGCGCGAGAGTCGGGTGTCGGTGTGTGAGCCTCGATCGGTGGATGGGAGTCTTGCGCCAACACCGGCTGGGTGATGGGTGGTTCGGGTGTTGCTGCCTCTGCTGCCTCTGCTGCCTCTGCTGCCTCTGCTGCCTCTGCTGCCTCTGCTGCCTCTGCTGCCTCTGCTGCTTCTGCTTCTTCTGCGGTCTCTGCTGCGTTCTCGATGCGAGCTGTGAGGTTCCCGAGTTCCTCGATCTCGTCGTCGATGTCGTCTGTCACATCGGTGGCTGCGATGTCCGGGTCGACGTCGGCCTCGTCGATGTCTTCGATCTCCTCAAAGTCGTCGAGGTCGTTCTCGAGATCGGTGGGTGCAGCGATGTGGGCGTCGTGGTCGCCTTCGGTTGCTGAAACGTCGTCGTCGTTGTTGTCGAGAGCGAGAGCATCGGCCAGGTTTGCGACCTGTTTGACGGCCTCGGCGTCGTCGGATGGATCATCGATGGTGGTGGTATCGGTTGCCGCCTCGGGCTCGTCTTGGGATGTGTCGAGGACGTCGGTGCTTTTGTCGTCGTGGCGATCGACTTCTCGACGGGCATCGAGAATCCATGTCGGGACAGTCAGGCGGTCGCGACGATCGAGCTTCTCTGCGTCGTATTCGGTCACCGTCGTCGCCTCTTCTCCTGCGGCCATCTGTTGTTCGATCGTAGAGGTCGATTCTGGAATCGCGTCTGTTGCCGTGGGATCGGCGTTCAAGGCTTCGTCGAAGTACTCGACCTCGGCCTCGATCAGTGGTTGATCAGTTCCGCGGCGATCGTCGGTCGTGGGTTCGTCGGGGACCTGATCCATTGCCCTCCTGTCGGCAGCGACGGACGCGTCCTGCATCGATTCGGACGACACATCGAAGGATTCGTGGACCGCAGTGCTGCCTGTCGCGTCCAAGGTCGCCATGACCTCCGTAGGTGCTTCGGAAGGGGAGATAGCGGCGTCGTAGGTGGTGAGATCGATAGCGGACTCGGTGAGATCGACCTCGGAGGCCGCCAGGTCGGTGTCGGGAACCTCCACAACCTCGAGCTCTCTTGTCGCGGAGGCGTCGACGGCTGCGGCTACGTCGTCGGGGGTGGTGGCCTCGGCGCCCGACTGGTGGGTTGCGTCGTCGCGCCGCTTCTCGACCTGGTCGCCGAGCCAGACCAGATCTGCCCAGCGCGAGGCCGAGTCCTCGTCGTCGGCTTCCTGGGTGGCCAGCGCAACGATGGTCTCGTGGTGGTTGACCGGAACCAGGTTGGGTCGTATTGCACCGATGCGTGCCTGACGCCCAACCGTGTTGTAGTAGCGCAGGGCGGAGTGCCTCTCGTCTGGGGTCCACTGCGACAGGCGCTTGTGCGCCCATGTTCCAAGGGTTTCCTCGCAGAAAAGGCGCTCGGCCGTATCGCGCTGCCGGCGTTTGTATCGAGGGCGCCAACCCAGGACGAGCCAGAGAACGAGGAGCAACAGGGCGGCCCCGAATACGACCAGCGTCCACGTTTGGGCCGTGGTCAGAGCAAGAGCTGAGGTGAGATGCATTGGATGTCCTTCGCCATGCTCGAAAGTAGCAACAAATTGAATCCACCGCCACAGATAGTGGTCAAGACTTCAGATTCCGATATGAGACGCTACTGTGGGTGGCCATTCGTTCACACATTGTGTCATCTGATCGATACTGACGGTGCTCAGCAATTTCACGAGGGCT
This sequence comes from Actinomycetes bacterium, assembly GCA_024228575.1. Classification (GTDB taxonomy): domain Bacteria; phylum Actinomycetota; class Acidimicrobiia; order Acidimicrobiales; family Poriferisodalaceae; genus JAAETH01. Next base: position 3,302 of record JAAETH010000670.1, read on the forward strand.
CTGGCGCGTGACCGCTGTAGCGCTACGGTCGACGCGATGACAGTCTCGCGACGGAACCTGCACGAACTCGGTTGGGTCGAGTCGCGCCGTCACGAGGTTGGCGACGGTGA
>JAAETH010000671.1 GCA_024228575.1 Actinomycetes bacterium
CGACACCCCAAAGACGAACAGTGGAAGGAATAGACGATGATGGGACACCGACTCGGATTCAAAGGCTGGCTGCTGGCCTGGTCCGCAGGGATCTTCTACGTGCTGATGGTCCTCACCAGCCCAACCCAAGTGATCCCCGCCACCATGGACCTCCTCGCCGGAATCGTTGGTGCTGCTAACTCAGCTGGTGACCATGTCGGCGACGTCCACGAAGAATACGAACGCACCCGCATAGCCGAAGAAGTCCGCGCTGAAGTCTGCGCCGAACTCCACCCCGACAACACCAACAACCTAGAAACCTGCATCGGAACCCTCACCACAACCGACAACACCAACCCCAGCGATGAGGCCGGTGACGGGGTGAGTGTCGAGGGGGATGCTTCTCGCTACTACGGGCCCGCTGATGCGTTGCCGGCCCCTGGTCGGGTGTGGCGTGATCTTCACTGGGCCAACGATGCCGCTGGGGACACCCTGGACGGTCTCGGTCTCGGTGCTGGCCAATGACCGCACCAGCTGACAACCCAGCTTCGGGGCCTGCGGTCGGTCGGTTCAAGACACTGCTGTTGGGTGCGGCTGGGGTGAACCGGGTCGTGCTAGCCCGATGCCCAACCGAAACCGAGAAATACGTGGGTCTGGGCTCAACCGTCGTCGTGGCCTCGGTATTGGCCGCGATCTCAGGCACCATCGCCATGGCTACCGCTGCGGGTGGGGGCGACCAACTCGGTTCATGGATGCTTCGCCTCGCAGTCGCCGGGGTTGGGTACGGGGCGGTGGTATTCGCCGTCGACCGGTTCCTAGTGTCGGCTCCGCTGAACCCGATAGCAGACGAACCCTCCCGGCGATGGACCGAGATCGCATCGACCTTGGCTGGTGCTGCTCCCCGGCTGGCGTTGGCTGTCTTGATGGCGTTCCTCATGGCCGAACCACTCCTGCTGGTCACGTTCCGCCAAGAGATCAATACCCGGATCGCTGACACCCACCTCGACCGGGTC
>JAAETH010000672.1 GCA_024228575.1 Actinomycetes bacterium
GAGCTCACGCCGTTGGCGAGGAACTCTCCGAGAGCGATGGACAGCGTCGACAACAACGCGAACACGATCGGCATGGAGCCGAGATCCTGTCCGATCGGAGGTTTTGTGTCGAGTGGGTCGTCACTCCTCGGGAACGGCCTCAGGGTGAGGCGATCAGCAATCGGCCGGCGCTGATCGCTCCTCAGATCCTGCCGGTCGCTCCGTGGCTGCTGAAGTTGTGGGCACGGCTTGTGTCCAAATACCCCAGACGCCGGTACCAATCTCGAGGCCAGTCGTCGACATCGGCGGTGAGAAAGGACAACTCGCAGCCGGCTTGCCGGCCACGTCTGAGGGCGTCGCGTATCAGTGCGCCGCCATACCCGCGACCGCGGAAGTTTCGGTTGGTCACGAGGTTCTCGAATTGGGCGATTTGCGCCTCTCTATCGGTGTAGAGGTCCGCGTAGGCGGCGATCACGTCCCCGTCGAACACCACCAGCCGAGTGACCTCGGCGCCACGGGAGTACAGCCCTGTTCGATCGGCGAGCTGGTCGAGAAGCTCGGCCGTGGCGTCGGGGAGCATGATCCGCCATTCTCGGATGAGCGCCGGGCGCAATGCCTCGAGAGACACAGCGCACACCTCGTGGGCAACCGAATCGATGTCCGAGCCGGAGTACTTCATCGCGACGGTTGACTCATGTTCGTATCCGGCGGTGACCAGATCTGCACGAAGCGCCTGACCCAGTTCATCGTCTTCCACAGACACGTACCGGTGAGCCAGACCCGCTCCACCCAGCACGTCGTCGGCAGCGGCGACTATCTCGGCTGCCGAAGCGGCCGCAGTGACGACCACGCGGTTGTGGTAGTGCGAAAGAGGGAAGTCGCTTTGAAGCAGGGCAAAACCCCATGGAAGGTCCACGACGTGGGTGGCCTGCGCCCTCACAAAGCGGCGATCGAATGCAGCGATTCTTTCGTCGTCGGGGATCTGCACCAGCTGAGATTGCCATATCCGTCCGCTGTTCGCCCGCGGCTGCTCGTGGGAGACGTCTGCGGCAGCCCGCGCATCTGGGCGTGACAGTGGTGGCGATGCGTGCAAACCTGACTGCCTGACCCGCCGCACAGGCTGGTCGATCGAGCAACGACAAGGGGAGGTGACAGCGCAGTGATTTCTTTGGCGCTCACACCCGAACAAGAAGAGATGCGCAGGGTCGCTCACGAGTTCGCACGCCGCGAGATTCGTCCGGTGGCCGCAGAGTATGACCGCAAGGAGGAGATGGCCTGGCCGGTGCTCCAAAAGGCCAACGCTGCGGGTCTGCTCTCGTTCGGATTGCCCGAGCAATATGGGGGAGGGGGTGTGCCTGGCGGGTTGGTCGGGGTCACAAACTTCATCGTGATGGAGGAACTGGGGTGGGGTTGCCCGGCGATCGCCACCGCCATCGGGTCTTCGGTATACGCCGCGGGACCCATCCTCGCCTTCGGTACACCCGGTCAGCAGGAGAAGTACATCCCTCAATTCTGTGACCAGGACACCGTCCGGCTCGGGGCGGTGTGTATCACCGAACCCCAGGGTGGAAGTGATGTCTCGGCGATGAGGACGACCTTTCGTCGCGATGGTGATGAGTATGTGTTGTCTGGCACGAAGTGTTTCATTTCCAACGGAGGCATCGCCGACCTGCACATCGTCTTCGCGGTCGAACGACCAGGGGCGGGTTGGAGCGGCATGGCCGGCTTCATCGTCGAGAAGGGCACGCCTGGGCTCGAGATGGGGAAGGTCGAACAGAAGTTGGGCGTCCGCTCCTCACACACCGCCGAGGTGGTCTTGTCCGACTGCCGAATACCCGCCGAGAACCGGCTGGGTGGAGCGAACCCCACCGTGGTACCAGGCGCCACATCCGACGACGGGGCGCGGCCCAACCCCCTGCTGTTGCTTCAGTACTCGCGCATGATCTACGCAGCCACCTCCATCGGCTTGGCCCGCGCCGCATACGAGTACGCCCTCGACTACGCCAGCGAACGCCAATCGGCCGGTCGACCCATAGCGGACCATCAGGCCGTCGCAGCGAAGCTCGCCGACATGGCGATGGCGATCGACGCGGCTCGCCTGATGTTGTGGCGGGCCGGTTGGATGGTCGACGAGGGCCTGCCCCTCGATCGAGGTGAGGGTTCGATGGCCAAGTGCTTCGCCGCCGACACCGCAGTCGACGTGACTCGCGAAGCCGTACAGATCCTCGGAGGCCACGGCTACATGAGAGATCATCCGGTCGAGAGGTGGTACAGGGACGCCAAGGTGTACCAAATCTGGGAGGGCACCAACGAGATCCAACGCACGATCATCTCGCGGGCATTGGTAGACCAACACGTCAGGCGGTCCCGGTGACCGGTGAAGACATGTCCTCGGCGCAAGGGGCTTCTGCCACGTGGCGCGAGCCCGCTCGTGAGCTGCCCGTGATCGGCCGCCCCGACGTGCTGGTCGTCGGTGCCGGTGCAGCAGGAATCGCAGCGGCACTGGCCAGCGCCCGACGAGGGGCCGAGACGTGGTTGGTGGAGCGTCTGGGATATGTCGGAGGCCTGGCAAGTTTCGGCCTGATCAACCTGCTGCTGACCCTCGACGATGGTGAAGGCAATCAGGTCGTCGCGGGGATCTGCCAGGAGTTCGTCGACACCCTCGGCTCGCTGGGAGCAGCGCGCCGTCCAGACCGATCCGAGTGGGGGAGTGAGGATCCCGAGGCCGTCGAACGCTGGCGGAACTGGGGCCTGATCTGGGGTGCACCACCCGAAAGCGTGCGCTACTCGGTGGCCTTCGAACCCGAGTCGTTCGTCAATGTCACCTACGACCTGCTCGAAGCCGAAGGGGTGACACTACGCCTCCACACCGGCTGTGCTGCGACCCATACCGCCGCGGGGAGCATCGAGGCTGTTGTCGTTGAATCGAAGGCCGGGCGTGAAGTGATCATCCCCACGGTGATCGTTGACACCACCGGCGACGGTGATGTGTTCACCTACGCCGGAGCAGACGCCGAGCTCGTTCCCATCTATCCGCACCAGTGGTTCCGGATGGGAGGGGTCACCGGGCTCGGCGACGACTCCCCGATGGAGGGGGGCATCTACTTTCGAACCACCGATCCCGGGCGGGTGCTCGTGCCCTGGGGAGGCCCGGGATTCGCAGAAGCGAGGATCAACCCGGTCGACCCCGTCGATCTCACCAACGCAGAGCTCACTTGCCGTCGCGCCGTGATGGCCGAGGTAGCCCGGCTGCGCGAGGAAGCTCCGGGTTTCGGCGAGGCCTGGCTCGACGACATCGCAAAACACCTGGGGATCACCGAGTCACGTCGGCTGGTGGGCGACTACATGCTGCAAAAAGAAGATGGAGGCCGACCCTTCACCGACTCGGTGGCTCAGACCGGGCACTGGACCAAACGTGGCGTGGTCTACGACATCCCCTATCGCTGCCTGACGACACCGGCAGTCGAGAACCTGATCACTGCCGGTCGGTGCATCTCGACCACTCGCTATGTGCATCAGGCAACCAAGGAGATCCCCGCCGCCATGGCCACCGGTGAGGCCGCCGGGGCCGCCGCGGTGGCTGCGCTCAACACCGGCGGAAGGGTCCATGCGATCGACGTCGAAACCCTCCGGCTCGATCTCGCGGCGGGGGGCGCCCTCGTGGGCGGTGGTCCGCCTGCCGACACGTGAGCCGCCGTGCCACATGCCTGCGGTCTGACCACCGACGAGCGTCGTGGCACCCCACAGACGAGGAGGAGCAATGAGCAACACAGAGTTCGCAGAGAAGTCGGTCGTGATCACCGGAGCGGGAAACGGCATCGGTGAGGCGATGGCGGAGCGTTTTGCCCGAGCGGGAGCCCGGGTTGCAGTGCTCGACCTGGATCTGGAGGCGGCACAGCGAGTGGCGACACAGATCCCCGCCGCCATGGCCATCGGGGTCGACGTGACCGATGCCGACCGGTGCCGCGAAGCCATCGATCGGGTCGTCGACGAGTGGGGTGGGGTGGACGTCTTGATCAACAACGCCGGTATCACCCACGTGAGCGCCTTCGGCGAAACCGAACTAGATGTGCTGCACCGTGTCATGGATGTGAACTTCTGGGGTGCCGTCAATTGCACCCACGCGGCCCTGTCCTCGTTGATCTACCGGGGTGGACGCATCGTTGTGACGTCGAGCGTCGCCGGTTTCGCTCCTCTCGCTCTGCGCACCGGCTACGCGTCGAGCAAACATGCCCTTCATGGGTTCTTCGACTCGCTTCGCTCCGAGCTTGTTGCCACCGATGTCTCGATCACGATCGTGTGCCCCTTCTACGTTCGCACTGACCTTGAGAACATCGCGGGTGAATCCAAACGGCCGGTCACCGGAAGGGTGGCAGAGCCGTCCGAGGTTGCTGATGTGATCTACGAGGCGACCCACGACCGCACGCGCCTCCTCCTGCCATCGGAGGAATCGCGATTGGCCTACGAGCTGAGCCGCAGCGATCCCATCGGTTTCGAAGAGATCATGCTCTCGACGATAAAGAGCGACTGATCCCCGACGGGGATTCCAACACGCCAGCGCTACACCAATTGACGGGACTCACCCCAAGCCGGTGAGTGCGCCGCAGCTCAGGACCGATGTCGACGCTGAGCTGCGATGATGAAGATCGGATGGTCGGAGGGTTCAAATGACGCAGCAGAACGATCGCGGTGGTTGGTGGGACCGTCTTCGGGCCAAGCTGAACGGAGGTTCCACGGTCGATCCGGAGGGGAACGCAGCGAGACCCCGCGGCGAGGGACCTCGGGATGACACCGGCGGAACAGATGGCGGCGCCGACAAGGCCGAGGCCCGACGGAAGCTGGAGGAGTGGGCGGCTTCTTGCGAACGCCCGGCTTGGCGGCCGGTGGTCGCCGACGATGGTGAATCGACAGCGATCAGTCGCTTCGGCGGTGCACCATGGCTCCCGGACGGCGAGAGCGTTCCAAGATGTGAAACGTGCGGACGTGAGCTTCAGTTGTTCGTCCAGCTGGAACTCTCGTCATTGCCAGCGGGCAACAGCACAGCGAAGCGGGAGGGCGTTCTCCAACTCTTCTACTGCCGGGGCGGGACCGGCTCAGGCAAGCATGACGAATGCTGGGGCGAGGGAGGCTGGGAGCCATTCTCCACCGAGGTCAAGCTCGCACGAGTGGTGCCAGAGACTGGACTCGGACAGGTGTCCCCGGACTCGGGCGGTGAACCGCCGTGGCCAGCGAAGGTCATTGCTAGCTGGGAGCGATTCGTTGATCGTCCTCACCCGGAGGACCATGCCGCGGCGGGTCTGCGGACCACGTACGACTTCCAGTCGAGGACGGTGCTCCTCGAGGTGGACGTCGTTGGCGTGGCCGAGCGCTTTGGCATCGATGAGTTGCCGGTCGAACAGATCGCCATGGCGGTCGAAGGGGACAAGTTGGCGGGTTGGCCTTGCTGGATCCAGGGAGCCGAGTACCCATGCTGCAGCGTGTGTGGCGACACAATGGAGGTGATCTTCCAAGTGGACTCAGTAGATCACGTGCCGTACATGTTCGGCGACGCTGGCATCGGCCACATCTCGATTTGCAACTCGCATCCTGACGTCGTCGCCTTCGGTTGGGCTTGCGGATAGGGCAATTCGACGGGCCTGGCGCCGTTTCTCCGCCCGGGTCCGAAATCGATCCTGAGCTACGCCAAACTAAAGTATTCGTGTAGGATTACGTCATGAGTGGAGATGGGCAAGCGCTGCGTCAGGCGCTCTATCGGCTCGCTGCGGGCCAGGCTGGTTTCTTCACCGCTGCCCAGGCGCTCGACGTCGGCTACTCGTATCAGGCTCAGAAGTATCACGTTGACCATGGCAACTGGGTCCGGGTAGACCGCGGGATCTTCCGGATTCCTGAGTGGCCGTCGAGCGTGAACGACTCCCTTGTTCGCTGGGTGCTGTGGTCGAAGCACCGCGCAGTGGTCTCGCACGACTCGGCGGCTGCGGCATACGGGCTCGGCGTCCTGAATCCGCCCAAGGTGCATCTGACGGTTCCGCCTGGATTCCGGATGGATGACCCCGCTGTCGTGCTACATCGTCGTGAGCTTCCCGAAACCGACGTGACGCTGCTTGAGGGTGCTGTCATTACGACGCTTGTTCGCACCGTTCTCGATGTGATCGCCAGTCAGTTCGACGAGGAACTCATCGGGAGCGTGGTCGACGACGCAGTGGCGACGGGGGCGGTGAGTGTTCGGCAGCTGGAGCGTCGACTCGACGAGCTCGACGACGATGCACGTGCTCGCGCTGAGCGAGTCCTGGCGTGAGTCTCAGCGTGAGGTACGCGGACGCCGAGGCGTTCCGGGCAGCGCTCGAGGCTCGGCTTCGTCAGGCTTCGACTGGTGACCAAGACCTGGCCCGACGACGCCGAATCGTGGCGTCCGACCGCTTCTTGGCGCGGCTAGCGGTCGCCGAGGGTGACGCCTGGGTGCTCAACGGTGGTGCTGCGCTGGAGTTCCGTATGCCCGACCGGGCACGCGCCACCAGAGACATCGACCTCGCTCTCACGCAGCTTGCTGATCCCGCAGACCAGCTACTCGACGATCTCGAATCCGATCCGTTCGGCGATCACTTCTCCTTCCGGGTCACTCGGCGCCGGGAGCTGTCCGAGGCGCCGGATCGGGGCGTCGTCACCCGGCTGTCGATGGACGCACTTTTGGGAGGCCGCGTCTTCGAGCGGTTCGTGGTCGACCTCGTTGGTATGGCCGGCATGCCCACCGACCCGAGCGAGCGGGTCGAGCTGGGCCGAGCGTTCGCATTTGCAGAGCTGCCGATTGTCGATCTTGCCGTGCTCGATCTCCGCACCCACTGGGCAGAGAAGCTGAGTGCCTACCTCCGTCGCTACGACGATCGCCCCAACACGAGGGTCAAGGACCTCGTCGACCTGGTCCTGCTCATCGAGCACGGTCTCGAGTCGGACGCTCGGTTGCATAGAGCCGTGACAACTACGTTCGCCCAGCGGCAGCAGGAGCTTCCCGGCGCCCGGTTGCCGTCGATGGCCGAGACGTGGGCCGTTCCCTTCGCTGAGATGGCTGCCGATCTCTCCCTCGGTACGGCCACAGCCGCCGATGCTCACGCTGCCGTTGAGGTGTTCTGGCAGGAGGCGCTGCGACACGACCAGCCGACAGCGGACTAGAACGGTCGACCCTCCTCGACGATGCGAGGGGGACCGGTCTACCGATCGGCGTGCTCGACGGCGACGTGCCACGGCCTACCTGCGGATATTCGAGGATCCACGATCAGATGTGCCGATTCCTCACGACGACCCGCTCGGGCGACTCGTGAGCGCCACCGCACGTTTCCGATCGGTGGATCCGCTGCAGTATTCCGGTTCGTTCGCTACTGAGGCTCGCCCTCCAGCTCGCCATAGCTGCCGGGAAGGAGTGGAACAGCACCCGAACGCTTGAGGAAGTCAAAGTGGCGCTCCTCGTCGCGAGTGAAGAAGATCACGTCGGGCGGCGGCCACGAGGCCGTCCGATTGACCGCCTTTCGAATCACGGCTGGAGTCGTTTCGTCTTGGTAGATCGCCGCAAGGTCGAGATCACCCGGACTGCGGTCATCCTGCAGACAGGATCCGAAAACATGTACTTCCACTCCCGCCATCAAAGCGGGCGGAATCTGATCGAATAGCGACCGTAGGTCGCTTCCCGAGCATGCTATGTCCATGCGTAGTTCAGCTTCTTGAATAGCTCGGACCAACCTACGATCTCGATGTTGGCCGAGCGAGCAGCATCGTGCGCTTGAGGAGATGGGTTCTGGACGTTCGGATGGGTGAGTCCCATCAGTTGGTGTAGGAGGGGCGTGGCTACCTCTTAGCCTCGATCCACCGTTTCGGTGAGGGGCTGGTCGGGGTCGCGTCCACCAGGAAGGCCTCCTGAGCTGGGAGTCTGTTGATGTCTTACGTCAATAGAACCCGAACCACAGGAGGCACTTTCTGTGTCTGCATCTTCGCGCAAACTCGACCGGCTGCGAGCGATCTTCGATCACGACGGGATCGTGGCCAACGC
>JAAETH010000673.1 GCA_024228575.1 Actinomycetes bacterium
CATGACCGATCGGCCCCTACCGGTACCCACCCCGGAGACCCAACATTTCTGGGACGGTACACGGGAGGGCGAACTTCGCCTTCAGCAATGTGCCGACTGCTCGTCGACCTATTTCCCGCCCCGAGCGTTCTGCCCGGCGTGTTCGAGTCGCAACGTCGAGGTCGTGGCCTCGGCGGGGCGGGGGACGCTCCACAGTTATGTCATCAACCAGCGTGAGCGCCCGGGCTTCACCGCTCCCTACGCGATTGCGGTCGTCGAGCTCGACGAGGGTCCCCGGATGATGACCAACATCGTCGGCTGCGAGCAGACCCCTGAGGCCCTGGTGCTTGACATGGCTGTCGAAGTCGTGTTCGAGGAGCTGAGCGACGACATCAGCCTCCCCCTCTTCCAGCCCGCCGCGGGGAGCGGATCATGAAGCCGGGATCCGTTGCCGTCGTGGGCGCAGCCGAGTCCTCCGAGATGGGCCGGGTACCGAACCAGTCGGTCATTGGGATCCACGCCGACGCCGCCCTCAACG
>JAAETH010000674.1 GCA_024228575.1 Actinomycetes bacterium
CCGGCAGGGATCGTGGTCTCGTCGACGGAGACGGTGTAGCTCGCTTCGGGAACCGAAGGGAAGACATAAGTGCCATCTGCAGCCGTCACGGTCGAGGCGACTACGCCACCAAACTCATCGAGGAGGTTCACCGTCACGCCATCGAGACGAGGCTCGCCACCATCGATGGTCGTGTCGACATCCTCGTCATTCCAGACGGTGCCACTTACGGGGAACGTCGGCAGCACAGCACCGAAGTCGGCAGTATCAAACACATCACCAGACTCGAGAGGGCCGGTGCTCACGGTGCCCGGCGTCGTCAATACAAACCCGGCAGGCAGTGTTGCCGTGTCGATGACCACGTCATAGGACCCCGGCGGCAGGCTGATCGAATACGAACCATCAGGCGCAGTGACGACGGAGGCAACCTCGGTTCCACCACCGTCGAGGACACGCACTGTGATGCCGCCCAGGCCGACCTCTGATCCATCTTGGTTGCCGTCGCTGTCGAGGTCCTCCCAAACGTAATCGCCAATGGTGACGGGCACATAGGCGCCCGCATCGACGGTTGCATCAGATTCACCAGAAGCAACGGTGATGGTTGCCGTTTGGCCGGATGCCACATCCGCATCAGAGTCGACTGAGTCGTCTCCCCCAGCATCGGCTGGGGAGAAGTCGTAGCCGGCAGGCAGAACGAACTCAACGACATAGTCGCCGGGCGCGACAGTCGCACTCCAGGAGCCGTCGGCAAAGGTAGAGGTAGTTACCACTGGTGTGGTCAGATCGGCAGCGTCGTAGATGACGACAGTGGCGCCACCGATCCCGGGCTCGCCTGGATCCTGAATGCCGTTGCCGTCGAGATCGTCCCAAACGAAGTCGCCGAGCGAAGCGAGTTCGAAGTAGCCGAAGTCGGCATCGGTGTGGTCTTCGCCCTCAGCCAGGGTGACCGGGTAAGGCTCGTTGCCAGTAGAGAGAATTGGACCAGCCAGAGGCAGGGTCGACTCATCAACGTCGACGGTGTAGTCGCCGGGAGGCAAGTCGGCGAAGCTGTAGGCGCCGCCACCGGAGGTGACAGTGGTGGCCACAACGCTGCCGAGGCCGTCGTACAGGGTGACAGTGACTCCGTCGAGACCGGGTTCGCCGGCGCCAACGACGCCGTCGCCATTGAGATCGTGCCAGACCAAGTCGCCGACCGAGGCGGTCGGGATGACGTCTGTGGAGTGGATGTCGTCATCGGTGACCGGATCGCCGTCCTCGTCTTCACCGGTTGCGGTACCGGTATTGACGAGCGGATCGGCATCGGTGTCGGTGATCGTGTAGGAGGCCGTGAAGTTCCAGGTCTCCCCCGCATCGAGGAAGCCATCGCTGTTGGTGTCGCCGCTGACGTAGGTTGCGCTGCCGGCAACGTCGTCGATGACGGTGAGGTTGGCAACGGGGGTTCCGTCGGATGCTGCGTCATGGGCAACGGTGAATGTGTAGATGACGGTTGCCCCAACGAGAGCAGAAGCGGGACCGCTCTTGTCGATGACGATGACCGGGAGGTGCTCAATGTCGGTGCTGTGGTTGTCGGTTGCATCATCGACCGGATCGCCATCACGATCGGTCGAGGTGACGGTCACCACGTTGACGAGCGGGTCGGCATCGGTATCGGTGATCACGTGGCTGGCCTCGTAGATCCAGGTTTCACCGTCTTCGAGCAGGTTGTCGCCGTCGTCACCGCTGACGTATGTTGCGGTACCGGCGATCGTATCGATCACGCCGGTGATGGTCACCGGGGAACCGTCCGACGTCGGGTCGTGGGAAACAGCGAAGCCATAGGTGACGGTTTCGCCGATCTCGGCTGTCGCTGGACCGGTCTTGTCGACCTGGACGACCGGGGCGAACTCGATGTCGATTGACTCGCTATCGGTTGCTTCCGGAATGTCATCGTCATCGCGGTCGGTGCCGTTGACGGTGACATCGTTGGTGAGCGGATCAGGGGTGGTTGTGGTGACCGTCTCGGTCGCCGTGTA
>JAAETH010000675.1 GCA_024228575.1 Actinomycetes bacterium
AGCCCGCTCATCCAGTAGCGGCCGAAGGCTCGATCTGGAATCGGGTGAAGATCATGACCCTCGATCCCCACACCTACCGGACTGGCCTCTGGCTCCTGCTCCGCTTTCCCCTCGGTCTCGGGGTGCTCATCGCCTTGATGATCGCCGCCACATTCGCCGTCGTCGGGATTCTCGATGCCGGCCTCGGGATCATCTCGACCGACGCCAACATCGAAATCAGCGGCTGGAATGATCTTCCGAGATGGCTGCAGGCCGTTGCTGGGCTGGGTGCCGTGTTCGTGTTCTACGGTCTGGTCGAAGGACTCGCGTTCCTCCATCGATTGATCGGCTCCTATCTCTTGGGAACGCCGGCGTCGGAACGGATCAAGGCCATTGAGAAGCAGGTCCACGAAACCAGCGCCAGCCTGGATGTGGCCGAGCAGCTGCACGACGGGCTCGGTCATTCGATTTCGGTCATGACGATGCAAGCGGGTGCAGCCCGCATGTCTCTCCAAGATCAGGACAGTCCAGCCGCCAGCGCCCTCGAGATCGTCGAAGAGAAGGGTCGCGAAGCGCTGGCGGAGTTGGACCGGGTGCTAGAGGTGCTCGATGACCCGGCGGTTCGGACCGACAAACGCCAGGCCGCGGGCCTGGCCGGGATCGAGCACCTGGTCGAAGGTGTCCGCCATAGTGGCCTGGACGTGAACCTGACGATTGATGACTCGACACCGCTCGGGGGACCACTGGAGGCTACGGCCTATGACGTGGTCAGGGAAGCACTGACCAAGGTCGTGAAACACGGTGGGGCGGAGGCCGGGCCAGTGGAGGTTTCGGTGACCAGCGACGATGCCGGTCTCGCAATCGTGGTGACGAACGCTGGTGACTGCCTTGATGAGGCCACCGCGGGGCGGGGCATCATGGGTATGAGGAAACGGGTCGAGGTCTACGGTGGGAGCTTCGACGCAGAACCCAGGTCTGAGGGTGGTTTCGCCGTCACCGCCACCATCCCCCAGCCCGAAGAC
>JAAETH010000676.1 GCA_024228575.1 Actinomycetes bacterium
GGCCGTAGAAGGGCCGGGATCATGGGCAGGAAAGGCTTCATATCGATACGAGATGTGCCGTCGTCGTTCCACATGAATGGGGTGCCGACATCCAACAGGGTCAGTTCCGTATCGTCCCACGACCAGTTGGTGACCTGAGCGTCGATGCTGAGCTTGTCCGAGACGGTGGCTATGGCCTGACCGAGGGCAGCGAGGAAGGGATGGTCGGGGTCAGGATCGCTGGCGGCCAACACATTGTTGCCAAGTGACTCCTTGGCCAACAAGGGCTGGACCAGGTAGCCGATCAGCCGGTCGCCTGATTCGACCGACCGGACGTTGGTGTCGATGACCCCAATCCCGGCCTCCCGAAGGGTGCCGACATAGTCATCGACCAGGGCCTGATACTGATTGAACTGGGCCGGCGTGAACGGTGGTGTCCGCTTGCAAGCGAACCGGGGCTCATCGACCGGCCAGGCCAGGGCCACGGATAGTTCTCCGAACCCGAGAACAGGCAAACTCGATGGATCCTGAGCCTCGAGGGCGGCCACCACCTCGGCCTCCAGGGCCATCAGGTCAGCGGCGGCGAGCGATCTGGTCATCAGGGTAGGTAGGGCATGGTCGGTGGACCGAGCTGGGTCTCCAGGATCCGTTGAGCCTGTTCGACGAAGCGGCAGATCAGGAGGCGGGTCTCGGCTGGATCGATGATGTCCTGGCCGGTGGCTTCGGCCGTACGAAAGGGGGAGGCCAGGGCATTCAGCCGGTCCTCGATCTCCTGTTGTTTGGCTTCGGGATCCTCGGCCGAGGCGATTTCGCGGCGGTAGGCGGCTGAGGTACCGCCGGCTATGTGCATCGACCCCCACCGCCCCGACGGCCAGCAATAGCGGCGGAACATCCCCGTAGGGCGATGGTGGCACTGGCCGGCGACCCCGTACAGCCGCCGGATCACGATCGTCAACCACGGCATCTGGGTCTGACAGGTGAGGGCGACCAGGCGGGCCCCGGCTCGCTCGATGCCTTGTCTCTCAGATTCGATGCCGACATGGAACCCTGGCTCATCGGCCAGTGAGACGATTGGCAGGTTGAAGGTGTCGCACAGCTGGAGGAGCCGCGACGCCTTGGCTCCGGCGTCGACATCGGTCGCGCCCCCACTGAACTTCGGGTTGTTGGCCATGATCCCTACCGGGTAGCCGCCGAAGCGGGCCAAC
>JAAETH010000677.1 GCA_024228575.1 Actinomycetes bacterium
CACGAGATATTCCCAGTCCGATAGCCAGCGCGAGCCTCCCACCCGCTCGACCTCGATCCAAACTGCGCTCGATCGACCCTGCGACACTGCGGTGGCCCAGTCGGCTCGTCGGTCGGATCCGTGTTGCTCGTCGCCGCCGTCAAACCCCAGGTCAGGTTCGTTCCCCGAATCGGCACCACCGGAAACGCGATTCCTCGCTAGGAACGGCGGGCGCTACCCACTGTTGCCGCCAGGTTCGATCGGCGAGACGATCGCACCCTTGCGAGCTTCGTAGTCGACTTCGTGGCTGCCCTTGTGGCCGGCACGCTCGGCCCACTCGGCCGCCGCCTCCCCGAGGTCTTCCCCGACCTCCTCGTCAAGTGCTGCACGAACCACGTCCGATTCGGTCAACAGCTCGTGTCGCCTCGCGAAGTCGTTCGACGCGACGTCGCGAAGCTCGTCGCCGATCTCGACGAGACGCTTGCGAAGATTCTCCGCGTTCTGCTGGTTCATGTTTCCCACTCCGTTCCCGTGAAACCCAATCATCCCACAGGAAAGGGAATAGCGGTCGGCGCCGGTACACTGCTGCTCAGCCCGGCCGGGTCTTCCGGCCGGTGGGTTCGCAGACGAGTTTCAGGTTCTGTCAACGTGAACCACCCGTCTGTCCGATCAGGCCTCGCCAACCAGCTGAGGCCACGATCGTTCGAGAATGCCCGCCCCTGTGCGGGCAAGGAGCAAGATGTCCACCACCTTCGCCCAGTTGGGCGTGCCCAAACCGATCTGCGACGCGCTCGCGCGCAACGGAATCCAAGCACCGTTTGCCATCCAGGCCGCCACGATCTCCGATTCCCTCGCTGGACGCGATGTGTGCGGTCGAGCCCCGACGGGCTCTGGCAAGACCCTCGCCTTCGGCATTCCCCTCGTGATCAACACGGATCGCGCCAAGCCGAAACGACCCCGCAGCCTGGTCCTCGCACCGACGCGCGAGCTGGCCGACCAGATCGCAGACGAGCTGCGCACCTTCGCCGGCGACGTCCGCATCACCGTCGTCTACGGCGGCGTCGGCTACGGCAAACAGGAGAGTCAGCTCAAGCGTGGCACCGACATCGTCGTGGCGTGCCCCGGCCGTCTCGAGGACCTGCTCGAAAGGCGTTCACTCGAGCTGACCGACGTCGACAGCGTCGTCGTCGACGAGGCAGACCGTCTCGCAGACATGGGTTTCCTGCCCGCAGTGCGTCGTATCCTCAACAAGACCTCACACAAACGCCAGACCGTCCTGTTCTCGGCAACCCTCGACGGCGATGTGGCGAAACTCACCCGCGACTACCAGAACAATCCCGTCACCCACGAGGTCGGCGACACCACCCCCGACATCACCGCAGCCGAACACCGCTTCTGGAAGGTCGAACGCCCGGATCGAATCGACGCCACCGCCCACGTCATCAACGACTCGGGCCAGGCGATCGTGTTCTGCCGCACCCGCCATGGTTCGGACCGCCTTGCCCGCCAATTGACCCAACGTGGGGTCTCGGCCGCGGCGATTCACGGCGGGCACCAGCAGAACCGCCGCACGCGCACGCTTGGTCAGTTCACCGAGGGCAGGATTCAGGCCCTTATTGCGACCGACGTGGCAGCGCGTGGCATCCACGTAGACGATGTCGCCGCGGTGGTCCACTACGACCCACCGGCCGACCACAAGACCTACATCCACCGTTCGGGTCGCACGGCAAGAGCCGGCCGTGGAGGTTTGGTGGTCTCGATGATATTGCCAGAGCAGGTGGCCGACACGAAGAAGATGAAGGCAAAGGTCGGTATCGATGCCCCCATCACGGTGCCGGGCGAGATTGCCGAGTCGACCTCCACACACGAACACACGAACTCCGCGGCAGCGCAGTCGGATCAAGAACAGGCCCGGTCGTCGAGGAAGCCGAACGGCGGAAACGCCGGACGGTCGAACTCGAACGGGAACAGGCCGACCGCCAAGACCTCATCACACCGCAGAGGCAAGCCGGGCGCCAAGAAACGCCCGAACCGTGCCGGCGGCAAGTCCGGTTCACCAAATGGAAACCGCGGCAATTCGCGGGGCGGAGCCGGATCGGGTCAGGCACGAAGCCGCAGCCGCAGTGGCGGACGAGGCTCGAACCGCTAGGTGAGCCCTTCGGACTCGCGTAGGGTTCGGCGATGGCGACACAAGACGACGACCCCTCAACGGAACTCGGTCTCGATGCGGCCTACGCATTGGCGACACCCGACGACAGCCGGACGCTTTATGCCGCCTGGGCAGACACATACGACTCGGGTTTCATCGAGGCGAACGACTACGTCTATCACCGCCAGATCGCCGCGGTCTTCTGCCGAGATTTCGAGGGCGACACGGTGCTCGATGTCGGGTGTGGAACCGGAGTCGTCGGTGTCGAGCTGTGTTCACTGGGCGTTTCGGTCATCGACGGCATCGACATCTCGCGGGCGATGCTCGCCAAGGCCGCGGAGAAGACCCAGGGCGCCCGCAAGGTGTATCGCATGCTCGTCGAGGCCGACCTGACCCAAACGATCGACATCGCGGACAACACATACGAGGGCCTCGTCAGCGCCGGCACGTTCACACACGGACACCTCGGACCCGACAGCCTGCACGAGCTGATCCGTGTGGCTTCTCCTGGTGCTCGGGCCGCCATTGGAATCAACGCCTCCCACTTCGAAGATCACGGCTTTCACGCGACGCTCGACGCCATGGTCGCCGCCGGCACGATCGAGCCATACGGTCTGGTCGACGTTCCGATGTATGGCCACAGCGACGCCGACGATCCGAACCACATGTCGCGAGTCGCCGTGTTCGATGTCTGTTGAACACCACCGTGGTCTAGCCTCGTGCGATGACCGACTGGGATGCACTCGCCGCACGAGCAGGGTTGGCCTGCCACGATCTGGTCGGCTGGATGATGTGGGACCCGGGAGCCATCGCTGGCTACGAGTCGCTCGGCGTACCCAACGGCATGGGTTGGGTCGTGGCCTGGCGTCTCGCCTCACTCGGCGACACCTCCCCCGCCGTGGCTTCGGCCACCACCTATTCGATCAGTCCCGCCGTCGTCGAGATGGTGATGGGCGCCTACCGAGGGGTCACCGACGCCGAGTCGATCCTCGAGATTCGCAACGCCGCTGTCGAACCGGGCCTGGACGAGATCGCACCAGGGCTGGGCGACCGACTCGCCGATCTCGCCGCGCCGTTGTGGCGCGGCGTCGACTCTGCACACTTCGGCGCACGACCACTGTTCGTCGCACACCGCAAACAACCACGACCCGAAAACCTCGACTCGGCGCAGTCTGCATGGCTCGCCGCCAACTGCCTGCGCGAACTGCGAGGCGACAACCACTGGGCACTCTGCGCAAGCGAGGACCTCGATGACGTCGAGGTTGGCCTACTCCACTCGGTGATGATCGACATCGACGAGTACGGCAGCGAGGAGTGGATCGCCCGCAGCCGCGGCAACGACGACGAGGCAATCGCCGCCGGCTGGGCTCGCCTCGAGGCCAAGGGGTTCGCCACAGACGGCGCACTCAACGACGAGGGACGCACCTTCCGACTCGATCTCGAGGCTCGCACCGACACCCTGACCGCCCCCGCATGGCGCGAGGTCGGCGGGGATGCCACCGCCACGTTCTGCGACCTGATCGAACCCCACCACGCCGCGTTCGTCGCGAGGATCGACGCGACGGCTGGACCTCGCTGGATGCCTGCGGTCCGCACCACGCCCTGACGCCGGGGCCCGAACGGCCCGATGAGCACAGCGAATCAGTAGTGGGTGATGGTCCCGGACGACCGTCCAGCGCACCTATCCGCCGGACCCCTAATACGACGTCGGCTGGATGAAGTAGTCGTAGCTCCGGCGCCTGATCCATGTCGACCACGTGCGCTCGATCTTCTGGAGGCGCTTGAGCCTCGGCAGCGACTTGTGGTCGTCTGCCAAACTCGCTCGACCCTCCGCCTCGTCGATCGGCTGATCGAGCTCGGCGTTCAGGGCGGTGATGGTGGGCTCGATCCACTCGTCGAGTTCGATGCGCATCAGCTGGGCGACGATATCGATGGCGACATTGCGAGGCACCTGGTACCTGGCGAGCAGAGGAGCGACATCGTTCAGGACAAACCTGCGCAGGGGTGCCGGTATCGCCCGGACGAGGGGCTTCAAGTCGATGACGAGTTCGCCGTCCTCATGCCAGAAGAAGGGGGTGCCCACGTCGACGAGGGTCGGGGTTTCGCCATCCCACGACCAGTTCGTCATCTGGGAATCGAAGCTGACACGGTCGGTCACCAGGTTCATCATCGATGCCAGCGACACGAGCAATGGATGTTCTGGGTCCGGTTCTGCGGCCCGCAGCACATTGTCGCCGATGGTCTCCGAAGGGAACAGGGGCTGAACCTGGTAAGCGATAAATCGATCACCGCGCTCGATCTCCATCAGCTGTGTCGGTGCCACACTCAATCCGCGGGCTCTCAGCGCTGCGACATAATCGTCGATCATCTGGACGTATGCGTCGAGCTCCTGTCTCGTGTACGGAAAGCTCGGTTTGCACGCGTAACGGGGTGCGTCGAACGGATACCCGAGCACGATCGACATCTCGCCGTACCCGATGACGTTGAGTCCTGCGTTGTCTCGGTCTCGAAGAGCGATCTGGACCGCCGCCTCGAGGTCGGCAAGTTCGGGTTCGGTGAGTTGCGGATCGTCCACGGTGTTTCTCCGGTTCGTCCTTCCGACTAGGCCGGCGGCACCGAAAGCTGGGCGTCGAGGATCGACGAAACGGTGTCGACCACAAACCCGTCGAACTCTGGCGGCAAACCACCGTAGATCGCCTGGCTCGCGGCGTGCTCGTCGCCCTTGTCCTTCGCGTAGGCGACCGCATCTGCGAAGTGTTCGGCAAACGTGTCGACAACTCCGGGTGCCGTCTGGGGAAGGGTGACACACATGTGGAGGGCGTCGGGGAACTGAAGTCCGTTGAAACGCCAGCCGAGTTCGGCCATCGCATCGTTGATGTGGTACACGTTCAGCGCTTCGGAAACGAAGGCAAACACAAACGATGGGTCTCCGATGATTCGAAGCTCGTCGTGTGAGCTGACCACCTCTTGCATCGCATACGCAGTCTCGAAGATCGCCTTGGCCTTCTCCAGATAGCCACTGCGGCCGAGGCTGACCATCGAAGCCCAGGTAGCCGCGAGCATTCCCCCCGATCGACTGCCGGCCATCCCCGGGGAGAAATACTTCCCGCCCGGCCAACCCTGATCGAGGAAGTAGAGGCGGTTCCGCAACTGTTTGTCTCGAAACGACAGTGTGCTCGAGCCCTTCGGCCCGTACCCGAACTTGTGGGTGTCGGCCGAGATGGCAGTCACGCCCGGAAGCCGGAAGTCGGGCATGACGACCGGGAAGTCGAGTGCCTCTCCCCACGGCAGGATGAATCCGCCGAGGCAGCCATCGACGTGGAGTCCGATGTCGTGCTCCAGCGCAAGGTCGGACAACGCCTCGAGCGGATCGATTATGCCGTGTCCGTAGTTCGTCGCCGATCCGACGATCATGACCGTCCGGTCGTTGATGTGATCGGCGACGAAGTCGACATCGACCTGACCGGTCGTTTCGTCGGTCGGGGCGACAACCTCTTCGAGACCGAACAGATGGCACCCCTTCCGGAACGCCGGGTGGCCGCTCGATGGCAGGATCACCTGACCGCCGAAGACCCCACGAACGGCCTGGGCCTCCTCTCGATGGGCGAGGACCGAGCTGACGATGCTGTCGGTTCCCCCGGAGGTGACCGTGCCCGCCGGCTCGCGGCCCGAATCGATCGAGTCGGCGTGCAACATGTCGAGCGCCATGGCGATGATCTCGCCCTCGAAGCGCGTCGCGCTAGGGCAGATGTCGCGCTGGATCGTGTTCACGTGAAGGAACTTCGTGAACGCCTCACCGACGAACTCGTAGTGATCCATGTCGCCGCAGTACATGGTTCCCGAGACCCGTCCCTCGCGCCAGAACCGGTTCTCACGATCTGCGATGTCTCCAAGCTCGGCCAGGATCTCTTCTCGTTCACGCCCCTCGTCTGGGAAGCCGCGGACCACTCCGAACTCCTCGGCATACGGATAGTGACCGGTCGTGATGTCGCTCATCTGAGATCTCCATTCGCCTCCAGGTTCTCACGTCCGCCTGCCGGGAACGAAAGGGACCGGCCGGATTCTCAATCGAGACGGCCTACTACGCTCGCCGCATGACCAAGAGCGATGGGACTCGAACCGGTGGTTGTCTGTGCCGCAGCGTCAGATATCGCCTGGTCGGGGCGCTGGAACCGGTCATGCAGTGCCACTGCGAGAACTGCCGGCGACTGTCTGGCAACTTCGTGGCTGCGTGTCGCGTCGATGCCCGCGACATGATCATCGACGATGCCGACGATCAGATGACCTGGTACGACGTGGGCTACGCCGAATATGCGTTCTGCCGGCGCTGCGGTTCGACCCTGATGTTTCGGGCGGTCGACCGTCGCGACAACCCGAGTCTCATGGTCGGCACCCTGGACGATGCAAAAGGTCTCGGACTCAAGAGCGTGTGGTTCGCCGACGAAGCCCAGGAACACAACACACTTCCGGCCGGGGTCCCGCACCACGACGGCAACGCCTGACGCGTTTGTGTCGAACGGCCACGGACGATTCCACCGAGCGGTTGAACATCCCTGACCCCGGAGAGCACTGGATAGTCTCGCGACCTGCTGCCCCGTCCCCGAGAGGGAAGATCGTGGACTCGGCGAACACTCCCCCGGTGCTCATCGACAACCTCCAGTACTCGAAGTGGTCAGAGTCGATCTTGCGCCAGCTGAATGTGGGCCAAGCACACGCGGTACACACCACCATCTTCCTCGGCTTGCAGAACCCATCGCCGATCGAGGACAACCTCGGCCTCATCGAGATCTGCCACACACTCGGCATCCGGTTCATTCAGCTCACGTAAGGCAACCACAGGTCATCACCGAGATGAACCGTGTGGGCATGGTCATCGACGTGAGCCACTAGGGCGAACGGTCCACCCTCGAAGCGATCGACCTCTCCGAGCGTTACGGCGCACGACACATCGGCATCGGTTCGTACCTCTGTCAGGACCAGCCCGACTCGGTTGTGGCATCGATGCGAAATGCACGGTGGACCAAGGTCACCGACTACGGCGAAGGATCTGCCGCGGTGCCGGGCTTCCCGCCTGCAAGGGAACTACACGGTAACCCTGCCCAGTCTCTCGATCTGGCCGATCTCACAGTTCACGGTCGCATGCCGCCCGCCACTGCTGTCCGCGATGCCAACGACTGCTTCGGCCTCGATGATCGCGGGAGCGATCGGACCAACACCATCGCGTTCCCAGAAGGACGTGCCATCGAACAAGAGATGAAGGGCGGTGACTCTGCCGACACCGGTCAGCCACGTGCGCAGCCGGAGTTGGGCGGAGCAAGGATCCCAACGCCACAGTTCCGTGCACCATGACACAGTGGGCCGCGACGATGACACGTCGAAGAGGTGGACTTCGCAGACGGGACTTCGCCCCGTCATGAGGAGGGCCGGCCAAGACGGCCGGCGGGCACAAGGTGATCGCAGGCAATATCCCAGCCGGGTTGTGCAACCTGTCGGACCGCGACGGCCGGGGAAACGGTTCGCCGCGACCGACCTTCTCGACGCGACCAAGAAGTGGACTGGCCCGGTCACCGTCGCACGCTCACCCATGGGACCTTCGGACATGGTTTGTGGCCAAGAGATCGGCGAAGATCGACGTAGCCGACGAGGAGGACCGATGTGACGAAGATCGCCGATGCAGCGTCAGAATTTCTATCCAACCGCCGGGTGGCCGTCACGGGTGTGTCACGATCCTCTGACCATGCCGCCAACACGGTCTACAAGCGGTTGCGCGAGCAGGGATACGAGGTATTCGCAATCAACCCGAACGTCACCGAAGTGGAAGACGACACCGCGTACCCGAACCTCGCCGCTATTCCCGATGGAGTCGAGGCGGTCGTCATCGGCACTGCGCCAGCCCACGCCAGGGCAACGGTCCAGGAATGCATCGATCTGGGCATCAAACATGTGTGGATGCACCGTGGACCAGGCGGTGGGAGCGTGGACCCAGAGGCGGCGCGATACGGCCGCGAAAACGGCCTCGTGATGATCGATGGTGGCTGCCCTTGTATGTTCGGCGAAACTTCGGATCTGGTCCACCGGATCATGCGGCCGATCATGCAGATGACCGGAAGTGTCCCACGCAAGATCCAGACGGGCGGGCGCTAGTGAGCCGCGGCCTCGGCGGTCTTCTTGCCCTTGAGCTGCGAGACGATCGCAACAACAACAGCACCGACCATCAGGCCGATCGCCGCCGAGATCGATGTATTGATGAGCCATCCGAGTACGCCACCGATGCCGCCGACGTCGTGGACCGATTCCTCGAGATCGTGGACGAGTCCGTAGGGCCAGTGCCATCCGAGTTCGTCTGTTCCAACGAGGATGATGTGCCCACCCACCCACAACATCGCTGCAGTTCCGATGACGGTCAGCCACGTCAGCAGCTTCGGCATTCCGGCAACGAGCATCCGGCCGAAACGTTGGGATGACGCCGAATCGCGCTCGGCCAGCGAAAGACCGATGTCGTCCATCTTGACGATCAAGGCCACAACTCCGTAGACGATGACGGTGATCACCATCGCGACGATCACCAGGATGACTGCCCGCGACAGGACACTTTCGTCGAGGACCTCCTTGAGTGCGATGACCATGATCTCCGACGACAGGATGAGGTCGGTCCGGATGGCGCCCGAGATCGTGTTCGCCTCGGCCTCTGGTCCAAGCATCGCAACCGGCACATCGTGGTCGTGATCGTCGCCCTTCAGCTTGTGCCAGATCTTGTGGGCACCCTCGTAGCAGAGGAAGGTGCCGCCTGCCATCAAGATGACCTCGACCAGCTTCGGCGCCACCGAGCTCAGAATCAGCGCAATGGGCAGGATGATCAGCAGCTTGTTTCGCAGGGAGCCGACAGCGATCTTCTTGATGATCGGAAGCTCGCGGTCCGCCGCTAGGCCGTGCACATAGGCGGGTGTGACCGCCGTGTCGTCGACCACCACACCTGCCGCTTTGGCGCTGGCGCGCCCCGCTGCCGCCCCGACGTCGTCTATCGACGCGGCGGCAAGCTTCGCCAACGCGGCGATGTCATCGAGCAATCCGACGAGACCACCAGCCATCTCACATCCTCAGCAGTAGTGACCGAACAACGGATCAGGATACTTCTCGCGCACAACCCCAACCACGCTTGGTGCCGATCAGATCTCGACGGCCAGGCGATCGAGGCCACGCAGATTGATGCGCCCGTTCCACTCGTAGTCGGTGATGGTGGCATTCGGGAATCGACGAGCGAACGAACCGATCGCGATCTGGCCCTCGAGTTTGGCCAGCGACGCCCCAAGGCAATAGTGAATACCGCTGCCGAAGGCCATGTGCTGACCCGTGTCCGCACGGTTGAGATCGAGCTCGTCGGCATCGGGTCCCCACCGCTTCTCATCGTGATTCGCCGAGGCCAGGCCCGCCAACACGAACGAACCCTTGGGGATCACCCGACCCTTGATCTCGGTGTCCTCGAGGGTGATACGCCGGCTGAACTGGACCGGGCTGACAAATCGGAGAAGCTCCTCGATCATTGCCGCGTCGGCATCCGGACCGGTCAGCAGGGCTCGCTGATCGGGCCTCTCAACAAGGGCCCTCACTCCCCCGCCGATGAGGTTGACCGTCGTCTCGTGCCCCGCGATGAACAACACGGACACCTGATCGCGCAGCTCGGCAGCCGACATCTGATCACCATCCTCTTCGGCCTGAATCATCGCGCTCAGCAGATCGTCACCGAGGTTGTCGCGTTTCCAGGCGACCACCTCGGCGAGGTGGGCGCTCATCTCCCTGTTCGCAACCGCTGCCGCAGCGACCTCCTCCGGGGTGATGATCGGGTCGATCGTCTTGACGATTGCACCCGACCAGTCGCGAATCATGTCCTTGTCCGCGGCTGGCATGCCGAGCATCTCGGAGATCACATCGAAGGGAAGCGGGAAAGCCAGCTCCTCGATCACGTCACCACCCTCGGCGATTCGCTCCAAGGCGGCATCGACCAGCTCCTGCACCCTGGGACGAAACCCTTCGACGGTGCGAGCGCTGAAGGCCTTCGAGATCAGTCGGCGCAGTCGGTTGTGATCCGGCGGGTCGAGGCCGAGGATCGAGCGCCGTTCACGCTCGTCGTCTTCGAACGCGGCCTTGAACGCTGCGCGGCGTTCCTCATTGACGATTTCGGCGTTGCGGTCATCGACGCTCATGGCCGGGTCGCGCAAAATGGTGAAGACGTCGTCGTAGTCGAACAGGATCCAGCTACCTGTCGGCGATTGGTGGACCGGGTCCTCGCGCCTCAGCTCGGCGAAGGTTTCGTAGGGATCCTCCAGGTAGCCAGCCTCGAGCGGGTTGAACAACACTGGCGCGGAATCGGTCATAGCGACCAAGCTAGTTCCCATGCCCGAATCTCTTCACCTCGCTCTTGTGACCGACATCCACAACGGCCGGAAGTCGTTGACAAAACGCGGATCCCTCGCCATTCCTCTTCTGGACAGGTTCGCCGAGTTCTTGGCATCCGAAGCACCCGATCTCGTCATCGAGTTGGGTGATCGCGTGACCGACACCAACCACGAGTCCGATCGTGCGGCCCTGGAGCAGGTGGCAGAGACCTTCGCCTCGCTCGAGATGCCACGATTCCACCTCATGGGGAATCACGATCTGGTGAACCTGTCGCTCGACGACAATCGGGAGTGCCTGGGCCAGGACCTCACCTCCTCGAGCCTCGACATCAAGGGCTGGCACCTGGTGTTGTGGCAGGCCGATGTCGAGATGACAGCCACCCACGAACCGGCCCTCACCGACGACGACCTGGCGTGGCTCGAGGCCGACCTCGCAGCCACCGACCTGCCCGCGATCGTGTTCTCTCACGTGCCGCTCGACGGTGCCTCGATGACCGGCAACTTCTACTTCCAGGCCAACCCCCAATTTGGGGGCTACCGCAATGTCGATGAAGCCCAGCGCATCATCTCCGAGGCCCAGAATGTCGCCCTCTGCGTGGCCGGACACGTGCACTGGAACAACATCTCGCGCATCGATGGCGTGCCATACATATCACTACAGAGCCTGACCGAGAGCTTCACGACTCAGGGCGACGCATGCGCCAGCTGGGCCACCCTGGAACTGGGCCGCCGGCTGCGGTGGATCGGGCACGGCGAGGACCCAATCGAAGTGACCGTCGAACTCGGGGCGCCGCATCGCCGCTGGACACCACCCCTGCCACCCTTCGCAGAACTCGAACGTCACCGGTCGCGAACAGGGTGACCCACAGGGAGGCCCGAGGCTCACGACTGTTGCTCTCGACCCTTCCGCAATACTGGGTTGCGTGACGCCGGGTCGACGTTGTCCCCCGTCCGCGTTGTTGTCGGAGCGTGAAGGTCAGGCACCTCGCCGTGGCTCGAGGATCACCACGGCGGTCTCGGTGGGACGCCGCGCGGCGTAGCCATCGAGGTTCTTGTCGATCTCTCTCCAACGCGACCACAAACGATCTCGCTCGTCGCCCTTGGCTGCACGACCGGTGACGAGGCGTGGCCCATCCTTGAGCTCGACCGTGGCATCGGGGTTGGCCTGCAGGTTCAGCCACCAAGCCGGCTCACCCTCACCCCAGCCGTTCATCGCCATGGTGATCAGGTCCGGACCATCTTCGAAATAGCCGATCATGACACCGCGCTCCTGGCCGGTCCGCCGCCCGATTGTGGTCAGATGCGCCGTGCCCCAACCATCGGGCTTGGGGCGCGACAACCCGATGCGGCCACGGGTCAGGCGGTGGATCCCTCGGTGTGTGGACCAGGCGAGTCGGACAACCCAGCGCGGGGGAAGAAACGGCGTCTTGGCCTTCGGCTCAGACATCTGAACTCCCATGTCGGAGGTACAACCCCGACGCTAGTCCAAGCACCGAAGAGACTCCGTATCGGTATCCAGCCCGAATCGACGCATGTTGCCGCGGGATGGCACGACGGTGTCGTGTTGGTTGTCCGGGGCAGCGGCAACGCGGGGAGCGCCCGATTCGGATCCGATCACTCACATCGGCTGTGGGCCTCAGGACGATCCGGTCATCGGAAGCTCAGGGTCGCCAGACCATTCCATGAGGCTTCCGTCGTACACGGACACGTTCGTCTTCGCGAACAACGCCAGTGCGAAGGCATCGACGGTCGCGGCGATGGCGCCACCGCAGTATGTGATGACGTCGCGGTCGTCGAGTAGACCGGCCCCGGTGAGGCGAGCGTGCATGGTGTCGGCATCGACGAAACCTGCTGTTTCGCCGTTGATGAGAGATCTGAAAGGCACGTTGATCGCACCGGTGATGTGCCCGGAACGAGGACCGTAGGCGGTACCGGTGCCGTCGAAATCTCTGGCGGGAAGGGCGTCGACGAGACAGGTCGGTGCCACCGCGGCCCCCTCGATTCCCTGCACCGCCGCCAGCACATCGTCCTTGGTCGCCCTCGCCGACTCCCAGCCCGTCGCCGGAACAAAAGGACCAACCTCCGGCACAACAGACACCTCGTCGGTGACCGGTCTCGCTTCGGCCTCCCATGCCTCGATTCCACCGTGAAGGATCGCGCAGTTCACGCCGTAGTTGTGAAGTGTCCACCACGCCCGCGTACACCACATGGTTCCGGAATCGATGCCGTCGCGAGGTGTGCGCGCCACGATGACCACCCGTGTGTCCGGTCCCACGCCCACGCCGGCAAGGGCAGCCACCAAGTGATCCTCGCCGGGCCACATCCACGGCAGATCGGCGGATGGGTCGGACAACACACCCTTGCCCGCCGCCACATCGAAGAAGAGCGACCCTGGGATGTGGCTGCTCGCGTAACAATCCACAAATGCCCGGTTCTCGAGATTGCCCGTCAGCTTCGCCGTCACGTCGAGGACCCGAACATCGGGATCGTCGAGATGCCCCGCGAGCCACTCGGTCGTCACGAGATAGTCGGGATTGGTGAACTCCATCTGGGCTCTCGCTCTCGGGTGATTGCCAACGTCAACACAACGTCACGGTGTCGAGATCGTCGCACACCACGATCTCGCCCCGATATCCACCTTCGCGCACCTCGTCGATGAAGTCCTGCTTGTCCTCGTCCGAGCTCGGGGCCGGGATGAGATGGGTCAGCATCAGGGTCGAGACATCGAGAGCGGCCATCTGGGCACCGATGAGTCGGGTATCCGCGTGGTATTCGGTGATGTAGCGCAGGTGAGGCGGCCGAAGGTTGACATGGTCGAAGCGCATCGCCTCGTACACGACCACATCGGCCCCCTCGGCCAACTCGGCCATTTCCTCACACACGAGGGTGTCGCCAGAGATGACCACCACTCCGTCCGGTGTTTCGACGCGAAACCCGACGGCTCCCACCACAGGTTCGTGACGGACCTGGCCTGCGATGACCCGCACATCGCCGTGGGACCACACCTCGGTTGGACTCTCGGGTGTATCAAATCCGAAGACATCGAATTTGGGCTCCGGTGGACGGTGATTGTGGCCGGCACGAACGGCGAGATCGTCGTCCCACACCTCGAGCATCCGTTCACAGAACCGGCTCGTCGAACCGTTCGGCGCGTAGAGGGGCAATCTCGGCGCGTCATCCATCCTGTCGTTGACCCAATGCGACAGGACGACATCGGGCAGACCCAGAACGTGGTCGGAGTGGTAATGCGTGAGGAACAGGGCGGTCAGATCCTTTGGCTCGATGCCGAGGCCGATCAGTCGGGCAACCGTGTTGCGTCCGGCGTCGAACTGGAGGTTCAGGTCGCCGACGCGAACCAGGGCACCCGGGCCGGCGCGATCGGGCACCAGCTGCGGGCATCCACTTCCGGTGATGACCACCGTCGTACTCATGACACGTTCTCCCCCTGATGAAGTGCAGCGCGTTTGTTGCACGGGTCGTGGCTAGCCGGCAAGACGGAGGACCTCGTCGATACCTTCGGAGATCGATCGTGTCAGGACTTCGGGATCGGGGATCGCTGCCTGGTCGCTGGTGATGCCCACGGTCACGCGACCGTCGTAGCTGAGCAAGGTCGCATTCAACGCCGCTCCGACACATGGGCCGTAAGGCACGAGCTCTTCGACCTTGGCTCCCGCCACGTACATACTCCCCCAGTTGCCGGGAACGTTCGAGGCGACGAAGTCGACAGCCTTCAGCATCCCCGACAGGACCTGGGTGGCTGCAACCGGACCCAGCCGCTGGACGACCTCGGCGGTCTGATCGAGGAATCCGAGACCCGATTCGGACCGTTCGGCTTTCAGCAGCGCCGAGAGGGCTCGGACCCGCTCTGCAGGATCGGCGATGTTTGCCGGGACCAGGAATCGGGCAGGGACGAACTGGTTGCCGACGGTTTCATCACCACCCGCTCGGGTCGACACGGGCATCTGCACCCTCAGCTGATCGACCGGCGATCGATGGAGGAGGTGATAGGCGCCCAGCCCACCGGTGAGGCCGGCGAGGAAGATGTCGTTGATGCTGGCCTCCATCGATCTCGCCGCCGCCCGAAACTCGTCGAGTCCCCAGCTCGCCCTGGTCAACTGAAACTGGCGCGACCGTTCGGTCATCACCGGGCTCAACGAGCTCTTGGCGGGCCGGATCGTCTTGCCGATGGAGGCGCCTGTCGTCGCGATTTGCCGTCCGTGATCGAAGGGTGCCCAGGCGAGGCGGAACAGGTTGCGCCCGACCGCTACACCGGCACGAGCGGCCAAACGTGCGTCGTGTTCAACACGATGAACAACCGCGTCGACCAGGTGAGGAAGGACCGGTTCGCTCGAAACCCGATCGGCCCCGCGAAACGCGGCCGGCTCTGCGTCGCGGTCGCCCTGCACGAGAGCGGCGGCGATGCCGACCAGGCCCAAACCATCGGCAATCGCGTGGTGAATCTTGACGACCATGGCGGCCCGACCATCGTCGAGACCCGTGAACAAGTGCATCTCCCAGAGCGGACGGGACTTGTCGAAAGGTCGGGTGTGGAGCTCGCTGGCCGTGTCGAGAATGCCGTCGCTGATGGTTCCGCTTGCGAGATCGTGGTGATGGACATGGTCGGCAGGGTCGAAGCCAGCCGCCTCGATCCATCGTGGCGACGCGATGCCCATGGGGTCGGCCACCACCCGCTGGCGCAGCCTGGGCACCGAAGCGATGAGCAGGTCGATACTGCGCTCGAAGCGATCCGGCTCGGGGGGTCTGTCGAAGAACCAGATGGCGGTGACTGTCGATCTCAGAACCGGGTCGCGCTCGATGTGCCACACGATCGCATCGCTGGCGCTCATCCACTCGTCGTACTGCACGGCAACCCCCGCGGACGTCAAGGGACAGGCTAGCCGTCACCCTTGGGTCGCTCACAAGACGACTTCGCCGACCCGGCCTGGATGACATTCAGGGCAGGTATAGGCTGCCCTGATGGGCCAAGATCTGCCGGTACTAATCCAGGGCGGAATGGGAGTAGCCGTTTCGGACTGGCGCCTGGCCGGTGCCGTTTCCGCGGCCGGCCATCTGGGCGTCGTGTCCGGCACCGCACTCGACGTGGTGTTGGTCCGCCGGCTTCAGCTCGGAGATCCCGGTGGTCACGTGCGCCGCGCTCTGGACGCTCTGCCGATGCGCGGCGCCGCTGAGGGCATCCTCGACCGCTACTACATTCCCGGCGGCAAGCAGTCCGATCAGCGATTCAAGATGAGCTCGATACGGCGCGAGAAGCCGTCGCGCAATCTCGAAGATCTGATCATCGCAGGCAACTTCGTCGAGGTTTTCCTGGCCAAGGAGGGCCACGACGGACCGGTCGGAATCAACTTCCTCGAGAAGATCCAGTCGCCGACGCTGCCCTCGTTGTATGGCGCCATGCTCGCCGGGGTCGACTTCGTGCTGATGGGAGCCGGCATTCCACGGACGATGCCAGCGGTTCTCAACAACCTCGCCGAAGGCCGTTCGGTCGACATGCGCCTCGACGTCAGAGGAGCGACAAAGGACGACGATTTCAAGACCGAGTTCGATCCAGCGGCGGCGATGGGCGAACACCTCGCTCCCGTGAAACGACCAAAGTTCCTCGCCATCGTCTCGTCGCACGTGCTGGCGATCATGCTCGCCACCAAGATCGACGTTCCCGTCGACGGATTCATCGTCGAGGCGCCGACCGCCGGAGGCCACAACGCCCCACCCCGCGGCAAACTTCAGCTCACCGATGGAGGCGAACCCATCTATGGAGCCAGAGACGTGCCCGACTTCGGCGTCATCGCCGACCTCGGGTTGCCATTCTGGCTGGCGGGAGGGAACGCCGATCCCAAGCGCATCACGGAGGCTCTCGACCTGGGCGCGACCGGGGTTCAGGTCGGCACTGCGTTTGCCTTCTGTGAAGAATCGGGCTTCGACCCCGAGGTCAAACGACAGGTCATCGAGATGGCAAGAAGCGGGGACGCCAGGGTGTTCACCGATCCGCTGGCGTCGCCCTCGGGTTTCCCATTCAAGGTTGTGCAGCTCGACGGAACCCTCTCCAACGACGACGTCTACACGTCGCGCGAACGACAGAAATGTGATCTCGGATTCCTGCGGACCGCCTACAAGGGCAGCGACGGCAAGTTCACCTGGCGGTGCCCTTCCGAACCCGTCGCCGTCTTCCTGCGCAAGGGTGGCTCCGTCGAAGAGGTCGAGGGCCGCAAGTGCCTCTGCAACTCGTTGTTGGCGAACGTCGGACTGGGACAGATCCAAGAAGACGGCAACCCGGAGCCGATGCTCATCACCTCGGGCGATGAGATCTCCCAGATCTCGAGGTTCATCCCCGACGGGGCCGACACCTACACCGCTCGCGACGTCATCAACTTCCTGCTGCCCGGTAGCTAGCGCCGCTCGATGAAGCTCTTCTCGCACAGAAGGCGACCCGTGCACCTCGGGCCGTACCCACTCGAACGTCTTCCACGGCTGAGCGACCCAGAGGCGCCACCACCCGGGCTGGGGCCACAGATCCCCCCACGTCCGACCGAAGCGCGGGTGCCCGGCCCCCAGAGCGCACAAGACGCCTACAAGACCTATTTCGATCTGTTCGACACCCAACGCCGGGGAAAGGTCTTCCCTCCCGCCCCGATCCCAGACGATCCCGCAGAGCGGTCGGCAAACCTGAAAGCCGGCCTCTATTTCCTCGATGCCGACATGGCCGGGTGTGGCATCATCCCCAACGACGCGTGGGCCGATGCTCACCTCGGCCACCGGTACGCGGTGGTCACGCTGGTCGCCTTCAGCCGAACGGTCGCAACACCCAATCGTGGTGACGAGTGGATCGATGGCACGCGACAAGTCAACGCCGACCTGCGGGCATCGGAGCTGTCCGTCATCACCGCATCGTTCATTCGCCATGTCGGCTTCGAGGCTGTCGCCCACACCCCGACCGGCAGCGAACTCGACATCGACCGGGTCGCGCTGCAAGCAGGGCTCGTCGAGATCGACGGCGGACGTTTGCGAGCACCCTTTCTCGACACCGGGTTCGCGCTCTCGGTCGTGAGCACCGAGATGGACCTTTCCCCCGACGCACCACTCGCCCGGCGTTCCCGTCTGGACGACCTGAAGAGCACCAGCAGCCCGGGCTGGCTCTTCGGGCGTGGGGGGACCAGGGCCGGCATTGGCCGCCTCAACGGCGACCACCGCCCTTTGCACATGGGCCGCTACCCGATGGAGAAGGTGAACCACGTCGACGAACCGACCACACTCATCATCGACGACGAGGTTCCGCGCGTGCCGGTTCGGGCCGGAGGTTTCCCTCGCGCCGCACACGGCGACATGGGTCCCAAGTTCCAGCAGGACGTGAAGGTCTTCGCCTACAAAACTCCCCAGGCGCAGACATACGTGCAACAGATCAGGTCGATGGTGCCGCACCAGGATGGCGAAGTCGCCTCCGCTGTGGCCTCGGGAACCAGCGACCCACAGGCGAACACGGACGCACTGAAAACACTGGCCTATCACCTCGGGGGCGACATCGTAGGGGTGTGTGACGTTCCGACCTATGCCTGGTACTCACACCGTGGCGACGGTGCCGTCATCGAGCCGTACCACCCCAACGCGGTGGTCATACTGCTCGACCAGGGATACGAAACGATGGAAGGTGCCAGCGGCGACGACTGGGTCAGCGGCGCCCAATCGATGCGTGCCTACATGCGTGGCGGCCAGATCGCCGGTGTCATGGCCGAACACATTCGCTCGCTCGGCTGGAGTGCGCGCAGCCAGACCAACTCGGACTCCGATGTGTTGCACGTCCCGCTCGTGCTGCGGGCCGGGCTCGGCGAGATGTCACGAATCGGCGAAGTCGTGCTGAACCCGTTCTTCGGTCCCCGTTTCAAATCGGTCGTGCTCACCACCGACATGCCGATCGTTCCCGACAGACGCATCGATTTCGGTCTCCAGGACTTCTGCAACAGGTGCACCAAATGTGCTCGCGAGTGCCCGTGTGGTGCCATCGAGTTCGGCGACAAGATCATGTTCAACGGTGCCGAGATGTGGAAGCCCGACATCGAGAAGTGCGCCAAGTACCGGCTCGGCAACATGAAGGGAGCGGCCTGCGGGCGGTGCATGAAGACATGCCCATTCAACGCCGAGGGTCTTCTCGCCGAGCGAGCCTTGTTGTGGAGCGCGATCAAGTTGCCTTTTGTGCGGTCGCTCGTTGCGAAACTCGATGATCGGGTCGGCAACGGCTCGATCAACCACGTCAAGAAGTGGTGGTGGGATCTCGAGTGGAAGAACGAACGTGCCATCGTGCCCGACAAGGGGACAAACGCCAGAGGTCTCGACATGAACGGTGGGCGCATCGCCGACAAGCAGAAGGTGGCCATCTATCCGGCCGATGTCCTGCCGCCTGGCGACGCCATTGGTGTTCCGATCAAGCTCGTCCGCAAGGAGGCGGTGCAGCGTCGGCTCGAAGCCGAGAGCCCTGCCGCTGCACGCAGGCGAACCGGTTCCTAGATGATTGTGTCCCGGTGATATCTGGCAGCATCGGAGCCGCGGAGATTGGCGGGGGGAGGCTGCCACCGTCTTGATGTCCTCTCGAGCAGCTGACCGATCTACGCTCGGACCAGAACTCGAAACTGTTGAGAGGGGTCGCAGATGACCTTGGTGTTCGTCCACGGGTCCGGTGGTCACGCTGGTGTCTGGCGTTATCAGATTGAACACTTCGGCGATTCGGTTGCGCTGACACTTCCTGGCCGTCCCGACGGCGATCTCTGCGAGTCGATCGAGGCGGCGGCAGCCTGGACTTGGAACGAGATCACAGATCGAGGCATCGAGCAGCCCGTCATCGTCGGCCACTCGCTCGGTGGTGCCATCGCCCTTCAGCTGGCTGTCGACCACCCGGGCGAACTAGCCGGCGTCGTGCTCATCGGCTCGGGCGCACGCCTGCGTGTGCATCCGGCGATGCTCGAGGCACTCGAAGGGTTCGTGGCGGGCGATGAAGGCTTCGATGCCATGTTCGAGAACACCTACGATCTCGTGGACCCCGATCTCGCCAAGGACCTTACCGACGCTCGACGACGTATGGGCGCCAAGCCGTTCCTCTCAGACCTCATGGCGTGCGACAGATTCGACATCATCGATCGCCTGGGCGAGATCGAAACACCAGCACTCGCCATCGTCGGAACCGACGACGTGATGACGCCGCCGAAATACTCCGAGTTCTTGAGGGAACGAATGCCGAACGCACGAGTCGAGATCGTCGAAGGTGGAAGCCACCTCGTATTCTGCGAGTTCCCTGATCAGGTCAACTCGGCGATCGAGAGTTTCCTGTAGCACGGGGTGGTGACACAGCGGCCGTACACTGCTCTGTTGCATGAATCCCTGGCGGTTCTTCACAGGCATTGTGATCCGAATGTCACGACACCACACGATCCTGCTCGCATCGGGAGTTGCGTTCACGACCGCCCTCGGACTGCTGCCATCGCTTGTTGTGGTCGTTGCCGTCTACGGGCTCGTTGCCTCGCCGTCTGACGTCGAGAACCATCTTGCCGGCCTTACCGACGCCCTTCCCGAAAACGTCAGCGAGCTGCTCATCACCGAGCTTCAGGGTGTCACCTCGATCAGCAGCGCCAACATCACCATCGGGTTGGCCATCGGGCTGCTCGGCGCTGCGTACGCCACGAGTAGCGTCGTCAATTCGTTGGTCATCGCCATCCGTGTGGCTCACGAGCAGCCGAGCCCACACAACTGGGTGCAAGGTCGGTTGTTCGCACTGCGCCTGAGCGCCCTTGGATTGTTGTCGACGGCGACAATGCTCTGGCTGGTTGTCGTCCTTCCGCCCGTGTTGCGTGCGACGAGGCTGCAGGGCTCGGTCGACGCCATTATCGACATCGCACGGTGGCCCCTGGTCGTGGTGACGTCGTGCGGCGCTCTCGCCGTCCTCTACCGCGTCGTGGCCGACCAGCGCGGAAAGCGGCTCGGCATCAGCGCCGGCGCCGTCGCCGGAACCGCTATCTGGGTGCTCAGCACCTACGGCCTGAGCCTCGCGTACGACAACATCGATCGCCTGCAGTCGACCTTCTCGACCCTCGGTGCCGTCGGAGCACTGCTGATCTGGTTGTACCTTTCGGCGCTGGCCGCCCTCATCGGGGCCGAGGTCGACGGCCAACTGCGCAGCTAGCCGCCGAAGACCATCACCTCGACGCCGGGTCCGCGCCTACGCTGCGTCGATTTCCAGGTCGGGGTCGGAGTCGGCGTCGGAGGCACGGGTGCCCGAAGGGTTTGCCCAGGGTGGTGTGGGTTTGGTCCACTGATCGACGGTTTGTCCGTGGATGTCTTTGAGTTGCCAGTGGTCGGCTGTTTTGCCCATTTTGAGGTGGAGTTTGAGTTGGTGTAGTCGGTCGTGGTGGTACGGGCATAGCAGGGCGAGGTTGCACAGGTCTGTTGGTCCTGCGTGTTCGCGGTGTTTGAGGTGGGGGGCTTCAGATCGTGAGCCTTCGCGGTTGTAGTGTTTCCAGCGGCATGTTTGGTCGCGTATGG
>JAAETH010000678.1 GCA_024228575.1 Actinomycetes bacterium
ATGTGTTCGCCCACCCGCGCCTGTGTGCTGACCGGCCGAAACCATCACGCCGTCGGATTCGGACAGATCCCCGAGTACGCCACCGACTTCGACGGCTACGTCGGCGAGATCCCGAGGTCGGCGTCCACAATCGCCGAGGTGCTGAGCGAGTATGGCTACGCCACGGCTGCGTTCGGGAAGTGGCACAACACGCCGATCGACCATGTGAATCGCAATGGCCCCTTCGACCGCTGGCCAACGGGACACGGCTTCGACTATTTCTACGGGTTCGTGGCTGCCGAGACCTCGCAATACGAGCCACGATTGTTCGAGAACACGACGCCGATCGAACCACCGGACGGACCCGGCTACCACCTCACCGAAGACATGGCGGACAAGACGATCTCGTACCTCCGTCGTCGCCGAAACACCGCACCCGACACTCCGGTGCTGATCTATTTCACACCCGGTGCAGTTCATGGACCACACCACATCCCCAACGAGTGGGCCGACCGCTACGCAGGGGTGTTCGACGACGGTTGGGAAGCGCTGCGCGAACGAACCTTCGCTGCCCAGCTCGAGTCCGGATGGATTCCCCCCGACGCCGAGCTGACAGCGATCGACCCAACGATGCAACGCTGGGACGACGTCCCCGAGGAGCACCGCCGCTTCCAGTCACGGTTGATGGAGGTCTATGCCGGGTTCGCCGAACACACCGACCACCAGTACGGCAAGGTGCTCGATGAGCTAGAAGCCCAAGGCGAGCTCGACAACACCCTGATCTTCTACTTGAACAGCGACAACGGCGCCTCAGCAGAGGGGATGTTCGGAACCATCTCCGAAATCCTGTGCCAAAACGGGTTCCGTGTGCCCGTCGATGAACAGATCGAGATCCTCGACCGCGACTACGGCGGTATGGACACCCTCGGTACCGAGATGGTCGACAACCACTACCACGCCGGTTGGGCATGGGCCACCGACACACCGTTCAAGTCGACCAAGCTGGTGGCCGCACACTTCGGTGGTACCCGCACACCACTCGCCATCGCGTGGCCGAAAGGTTTCGCCCACGATCCTGTTCCACGCGATCAGTTCCACCATGTCATCGATGTGGCGGCCACCATCTACGACGTCCTCGGGATCGATCCCCCGGCCGAGGTCGGCGGGGTATCGCAGACCCCGATCGACGGGGTCTCGCTCGTTCCATCTTGTCGCGACGCCGCAGCGGAGTCGGGCCACACAACCCAGTACTTCGAGATCATGGGTAGCCGAGGTATCTACCACGAAGGCTGGTTCGCTGGCGCGTTCGGACCGCGCAACCCGTGGGATCCGCAGTACAACCGATTCCGAGGATGGGATCCCGATGAGGATCGATGGGAGTTGTACGACCTTCGTGCCGACTACAGCCAGGCGACCGACCTCGCCGATGCCCAGCCAGAGAAGCTGGCCGAGCTGCGCGAGCAGTTCGATCAGCATGCCGAGGCGAACCAGGTGTTCCCGATCGGCGGTGGTCTGCTCACATCGGTCTTCCGGCCCGACCTCATGAAGTCGAACACCGTCGACAGGTGGATCTTCGACGGCGACGACGACCGAATCGCCGAAGCGATGGCCCCGAAGTACCTGAGTGGATACTCCAGCCGATCAACAGTGCGATTCAGCGCCGGACCCAATGACAGTGGTGTGCTGTTCTGCGTGGGTGGAATCACCGGTGGGTTCACGGTTTACGTCGATGCAGGCATCCTGGCAGCGGAGTACAACACCGGTGGAGTCGAACGAACCACGGCTGTCGCGCCCGATGCGATGGCGGCAGGCGACCACGAGGCCATCATCGAACTCGTCATGGAAACGACCAGACACCGCAGCCCCGCCCAGCTGAACATCGACCTCGACGGCCGACGAGTTGCCAGCACACGTGTGGGACGGACCATGCCTGCCATGTTCAGTTTCTCGGAGACCTTCGACGTCGGCAAGGACCTCGGCTCACCTGTCTCGCTGGTGTACGCCACCCGCAAACCGTTCGCGTTCAGCGGCAACATCGAAACCGTGGAGTGCACGTACCTCGAGACCAAAGAACCCTGACCTCCGGGCAGCCAAGCGGAGCTCCGAGTTGGATCTGGAGTTCACCGGCCGAGACCACGCCGCAGGCCACCGAGACAAACATCACCAATCCATCGTCTCCTCCGATGTCAGCACCAGTGCCCAAGACAACCTCCATCAGACCGTCGAGGGCCTGCAAACTCGGTAACGTGGCGCTGGACACGAACCGAGGGGATGTCCAATGCAAACACTGTTCATCGGTGGCCGGCTCTTCGATGGGATGAACGCTCCAACCGACGGGGTGGCAGTACTCGTAGAAGATGGGGTGATCGCCCGTGTCGCCCCCGATGCGGAGTTCGAGGGTTTCGGTGGGCGCATCATCGACACCTCCGGCGGCACATTGATGCCCGGCCTCATCGATTGCCACGTGCATCTGTGCCTCGGCGGCGAGAGCGATCCTCGGGCGATGCGCGAGGGGATGGATCCTGGCTACCTGGTGCTGGCCGGTCTGCAACGCGCACAGGCAACACTGGCGGGCGGGATCACAGCCATCCGCGACTGTGGCGGCATGGACTATCTCGAATTCGCCATTCGTGATGTGTGCAACAGCGGGGCCCAGCTCGGCCCGACGATCCGTGCCGCTGGGAAAATGATCTGTATGACCGGCGGCCACGGCAACGCTATCGGCAGGGTGGCCGATGGTGCCGACGAGGTCGTCAAGGCGGTGCGTGAGCAGATCCATGCCGGATCCGATTTCGTGAAACTCATGGCAACCGGAGGTGTGCTGACACCGGGTGTCAACCCGGAGGACGCTCACTTCACGCTCGAGGAGATCTCCGCCGGGATCCACGAAGCCCACCGGTTCCACAAGCGCACAGCTAGCCATGCCCAGGGCACCGAGGGGATCCTCAATGCCACCCGGGGTGGGGTCGACAGCATCGAACACGGCATGTTCATGACCGACGAGTGCGTCGAGGAGATGGTGGCTCGTGGGACCTATCTCGTGCCGACCCTCGCCGCCGGCCATCGAATCCAAAACGATGAAGCGCTGCAGGCGATACTTCCGGCGTTTGTGCGGGCCAAGATCGACCGCATCAGCGGAAAGAGTGCTGCCTCGCTCAAGCTGTTCTACGACGCCGGCGGCAAGGTGGCGATGGGCACCGATGCCGGTGTGCCGTTCTGCATGCATGGCGACAATGCCCGCGAGCTCGAGTTCATGGTCGAGGCGGGTGTGAGTCCTCTCGACGCCCTCATCGCCGGCACATCCAATGCCGCCGATCTGCTTGCACTCGAGAACGAGGGGAGCCTGGCCGAGGGCAACGCTGCCGACCTGTTGGTCGTCGATGGCGATCCATCGGACGACATCCTCATGGCAGCCCGCACCGAAAACCACCGCATGGTGGTGAAGCGCGGTCTGATCGTGAACGAGGTGTCCCTCATCAGGTAGGGAATCACTCTGCTCCCGGAAATCCGGTCCACCGAACTCCGCGTCGGCTTCGGCAGATGCACCTCGAGCAACTCGAGTCCGTCGCTAGCTGCGAGCCGATGTCGCCGCGGATTCGTCGATGTGAACCCATGGCTGCTTGCTCGATGTCCAGATGTGGTACTTGGGATCGAGCCAGGACGAGTCGTCGAGTGTGCCTGCCTTGATGAACACCGATTCAGTGAACGCCTCGACCTTCGAGAACAGGGGTGAGCCGCAGCTGCTGCAGAAGTACCGATGCACCGGTTGGCCACTGTCGTCTCCGTCCGTGTCGAAACTGGAGAGCGACTCCCCGGCGATGGTGAACGAGGTTTCGGGGACCGAGACGATGACCGAGAAGGCGGTGCCGGTTTGCCGTTGGCAATCTGTGCAATGACACACGAACATCCCCCTGGGTTCTGCGCTGCTCGAGTATCGGATCGCGCCACACAAACAGCCGCCCTCAACAGATGACATGACCACTCCTTCTGGGTCTGCGATATGCCGGTCAGGCTGCTTTCTAGCCTTGATGGCCATCCGCCGCCAGACGGGATCACTTCACTGGCGGATCCATGCCTCAACCAGGGGAATGACATGTGCCTGTGTGAACTGGCTTGCAACAGAACGTCGCGACGGGTGCCCGAAGTCGGGGTCGGAGAGCGACACGACCGTGACCTGGAGGTCGGGCATGACCAACACGACCTGTCCCCCACCGCCCCTGGCCGAAAACGTCGGGTAGCCGGCCAGATCGCCAAGCCACCACAGATAGCCGTACGGGTGGGGCTCCCCGGCGGGACCGATCGCCTGTTGTGTGGTCGATGTCTCGGTTCCACCAGTCGACAGTGATCTCCAAGGGATCGAAGAGGTGAGTGAAACCGTAGCTACAGGTGTCTTGTGACGTGGCCTCGCTCAAAGCGATCGATAGCAGATGTACACCCCCGGTGTTGTAGAGGAAGCCCGATGCGACGTTCGGCGAGTCGAGAATCTCCCGCGCAGACACCGCGTGGCGAGGTGATTCTCGATTCTCGATCTCGGGCTCGTAGGCGAACCCGGTACTCATGGTCAGACCAGCTGCGTCCAGCCCTCACCTTCTGCCTGACCTGCCACAACACGGTCCTCACTATCGCATCGAGGGCTCCAACATCAGCTATGGACCGTCGGGCTGCAATCCCCGACGACAGCCATGAGGCCATACCTGGCTGAAACTCCGCCGCTCAGCCGTGAGACCGGATGCAGCTCAAGACCGACCCGTCAGCGCCGACTTCACCATCGAAACCCAAGACCTACCGGACCGAAGTGACTCGGTGAACAGACAGCACCTATCGCGGGCGCGCTCGCCCCATCCATCACCCAGTGCTCACACGGCCCCCAACAATCGGGCCCGCAAGGGAAGACGTGTCGCCAACCTCGCGTTCATCCTCACAACAGCCGCCCTCGCTGCCGCCCTCTCCACCGTGCCTCACACGAGCGCAGCGTTCACCGACATCACCGACAACTCCGGCAACGCACTAACTTCCGACACCCTCGACCCCCCGACCTCAACAGCGGCCACCGGTGGAGCCGACATCACAATCGACTGGACCGCCACCCCCGATTCCTACGCCACCGGCCACAGGGTCTACCGGTCGACAAGCTCGGGTGGCCCGTACACCCAGATCGCCCAGATCACGCCCCGAACCACAGTCACCCACACCGACAACCCGGCCGATGGCACGTACTACTACGTGGTGCGCTCGTACTACCTGGGGTGGGAGAGCGCCGACAGCAACGAGGACGCAGCAACCTTGATCGGAGTGCTGTACCTGCACAACAACCCGTCCCCACCAACCGGTGGAACCAGCTCCCAGGGCCTGCTCCCCCTCGACACGAACGCCCCGACCGCCACGAGCCTCTACAACTACGACACGGACCGAGACGCTTTCGCCGGACTTGTGATCGCTAAGGGCAGCGGACTGGGTGAGACGGAAGCGACGAAGATCCAGCGCTGGATGTATATCGCGGCAGGCGGCTTGGACCTGTCGACAGCCCCGCAACTGACCATTTCCACGGCCATGAAGGACTTCTCATCGGGCAAGAACGCGACCGCCGAAGCGGGACTCTACGATTGCACGGCTGCCGGCGCGTCGTGCACATTGCTTGCCTCCGACACGGTGACGAGCAACCCATGGCCATCGAGTTGGCAGGACATCACCTTCACTTTCGGCACCCTCTCCCACACCATCTCCGCCGGTCGGGCGCTCGTAATCAAGCTCGTCGTCGACGGCAACTCGGACGACAACCTGTGGTTCGCGTACGACACGACCTCATACCAGGCCCGTATCGATTTCTAGTCCGGGTTTGCTACCGGATCGCCATACAACAGCGCGAGCCTGCATCGTCTCGAGGCCCCAAAGCTCTCCGACGGCATCACTCAACTCTGACCCGTGTCGAACGATTGGTATAGAAGTGAGAAACGTACGTGGAGCCGGATCCGGCCAGGGACTTGTTGTTGCAACTGTGCGGCTGACGTCGATCGCGGCCGCACTGCTGTTGATCACGGCCCTGACGGCGTCGCGTTCGAGGGCCGCGTTCAGTGACACGAGCGTCAACACGGGCAGCTCGTTCTCGACGGGTTCTGTTGTGATCACAGACGACGACACAGGGACCGCCCTGTTCTCGGCCACCGGAATGACGCCTGGCAGCGCGGTGGTCGAGTGCATCGTGTTGACCTACTCAGGATCCGTCACGCCGGCCGACATCAAGATGTACGGCACCACCACCGGCACGCTGGACACCTATCTCGACACCACGATCGAAATCGGCACCGGCGGAACGTTTGGCAACTGTACGGGTTTCGCTCCGGCATCGACCGTCTATAGCGGCACGCTCGCCAACTTCTCTGCGACATATCTGAACTGGGCATCGGGTCTGGCACTCTTCACCGCCGCTGCGAATCCGACCTCTCAAACTCTGCGCGTCACCGTCGATGTACAGAACAACCCCGCGGCACAATCCCAGACTTCGACAGCGGACTTCACGTTCGAAGCCCAGGACTGAGAACCCCAGACTGGTCGAATCCGAAGTTCGGCAACCTCCTACGGCCAGCACCGCGACGTCTCCATCGGCAGCGCCCGCGGATTGCGATAAGGCGGGTTCGGTTGTGGCCGACTGATGCTGTATGCCTTCGGGGTCGACAGACCACCCAGTGAATCTGGACGGTTCTCACCAACACCGCCCGGCCGACTTGACCTCGGCCAGGCGCGTCTCTGACTCGACTCCTCACAACGCCATCGTCGAGTTCACGGTGATCGATCTGGGATCGGGCAGGGCCGAGAAGCTCGGCGCCGATCCTTTCAAGCCTGTCCCGGTTCCCGTGTGGCGCCTGATCGTCAGCGGCGTTGCGAACTTCGCTGTCGTCTTGGTTTTCGGCCTTCTTGTGGTATCGGTCGGACCGGCTCTGCTCGGGTACCGACCGGTTATCGTCAGCTCGGCATCGATGGAGCCGACGATTCGTTCGGGCGATGTTGTGGTGACCGAAGCTCCGTCGAACGAACTGCCTGGTGTTGGTACCGTCATCAACTTCGAGACCGGTGAGGGGTCGGTGATACATCGCGTCGTCTCGGTCGAGGGTTCACAGGTACGAACGGCGGGAGACGCCAACGCTTCCACCGATCCCGATCCGGTGAGCCTCGACCAGGTGCAAGGAGTGGGCCTGCTGGTGGTGCCCTTCGTGGGAATGCCCGAGCTCTGGCGCGTGCGGGGTCGATGGCTGTGGCTTGTCTGGGGCTTCTTGCTGTTCGCTGCGGCAATCTACGTGAGCCGGGCCGAGTGGCTGTCGGGCCGACGCCCCAGGTGGGCCCGGTGAACCTGCCCGACAGTGCTTCTGAGCTTGCCCGGAGTCCCGTCGCCATCTCAGGCGAGGACCGTTCCGGACAAGGGATAGCCGACGATATCGAGGAAGCGCTGCGCATCGCCCGCGTGATCCTCGTGGTGTTCGCCTCGGTTGTCATCGCCGGATTCCGCCCCGTGGCCAACT
Source organism: Actinomycetes bacterium (assembly GCA_024228575.1). Classification (GTDB taxonomy): domain Bacteria; phylum Actinomycetota; class Acidimicrobiia; order Acidimicrobiales; family Poriferisodalaceae; genus JAAETH01. The sequence goes on from JAAETH010000678.1 coordinate 7,494, forward strand.
CGGGCAGCTGGGTGACCGTGGCGTTTCAGTTCTTGGGGATGGCGGTGGGAGTTCTGTTCATGAACACACTGTCCACCAGGGTTCCGCTGTCGGGGCGGTGGATGTGGCTCATACAGTCGCTCGATGTGTTGGGCGCTGCCTTGATCATGCTCACGATCGATTCTGAATTCCGCAGCGGTAGCTGGGCAGTGTTGCTCATTCCCGTGGTCGTCGGTGCAGTTCGAAGCGGAACCACGGCAGCGATGTTGTCGTGGCTCGGTGGCTGTCTGGCATTCCTCATGTTGACCCAACTGGGACTGCTGGAAAGTGTCACCGACGCGGAGGACCTGATTCGTGCGCCGGCAATGCTGTTGGCGATCTCGGTCACGATCGGTCTCGTCGCTCGCTGGATGCGCGCTGGATGGGAGCGCCAGCAGATACTGACCGAACACGCGGCGGAGCGAGAGAGACGCCTCGCCGCCCTCGAGTCGACTTCTCGCGCGCTCATGAACACGACAATTCCCGAGGCCCTATCCATCGCCGCGGCAGCAGCCGTCGATCTGGGTTTCGACACGGCCACGGTCAGGGCGGCGGGCGAGGCCACGCCCAATCTGGTAGCTGGAACCGGCCGTCATATCGCACAGGTCGATCCGACCCTTGGCGTAGCTGCCCTCTCTGTTGTTGTCTCGTCGTGGGTTCAGGACAACCATGTGAAGGCACACAGTGCCCAAGTGCTCGAGCCGGGTTCCGACATGGTCGTCGCTGGTTGGTCACCGACGCCCATCGGCGAGGACTTGGCAAGGGCCCTTGTCGCCCTTGTTGGCCAAACATCGGGGGCTGTGAAGGCTGCAAAGGTGACCGCACACCTGAAGGACGTAGCATCGCGCGATGGGCTCACCGGTGCTCTCAATCGACGGGCCTTCGACGACAGGCTCTACATCGCTGCCAGCTCGGGGTCGGGTCTCGCGCTCGCATTCGTCGACCTGGACCACTTCAAGACGATCAACGACACATACGGCCACCAGGCCGGTGACCAGGCCCTGATCCGAACAGCGGCGACTCTGGCTGAGACCGTGGGCGACGAGGGAGTTGTCGCAAGGTTCGGCGGAGACGAATTCGCTGTGATCATCCCGGGCTGCTCACACGCCCGGGCCGCGGAGCTCACCGACCGGATGCTGGAGAGAACAAGCGAGCCCATCCGATCCGAGGGACACGAGTTCTCGTTGACCCTCTCGATGGGCGTCGCAGTCTCGCCAACTGTCTGTGAACCCTTTCAACTTCTGGAACTCGCCGACGCGGCCGTGTACGAAGCCAAACGACGTGGCCGCGCCAACCGGGTCATCGCCGCCCTGCGCCTGCCTTCGGTCGAGTCTCGCGACCCGCTCGCCGACCCGCCGGCGGTGAGCCCAAAGCCATCCCTCGGCGGGTAGGCGTCGGTGGCCGGCTGACACCGGTGCTTGGTTCCTCGTCGCTGGGTCGACACGCCTGGACCGCGGCCCGACCTTCGGGTCTACAACCCGTGGTTGGGCCACACGGGTGTGACCTTGTCCTTGAAGGCCCTGGCTCCGATGTCCTGGGTATCTCGGCGCATCCTCATCGACATCGTGGCTTCGGCTTCATTTCGGAACCGTTCATCGAACGTGCGGCCGACGTTGCGATTGACCGTCTCCTTGTCGGTGCGGATTGCCCCCTGCGGCAGGGCGGCGATCTGGTGCGCGAGTTCGACCGCCCGATCCAGACACACACCCGGCGATACGACCTCGTTCACCAGGCCGATACGCAGCGCCTCGTCGGCCCGGACCTCGCGACCGGTGATGATCATCTCCATCGCTCTCGCGTATCCGACGATGAGCGGAAGTCGGACGGTCAGCCCGTCGCCACCGACGATGTTCCACCTACGCTCGAGAGCACCGAACACAACATCGTCGGACGCGATACGGATGTCGGCGAGCATCGCCGTCTCGAGGCCTGCTGCCACCGCATGGCCCTGCACAGCGGCGATGACCGGCTTGTGCACGTCCATCCGCCGCGTGTAGCCACACTCGCCAGGTGAGTTGTAGACGTATTCGCGGAACTCGTCCCAGTCGGACATACGCCAATCGGCCGCATCGGCGAGATCCCACCCAGCGCAGAAGTTCCGACCGGCCCCTGCGATGACCATGACAAACGCGTCCTTGTCGTCGCGGAAGTGGGGCCAGACCTCCTGCAGTTCGGTGTTCATCACACGGTTGATGGCGTTGTGCTGCTCGGGTCGGTTGTAGGTGAGGACCGCGACGTGGTCATCGACTTCGTAGGTGAGGGTTTCGAACTGCATTGTGTGGTTCCTTCTCGATGTAGGTGCCCGGTCAGGCATCGATGTCGGTGACGGTTTTGTGAACCCGGAGGCGGCACGGCATGTGGCCGAGGTCTTCGGCCGGAATGGTCTCGAACAGGGGGCGATCCTGGCCTGCGGGAATGGCCTGGTTCTGGAAGTGGCAGTGAGCGCAGTAGATCGGGATCTCAGCGCGGCCAAAGGTGACCGGACTCGGTCCCTCGATCGAATGAAACGCGTCGTCACCCTCGTATCCGCCGTCGTTGATCAAACGACCACCACTGCCACAGACAGGGGCCACGATCTCGTAGTAGCCGGCTTCCTCACGAACCTCGACCTCCTGAAGATGCCCACGGATTCCCGCGGCCAGGAAGGTGATGCGTTCGCGATCGCTGGCACCGTCGTAGATCGGCCCTATCTCGTCGGTGAAGCGCTGCACGGTTTCTCTGAGAGCCTCCGCTGCCACCTCGTCGCCATCTCTGCGGGCGATGAAAGACGCCAACCCGGTGATCCAATTCCGATAGAGATCGTGCATCGAGGAGAACTCGCCGTACATACGTCTTGCCAGCCGCCGAGCGGTGGCAACATCACCCTCGTCGAGGGCCTCCTGCAGCAGATCGACGGTGCGACGGCCCATGGCTGCCAACTCGGGATCGGTCATGTCACTTCCTTTTCGAGCAGGTCGAGATCGGTCAGACGCCCGATGACCCGAGAGTCGATCACGGCGTCGATACGTGTGGTCAACGCGACGATGTCGAATGGGTCCGAGCCGGCGTCGTCGGAGGTGCGATCGAATCCATCGCGCAGCCGCACCCGAAACAGTTCGGTCAGATAGTCGGTGGCCGCCTCCGGGGAGAGGGACGTGAAACCCGATCGTGGACCAACTGGGCGGCGTGCGATCCATCCGGCGAGTTCGGCGATCCCCTCCCCACTCGTGGACGTCGTGCGGAGAATCTGCGGTACCTCCGAGGCTCGGGCCGACATCGCCAGGTCGAGGGCGGCACAGAAGTGGTCGGTGGAGGGCAGGTCCGCCTTGTTGACAACAATGACGTCGGCTCGTTCCATCACTCCGGCCTTCATCGCCTGAATCTCGTCGCCTTGCCCCGGTTCGGTGACCAACAGGACGGGATCGCTGACTGCCGCAATGGCCGTGTCGGTCTGGCCGGTACCCGTGGTCTCGATGATGATCCGGTCGAGCCCGAATCCGGCCAGCACTTGAGCACAGATGACGGTCGCTCTGGCCAGGCCTCCTCTCCCGCCTCTGGTGGCCATCGACCTGAAGAAGATGTCGTCACCTCCACCAGCTTCCATTCGGAGTCTGTCGCCGAGAACGGCACCACCGGTGCGGTCACTCGATGGGTCGATCGCCAGAACACCCACCCGATGTCCGGAACTGTCCATCTGACGGGCGAGCTTGCCGATGAGGGTGCTCTTGCCCGCTCCCGGAGCACCGGTGACTCCGATCAGTAGGGCACAACGAACCCGCTCTTGGGCCCACTCGAGAAGTCGGGGCAACGCCGCCGCGTCTGCCTCGGCGATGGAGAGGATTCGACCCCAGAGTCGCCGCGGCGGAACCGCTGCCTTCCCGCCTGGTTCGAACAGGGCCTCCTGGAGCCAATCTGTGGTCATTCTCGAAGATTTCGGCCTGCCGCGAGAGCGGTGATGTCATCGATGATCAACTCCATCGGTGTCGACGGGCCGAACACCCCGGCGACCCCCTGGCCGATCATGTCGGATGTGTCGGCGGCGGTGATGACAGATCCGCCAAGGACCACCGGTGTGGTGAGGTCGTTCTCTGCAAGCAACCGCAACAATTCGGGGGTGTACTCGATGTACTCCCACGAGTGGCAGCTGATCCCGATGACATCGACGTCCTCGTCCTGAACGGTCGACACGATGCGTTCGGGTGTCTGGAAACGGCCGACATAAACGACCTCCATGCCTGCGTCGCTCAGGGCCGAGCTGACCGCGAGAGCACCAACCTCGTGTTGGTCGACGCCGAACATGCCAACCAGGATGCGGATCGGTTGCATCGAGTTGTCCTTTCTGGTCGGTGGGCCCGACGGGGTTCTTGTTGTGAGTGCTCTAGAGAGGCGATTTCAGGTAGCCGAGTGGATCGAAAGGGTGGCCATGGGCCTGACGCATGGCTCCTGCGATCTCGCCCATCGTGGCCCCGGCGTTGCCCGCATCGAGTACCGCCGGGATCAGATTGGCCTCCGGGTCCCCAACCGATGCCAGCACCACCCTCAGCTGACGCACAACGTCGTCGTTGGAGCGACTCTTCCGGAAGGCAGCGATCTCGGCGATGCGGTCTCGGTCCGGCTCGATCTTGGTCTCGGCGATGTCTCTGAGCAGACGATCGTCCTCATCGCTCATCCGGTAGCAGTTCTTGCCAACGATCTGGAGCTCGCCACTCTCGACCTGGTGCTGGTAGCGCACGGCCGCGTTGGTGAAGATCTGTCGGAAGTGGCCCCGCTCGGCCAGCTCGATCGGGTCGCCCAGGCTCTCGATCTCGTGCACCATGGCCAGAACGCGACTCTCGATCTCGTCTGTGAGGCTCTCGACCAGATGTGAACCTCCGAGAGGATCACTCGATCGGGTCACACCGCTCTCCTTCTCGATGATCTGCTGGGTGCGCAGCCCAACGACATGAGCCTCGGGACTCGGCGTGCGGAATCCCTCGTCGAACGCCGAGATCTCCATGGCCTGCACACCGGCGAGGGCAAGAGCGAGACCCTGCACCGTGCCGCGAACCACATTGTTGATGGGTTGTTCGGCCGTGAGGGTCAGACCCGATGTGTGGCTGGTGACGTTCAGCGAGAGCGAGCGCGGATCGGTGGCGCCATAGTCGGTGCGCATCATCGTGGCAAACAACCGGCGGGCTGCCCTGATCTTCGCGATTTCTTCGAAGAAGTCCATTGAACAATTGACCAGCAGAGCGATCCTCGATGCGAACGAATCGATCGGAATTCCCCGGGCCAGGGTCTGACCGACGAGGTGCCGAATCTGAACAAAACCGAGGGCGAGCTCCTCGATCGCGCTCAGACCACCCTCACTGAAGAAGTACGTGTCTTCCACATATGAGTGGAACTTCGGAAGGTGTTCCGCGCAGAATGCGATCGTGTCGACCGAGAGGCGGCTAGCCAGGGAAATGGGCATGAACGAGTCGTAGGCCGCGTCATTTGCATAGAGGGGCGGCTGCAACACCGATCCCCTGAGCCGGCCGAGCGGCATCTCAGCCTGCTCTGCGGCGTGGATCAGACCCGTCAGCGCAAACGCGGCCGGAACCGAGCTGGAGATTGAGACCTGATCCAGAGGGATTCCCGCAAACAGTCCTGCGTAGTCGCTCAGGCGACACAACGAAACACCCTGGGTGCCGACCGAGTGCCGACAAAGAGGATGATCGGCGTCGAGCATCGATTGTGTGGGCCCATCGCCGATGACATCGAGGCCGGCCTGGCCATGCTCGAGGAGGTAGTGGAGCTGCCTGTTGGATTGGGCGGGACCTCCCTCGCCGGAGAGCTCGCGATGGATCCATCCTCCCGCAGCGGCACCGGGCCGGGTGAGCCGACCCCTGGTGAATGGGTACTCGCCCGGCCTCTCCAGCATTCGGTCCGAGACGTCGACGGCCTCGTAGGAGGTCTTTAGCGGGATCCCAGATCGGGTTGTTGGTTCGGTCCTCGGTCCGGTCATCTGTCTCCCTTCATTGTTTCTTGAGGTCGGCGAGGCGGCCCGCCAGTGGGTCGATGAGGGTCTCGTAGGTGACCTCACCCAGCACAGCGATCAGGTTTGCCATCCGTGCTGGCTGGTCGGCACCGTCCATGACAGCCACCATCGCCGCCACCGACTCTTCGAGCACCCAACGGCCGGGATGATCGGTGAGGCGAAGAAGCCCGTAGGTGAGCAACCGGACCTCGCTTGGTCGGTCCTTCCCCCAGGCGCGGATCTCGGATTCGAGACGCCTCGAAGCGGAGCGGCCCGTGCCAGCGAGCGCTACACAGTTTTGGAGGGACTCGCCGACCCCAAGAAGAGCGGCCTTGTAGAGATCCTCCTTCGTGCGATGGTGATGAAGGACGTTCGCCTTCGACATGCCCACCTCGGAGGCGATGTCGGCAATGCTCACGCCATCCACTCCTCGCCGCGAAAACAGCTCGGTTGCTGCCTCGACGATCACCACTCGAGGATCACGGGTTGTTGTGACCGTCATCAGCCATTCCCCGTCCGGGTGGGTGTCCTCATGACGTCATACTGACCGATCGATCGGTCAGCCGTCAACCAACTCCGTGTGTTCGGGTGCGGTTGCGGGCGAGCAGCTCTGGTCATCTCTTGTCGACGCTGGCCATGGTCGACGATCTTGGGCATCCGCCGGCAATACCAACACCACGGTTGCGCAATCGTCGCTACGTGAACTGCCTACGAATCACGAGTACGGGCGGCGCTCGGTCGTCGGCTCATGTAGCCGTCGTGCCAGCACTCCAGTTGTCGATGAGGTCTCGGTTGGCCCTGGCGGCGCGGCCGAGAGTGAAGAGGGAGCGTATCTGTGTGAGGGTTCCCGGGTTCTGAGGCAGGATCGATCCGTGGCGAGACTTCACAGCCAGAACTCCCTCACGGACTTCGCCGCGCAGCGTCAATGCCAACAGTTCATCCATGTTGTCGGTCTCGTGATGCACGAGCAGGCATCCGGCTCCGTCGGGTACCTCGGTCCCGAGCTCGATGTTCTCGGTATCGGTCGAGAGCTGATCGGCGAGCGGCGTGATCACGATCTCGCCGTCAACAACCGAGGTGATGGTGACACGGTCCCCAACGCCGGGCGTCGTGATCGTCGCGCTGTCGAAGGTGATCACGACTCGCCCCAGGTACCACCACAACAGGCGTCGGTGGAAGGGGATCGACAGAAGAGACCTTGCAGGCGGATACTTCCTCGCCTCCGCAGCCCGCAAGTTGGCATCGAACCACTCAGAATCCTGGTGCATCTCCAGGGTGGTGTCGGCGCTGACGTGCACACCCCCGGCCAGCAGCGCTGCGGCGGGACGGGCACGCAACATCTTGGCCTTGGTGAGTAGGGCCAGGGTCGTCGTGACGGTGGGCTTGCCATCGATCACGTAGGGGGTGACCGCGACGGCCCTGGGGGTGAGATCCCTGGCGGTGAACCCGAGCACGCCGACGGCAGCATCATCGATGAGGCTCAACTCCGGCCCAAATGTCATATGGCCCATTGTCATCACACTATTCAGTTGAGGTGGGGTTTCGGTCACCCGATCGAGATCTGTGTCGACGACACATCCCGAACCGTCGGGCCCACGGCGCGCACCTCACCACCGCTAGCCCCGAACGGTAGAAGTCGCTCGCCTCAGTGCTCCGACAGACCGTAGAGCGACGGGACAACACCCTCGCGCCGCCTGAACGTGGCGCTGAAGGATGCGACGTCGACGTAGCCGACAGCGCGCGCCACCTCCCCCACCGTCATCCCGGGTTGGGCCAACAGGCTCTTGGCGCTCTCGATCCGGAGTCGCTGCAGGTAGAGCGACGGTGCTTCTCCGGTGGCGGCGGCAAAGCGCCGGGAGAGGGTTCGAGAGCTGAGGCCGAACTGGCGAGCCGCGTCCTGTACCCGTATCGGCTCGTCGAGGTGGCGCTCGAACCACCTTTGCACAGCAAGAATTGTGCGGTCGCCGTGGTATTTCTGGCCGTCGAACGCCAGGTTGGCCACGGTGTAGCTGCGTCGGATCCCCATCAAGAAATCGGCGGCAAGCCTCCTTGCCACATCCGGTCCGTGGAGATCGCCGAGACAGGCGATGATCAGGTCGAGGCTCGACGGGATGGCATCGGCACACATGAGTTCGCCTGCGTCGGTGATCGCCCGCTCGGGGTGAAGAAGCACCGCGGGAAACCGCCGGCGAAAGGTCTTTGCATAGGGCGCATACGTGGTGGCGACACGACCGTCGAGCAGCCCGGTGGCGGCGAGGAGGAATGTCCCCGTGCTGCAAGCGGCAACGCGGGTTCCCGCAGAGGCAAGGCGCTCGATCCAGCCCAGAGCCTCGGCGTTTCGGTCGAGCGCGCGACCCGACGATCCCCAGAATGCCGAGATGAACAGCAGTGAGGCCTCCTCCACATCGGCGAGTGAGCCGTTCACGGCGACGTCGAGGCCTGAGAAAGACGGGACGGGATCGCCGGAGAGACCGATCACCCGAATCTTGTCAGTCGGATCCTGCTCGGCATACAACGCTGCTACCCAACACAGATCGGTGATGAGTACGGCGCTCATGGCAACCGATGGCTCGGGCACCAAAATCGCAACGTCGATCACGTGGCCGAGTCAACCATACATTTGGCCTGTTCACCTATGGTCGGATGCCTCCTCGAACAATACAGTCGAGTCAACTCCAGCCACTAGGAGACAAGCTCATGGCCCTGATGGAACCCCCGACGACAAGTTCGGCACCCCAAGATCCACCCGGCCGACTCGAGGAAACTCAGCCTGGCCATGCCGTGGGACGCAACAACCTACGCCGCTGGCAGGAAGCAACCTCGCGGAACGTCTACCACTTCGATGATGACTTCGCGCACACCATTCGTTTTCACCTCGGTGAGCGCTACCCACAGGTACACGAGGACCTCAGCCGTTTCGGCGCGGTCGTACCGACGACACTCGAGGAAGCTGTCAACCACGGCGACTTCCGCCTCAACCTGCCCCGGATCGACCGCTACAACGGCATCGGCGAGCGCGACGACCACGTGGTGCACGACCACTCCTACCCTGTGTCGGGTGACTTGATCTACGGCACCGGAGTTGTCACGCGTTTGGCCCGCCTCGGCGGGTTGACCGAGGGCTTCGCCTTTCACTATGTGTCGAACCATGCCGGTGACACCGGCCATCACTGCCCTGTCATCTGCAACTACGAGACCACGCGGTTGCTGCGATCCCTCGAGTCCTTCCCCGATCGCGACGAGATCATCGCCAAACTCGAGGAACCCTCCTTCTCCAAGGGCTGGACCAGCTCTCAATTCCTCACCGAGGTGCAGGGAGGCTCCGACGTCGGAGCCAACGACACCCGTGCCTGGCAAGCCGACGACGGCACTTGGCGAATCCGCGGCGAGAAGTGGTTCTGCTCCAACGCCAACGCCAACATCCAGGTCATCACCGCCCGATTCGACACCGAACGCGAGGGCACACGCGGTCTGGCCATGTTCCTGGTCCCCGCCCTGCTGCCCGACGGCACACGAAACCATTTCACCTTCAGACGCCTGAAGGAGAAGTTCGGTACCCGCGCCCTCGCTTCAGCCGAGATCGACTACCACGACGCCCACGCCACACCTCTGGGCCCCTTGGACGAAGGCTTCAAGAACCTGATGAAGCTCGTCATCCACCATTCCAGAATCACCATGCCGATCGCGATGGGAGGCATGCTCAGCCGCGCCTACCAGCTGTCCCGGTCATACGCCGATACCAGGCACGCGTTCGGGAAGGCGATCATCGAGTACCCACTCGTTCAGGAGAACCTGGCCCACGTCAAGACCGATCTCTTGGCTGGCACCGCGTCGTCGTTCGCGGTAGCCGCCATCCAGGACGACATCGACACCGGCCGCGAATCCCGGGCCGAAATGCGTGCCTTCTGTCGACTCATGGCCAATGTCAACAAGGCTGTGTGGTGCACCCGAATCCTGAGCCGGATCCAGGACGCAGCCGAGATCATGGCCGGCAACGGCATGATCGAGCAGACGTCGTCGATGCCTCGCTTGATCCGAGACGCCATGACCATGGAGAAGTGGGAGGGCTCACAGAACACGATGCGGATGCAGGTGCTTCGAGACATCGAACGCCTCGGCTACGACCAGGTGTTCCTCACCACCATCACCGAACTCGGGGGCGAGATCGACACATCACGCCCCGAACGCGCCGCCCTCGACTCTGCCATCGATCACTGTCGTCGACTGTTCGACGAGATTCGAAACGCACCCTTCGCCCAACAGACGTTGCTGTCCCAGCGGCTGCTTGTCCAACTGGGCGACACGTTCGCCTACTGGGCGCTCGTTCGTGAAGGGATCGATCAGGCAACAGATGCCGACGATCACAAACTCAGCGCAGCCGAGTTGTTCCATCGCCAACATCTCGAGCCCTCTGCTGGCGAGTTCGACGACAACTATCTCGCCCTGATCGCCCACGTGGTGGACGGCTACAAGCCCTGACACGCGCCGGCTTTGCCGACCAAGGCTGCACCGACACCCACGGCAGTCCCGGGTGTCGGGTTCGCCTGCGGTGACCAAACCTCCGCCTTCAGCAGCCACTCTCGTCATGGCTGTCCCACCCCCTCGGTACGGTTTCGCGTACGCGAAGCAACGACGAACAGCCGAACTCCCGGACAGACACGGACGAGGAGCGAGGTCTCGGGTGGCAGATCACCGAATAACCGGCCAGCCTTCAAACTTCTCCACGACAGATTGAAGGCACCCGATCATGACCACCGATTTCCTCACGAGGGCCGAACTGATCGAACATCGACAGGGTGCTCGCCATCTGATCGACACTGGTCGACATTGGGCCAAGGCCCACCACGACCCGATCATCGGTTGCGCCGACTTCGCTGATGGACCGGTCTGGATCGTCGACTGCGCCCGGTCCGCTGCACATTGGCTCGCTCCCCGTCTCGACCTCGAGGTGTGCACGGTGCGTAACTGGATCCGCGTGGGTCGTGCTCTGCGTGGGCTTCACGCGTCCGCAGACGCGTTCCAAGCCGGCCAGATCTCATGCGCCAAGACCCGAGCCGTCATCCACAACCGACACGTCGCCAGCCGGAGCTACGAGACCCGCACAGACCCCGACGGAACCACCGTCACCACCATCCGACAACCTGCGGGAGACGCCGCCAAACTCAACGCGGCGGTCGAGGCAGAGCTCATGTGCACCAGACCGGTCAGGGAACCATCGGGAGACTAGCCGTCGCTCGCCCAACAGCGCAGCGATGCGTTCAACCGTCTCTTCGACGCCAACACCTCGGGCCGATACGAGCTGCTCATACACGTCGACGAAACCCGAAACCGCCTCTCCGACGACACACCATCGCTCACGCACTGTCCAGGCACACGAACACCGACGAACTCGAACGGCTCTGCGCCTGCTGCCACCACAATCGCCACGCGAAACCGAAGCCCCCACAACCGAACGAACCGCGCTGAAGCCGGCCTCAGGTCCGTTGCCCGAATGGGCGGGCCGTTCGCTCCAGCCTTCGCCAGGTCGTCGGGCCCGAGATCCACCGGACAAAGAGCCCCACTGGTGTCAGAGGTTCTCGGCGAGCTCTACCAGTACGTCACCGTGACAGGCTTTCGGAGCGCACCAGCATGCCAACCGCTTGCCCCGTAGTTCCACGAGTGCTCCCATGAGTTCAGGCTGCGTGGCAATCCAATCGCGGTAGAGCCCAATCACACGCTGACGTTCGGCTTCGGTCTCGTCGGCGAGGATGAACGGGTTCCCCCACTTGCTGCCGGCGATCTCGTGCTCCGGTACCTCACGTCCGATATAGACATCGAAGTCGTCGTGCAGGATGTTGACCACGGTCGCTCTCGTCACAACCGAGACCATAGACCTGCTCGACCTCGTCATCGAAGACCGACTAGCTGTGACGACCGGGAACGTCGACCTGCTTCAGCGTGGGCTCTCAACCTCGACGACGGTTCCGTACGCGGTCAACACGACCCCGATGGATGCGTTGGTGCCCTCGGACGGGTCGATTCGAGGATCCGATGAGACCCACCAATCTCCAACATCGAGATAGATCTGAGCGACACGTTCATCGGTCCCGACAACAATCGATCCCGTCATCGGTGACGACGAGGGCTCGCTGTAGAGCAGTGGTTCGATGAACTCCGTCATGAAGGGACCAAACCACTCCATGTCGGGTGGATGGAGAACGATCTCATAGGTCACGCGCGGATCCGATGACTCAAGGCGTGTCACCTCGATGAGCTGGATGCCGATCTGTTCCAGCAGGTCGAATGGCGAGAGTGGTACTGGCCGATCGAGCTCCAACCAGTTCCGTTCGCCGTCGCGGGTCGCGAGCCACGAGGTGCCGTCGATGTGGCGATAGTCAACGATCGGTTCACTCGCGGAGACAAGGATGTCGCCGGCGTCTGACCGTCGGTCGTCGATGTCTTCGGTGCGCTCGAGGGCATCCATGACTCGTTCGATAATCTCGACGGTCGCTCCGCGAAGCGTGGCGTTGGACGTTCCGGTGCCGGCTTGGGCTACTGCGTCGAAGGACCCGTTCAAGATCGTTCGTTTCGACGCTGCGCCCTCGAACACGGCCCATGTGTCGATGGTGTAGCGCATACTCCCGGCTTCGAGCGACGCCCCGATGGCCAATCTCAGTTCATCGATGTCGTCTGGGAGATCCTCGATGGTCGTCGTGGTCGACGGTGGCGTCGACGTCGGTACGCTCGCCACCGCGTGGTCGTCGGTGATCGAAGAGTCAGAGGTGATCGTCGGCACCACGGATGTGCTCGACTCGGCCGAGTCCGCGCTGGGCTCGCTGGTCCCGCAGCCAATCACCAGCAAGACGAGAACCGCTGAACCCAACCACCGCACCACCGTGACCTTCATGGGCCAATGATACCGGGGAGCAATCGGAGTGTTGTTGGTCAGCGGTGTTAGACGAAGCAGATGCCCAGGCGCAGGCATGGTCGATTTCTCAGGAGATAGTGTCGAGGGTTGCATGATCGAGATCGACCCCGAACGCCTGCTGAGTGATCTCGAGTCGCTCCGTTCCTTCGGCAGTGTCGGCAACGGTGTGGTGCGCACGGCATTCTCCGATGTCGACATGAAGTCGCGTCGCTGGTTGGTGGACAAGCTGGCGGCCGCAGGCCTTCAGGCATCGATCGATGGTGTCGGGAACGTCATCGCCAGGAGCGAGTATTGCTCTCGGGCACTGCTGGTCGGCTCTCACTCCGATACCCAGCCAACGGGCGGGTGGCTCGATGGCGCACTGGGGGTCATCTACGGGCTCGAGATAACAAGGGCATATCGCGAAGCCGGCGGCATTCCCGGGGTCGGAATCGATGTCGCTTCGTGGATGGATGAAGAGGGCACACACTTCAGCAGCATCGGCAGTCGATCCTTTTGCGGGGAGTTCACCGATGCTGAACTCATGGACTCGCCGAACATCGCGGGTGAACGGATGGGTGCCCTGCTCCGCCACGTTGGATTGGGCGGAGTCCCCCGTTCGATCATGGACCAGGACAGGTATCTGGGATACCTGGAAGCTCACATAGAGCAAGGACCCTTTCTGGAGCAGGCCGGCCTCAGGATTGGGGTCGTGACCTCCATCGTCGGCGTCCGGAACTTTGTCATCCACTTCCACGGTTCCCAGAACCATGCGGGCACCACACCGATGGCTCTGCGCCGAGATGCCGGCGTCGCTGCCATCCACGCCGCTCATGATCTTGACCACCTGCTGGCCCGGTCAGCTCGAGCCGCGACCGTGTGGACGTTCGGCGACATCAGATTCCAGCCGGGAGCAGTGAGCATCGTGCCAGGTGAAGCCCAGGTCCGCCTTCAGGTGCGAGATGCCGACGAGGAGTTCCTGGACTCTGTGACGCGAGGGCTGGAGGCCCATATCGAGGAACTCGGACGCTCCTCGGATGTGGGCATCGAGCTGGAGTCGCTTCACGACAGCGTTCATGCCATCACAATGGACGACCGGATGCAGAGATATTGCGTTGACGCCGCAGAGAGCCGTGCACCGGGCAAGTGGATGAGCATGCAGAGCGGTGCGGCTCACGACGCTCAGATCCTGGCGACGAAGTTGCCGAGCGGGATGATCTTCGTACCCAGCATCGGCGGCATCAGCCACGACTTCGCCGAGGACACCGCCGAAGACGACATCGTCCTCGGCTGCCAGGTGATGGCCGCCGCAGCCGAGGCCATCATGCAGGACGCAGCGAACCGCTGATGTCGATTCCGGCCATACCGAGGGAGTGAACCGATGAGCCGATTCGATCTGATCATCCAGAACGGCACCGTTGTGACCGCGAGCGACACGATCCGCTGCGACGTCGGGGTCAAGGACGGGAGAATCTCATCGCTGGCCGAGCACCTCACCGACGCCGAACACGTCGTCGATGCCGAGGGGATGTTCGTCCTGCCGGGGGGCATCGATGCCCACGTTCATCTCGATGAGCCACCCTTCTACGGGATCTTGCTGAACGACAGCTTCGAGACCGGCACCAAGGCGGCGGCGCACGGCGGCACAACAACGATCATCTCCTTCGCCCAGCAACAGAAGGGGCGCTCGCTGCGTGACACGGTCAGCGAATACCACACCAAGGCATCCGACAAGGCGGTCGTGGACTACGGCTTCCACATCATCTTGAGCGATCCGAACGAGCAGGTGACAAGCGAGGAAATCCCGGCCCTGGTCGACGAGGGTTACACGTCCTACAAGTGTTTCATGACCTACGACGGCTACCTGGACGATGGTCAGATCCTGAGGACGCTGGAGGTTGCCAGGCGCGAACGGGCGATGGTGATGATCCATGCCGAGAACGAACACTGCATCCGGCACGTGGCCAAGAGGTTCGTTGACGCCGGCCAGACCTCACTCGACTACTTCCCGAAGATGGCACCAATGTGTGTCGAGCGCGAGGGAACCCATCGAGCCATCTCGATGAGCGAGTTGATCGATGTACCAATCCTGCTGGTTCATGTCTCGGGGCGAGAGGCGATGGATCAGATCCGCTGGGGCCAGGACCGCGGGCTCAAGATCTACGGGGAAACATGCCCGCAATACTTGCTCCTCACCGACGAGGTCTACAAGAAGCAAGGCTGGGAAGCTGCGAAGTACCTTTTTGCACCTCCGCCGAGAGACACTCAGAACCCAGACGCTCTCTGGCGCGGGATCGCCACCGGCATCTTCCAGGTGATCTCCTCAGATCACAATGCGTTCCAGTTCGACAGTCCCTCCGGAAAGAAGGCCGAGGGACCAGAGCCTCACTTCCGCAAGGTTGCCCCGGGAATCCCAGGGGTCGAGGCGCGACTGGCATTGGTCTTCTCCGAAGGTGTGTCGCGCGGACGCATCGACATCAACACCTTCGTCGCCACCACCGCAACCAATCCAGCCAAGATCTACGGGCTATACCCCCGCAAGGGCACGATTGCGGTCGGCGCCGATGCGGACATCGCAATCTGGGATCCCGAGATGAGGCGGACGATCACTCACGACCTCTTGCACGAGGACGTCGACTTCACGCCCTACGAGGGCACGGAGATCAAGGGTTGGCCGATCAAGGTCTTCTCCCGCGGCGACCTCATCGTCTCGGACGGCAACTATGTCGGCGAGGAGGGTCGTGGTCGGTTCCTGCGCCGCGACCGGGTCAACATCCATCCCCCGCAAGGGAGCCCGCTCCGCGACAACTGAGTCGGCCGCCGAAACCGTGTCGGGCAGGCGATCGACTCACGCTCAGCGATAGCGTCGAATCTTGCTGGTGGACACCTGGTACCTGACCAGACCGGCGGCGATGATGAGCGCGCAGATCACGCCGTCCAGCACCGGCACACCCAGCTCTGATTGCAGGCGTTTGTCGAGCCCTGTCAGTCCCGCACACCCCAAGACGATGACCTCGGCGAAGTCCTCTTCGACGGCTGCTCGCGCTGTCTGCAGGTACCTCTCGTCCTCGTTTCGAGCCGCCGAGGCCGCTGCCGGATACCTGACCGATGCCAGGAGACCTTCTAGGTGGTAGCTGCGAATCAGCGCCTCCTTGTTGGGAACAGACCGTGGATCGGTGGAGATCACCGAGAAGCGATGGCCCAGCATGGTTGCCATCTTCATGGAGGCTTCTCCGATGCCGACCATCGGCTTGTCGGTCGTCTCCTTCATGAGATCCAGGTTCGGGTCGCAGTGGCAGGCCACAACAAAGCCGTCGTATTCGGCCTCGTGCTGCCTCAGCAACCGGACCATTCCCGGCATGGCGCTTGCCGTGTCGGAGTAGGTGTCGATGAACGGCGGAGCACTCGGGGTGGGGAGGCAGTCGACGTCGAACTCGCCGCCGGCGAATTGTGTAGCGGAGGACAGGATCGCTCGTGTCATTGCCACGTCGCTGTTGGGGTTGATGATGAGCAGCTTCATGACATCTCTCTCACCGAGGTTGGCTCTCGCCGTCGAACTGCAGACCGAGAGAACGGATCACTTCGATGGTCTCCAGGAGATCCTCGTAGCGAACGCTCGCTGACATGACGAGAATCCGCAGCATGACCACGTCGCCGAGTTGGGTCACCGAGATGGACCGTCTGCCATCGCCCAGTACGGCATCGTAGATGAACGTCTGCAGCTCGTTCCTGCGGCTTTCTGGAACGTGTTCGGGCTGGTACTGGAAGCAGAGGATCCCGGTGTCCGGCGCGTGCCGGCACTCGAAGTCGTCCTGGGCCGCCAGATGTTCCTTCAGCCTCCGAACGTGCGCCAACGGGGCGCGCAACTCGTCGCGAACCAGGTCCAGTCCTCGATGAAGAAGAGAGGTGGCCAACGGCAGCGCTGACATCGGGCGCGTGGACGGTGGGGACTTGATGCCGGGGTTGGGTTCAGTGCTCGACTCACGATTGAAGTAGTGACTGAACAGGGTCATCCGGGAGAAGTCCTGCTTGTCCTTCACGAAGAGCAACGAGTTGGGAATGGGAATTCCCAACTGCTTGTGAGGGTCCCAGGTGATGGAGTCGGCGCGTTCCACACCTCGAAACCGGGCTCGGCATTCCGGAAGCAGGCTGAACGAGAAGCCATAGGCACCGTCGACGTGCAACCACGAACCACGCTGGTGTGCAGCTTCGACCAGCACCTCGATCGGGTCGATGGCTCCGGTGGATGTTGTACCCGCCGTTGCGACGACGCAAAAGACATCCTTGATGCCTCCCAGTTCTGCCATCAACCTCTGAAGCTGATCGGGATCGATCCGTCGGTCAGCATCAACCTCCAAAGGGATCAAACACTGCTCGCCGAGCCCCAACATCCGCACTGACTGCCTGAGCGAGAAATGGGCATCTCTCGACGCCAGAATTGCCAGCTTCGAGGGATCTCGAAAGCCCGGTATTCCCTCTTCCCCGAAGTTGAACCCCTCGACCTCGGCCTTGCGGTGAAGTGCCATGTAGAGCGCCTGCTGATTGGCATAGGTGCCCGAGTACATGAAGGTTGCGTCCGCCTTCTCGCCCATCTGAAAAAGGCGACAGAGGCTCTCGCAGCACAATTCCTCGAGTGCAGCTCCGCCCGGCGAAACCTGCCAGTTGGTCACGCCTTGGTTGTGATCGAGCGCAACTCGAGCCCCCATGGCGGCCCCCACTTCGGGGACGCGATTGAACATCGACTGGAAGCCGGCATGGCCGTATCGCATCAGATGAGGAACCAGCTTGTCCTCGACCAACTGCTCGACGGCCTCCAACGACATACCTTCGTCCCGAAAGCCCACGAGGGGCAAGAGGTCTTGTTGCACCACTGCTGGTGACGCTCCGGAAAAGAGCCGGCTGTCTTGAGTGGTCATCTCGGGTGAATCCCAACCTGGCGTGACAAGGGTCTGCTGCGGGGAGGCCCAACCTTAACCCGGCGACATTGCCGGCACTTCTCCCGGGCCCACTGAACCGAGTCTGTCTAGCTCACAAGGTGCGAGGTCCGAGGCCCAGCACCTAGGGTCGTGGCATGACCGAGCTTTTTGATGCAGCCTCAGGCGTGAACGACCACGTGATCGAACTACGACGTGCGATCCACCGCGAACCAGAGATCGGCCTCGACCTACCCAGGACCCAGGCCAAGGTTCTCGACGCACTGTCCGGACTCGGGCTCGACATCAGCGTGGGCACATCGACGACATCGATCGTCGCCGACCTCGATTGTGGTGACGGGCCCACCATCCTCCTTCGCGCCGACATGGACGCGTTGCCGCTGACCGAGGAATCGGGAGAACCGTTCGCGTCCAGTATCGAGGGTGTCATGCATGCGTGTGCCCACGACGGCCACGTTGCGATGCTTCTCGGCGCGGCAAGAGTCCTGTCGGAACGTCGCAGCGAGCTGAGCGGACGGGTTCGTTTCATGTTCCAGCCCGGCGAGGAGGGCTACCACGGCGCAGAACACATGATCGAAGAGGGCGTGCTCGAAGGCGTCGATCGCTGTTTCGCCCTTCACTGCACCACCGACCTCCCGGTGGGAATGGTCGCGTGTCGCGTCGGCCCGATGCTGGCCAGCGCCGACGAATTCCACATCACGTTGACGGGCAAGGGTGGCCACGGGTCGGCACCTCACGCGACGGTCGACCCCATCCCGGCCGCGTGCGCCATCGTGCCCGCCATCTCGACGATGATCGCCCGCGACATAAACACCTTCAGCCCGGCCGTGGTCAGTGTCACCCACATCAACTCGGGCACGACCACCAACATCATTCCAGAGACCGCCTTTCTCGAGGGCACCATCCGCACGTTCGATGAGGACACCCGTGCCCTGGTTCACCGGCGTCTCGAACAGATCGCGACGTCGACCGCCCAGTCGCACCAGTGCACCTGCGACATCGACCTGGTGCGGGGCTACGGGCCCACGATCAATGACGCGACCGCTGTCGCCGACATGGAGGCGGCAACCAGAATGGCACTCGGCCCCGATCGTTACGTCGATCTACCAACACCGGCGATGGCGGCCGAGGACTTCAGCTACCTGCTCGCCCAGCGACCGGGAGCCATGGCGATGATCGGCATCTGCCCTGCCGATCTCGACGATCCGAGCATGGCTCAACCCCTGCATTCGAACCGTATGCGCATGAACGAAGATGGCCTCACAGCCGGTGTGGCCGTCAACGTCGGCGTGGTCATGAGGAACCTCGGTAACCACTGATTCCCGCCCAACCAGATCACAAAACGAAGAAACGCCCGGGCGAACCCGAGCGACTTCGATCCAAGTTATCGCTCAATCTGCTTCACATCTCAAGATTCGCGACAGATACGCGACAGGCTTGAACCCTTCAGAACCTCCTTCGACGTTCCGATCGAGAGCCAGGACCGACGAGAGGACGACCCAATGGTCGACATGGTGAAGAAGATCCACAAGAAGAGCCAAGATCTCCTGCTTCCGGGCGAGCAGATCCTCGCGGCTTCGGCCGTCCAGGCCGTGGGTCAGTTCAAGAAGCAGGTCGCGTTCGGTGCCGTCGGTGGTCTCGTTGGCGCGGCGGTCGGCACAGCGATGGCCAATCGCGAACGTGGCGACGGCGCCGAGGCCGACACGATGGCAGACAACTTCCCGGAGCTCAAGCAGGGGATCCTCGCAGTCAGCGACCAGCGGTGGATCATGTTCACAGCGGGCATGAGCGGCGCACCAAAGAGTGTCACCGCGCAATGGCGTCACGATCAGATCAGCTCGCTCTCCCTCGACAAGGGCAAGCTCACCTCCAAGGTCAACATCACGTTCACCGATGGCTCGGTGGCCCAGGTCGAGGCAGTCAAGGCCGCGAAACCCGCAGCCTTGGTCGAGGCCGCAGCTTCCATGTGATGCCGGTGGGCAATCGGTATGGACCCACGGCGGTAGCGATTGTTGTGAGCAATCCCGATGACATGACGAGACTCAAAGCCCAACTCGAGAGCTACTGAAACCCTCCCCCACCCGCCGTTACTCGGCGAAGGAAGGCGAAGCGTCAGCCATCGAACCCGACGTAGGAGGCGACGTCCTCGTTCGCTGCTCGCCGGGACACGACGTCGTTGGCCACGAAGTCAGGGTCGGGCCATCCCATGGCGACGCAGGTCATTATGACTTCGTCTTCGGGAATGTTCCCATGCTCTCGGACCACCGATGACTGCATGATGCCCTGACCGTTGATCACGCTGCCAAGACCCTTCGACGCAGCCGCAAGCACAAGCCCGTACGTCGCAGCGCCACAATCGAAGTGAGCAATCGTGTCGTCGGCGAGCTCTCGATCGAGCGTCACCACAACCGACACAGGCGCATCGAACTGGCGGAACCCGCGCATCACCCAGTCCTGGCGCCTCTCCTTGTCGTCACGCTCGATGCCCATCGCCTCGAAGAGCTGCACCGCGATTTCGACCTGACGCTCCCTATGGATGCCCTGATAGCCGTGGCTGGCAATCTTGATCTCGCGGTCGACTCCGGCACCGGCAAGCATTCGCTCGGTGTTGCCGGCGCGTACCGCTTCGAGTGGAGCACCGGTCAAGACGTGGAAGTTCCACGGCTGGGTGTTCATCGACGACGGTGCGCGCTGGGCGAGGTCGACGATCTCTTCCATGAGCTCCTTCGGCACGGGCTTGGCCAGGTAGCCGCGAATACTGCGCCGCGCTTCAACTGTCGATTCGAAGTCCATTGGCCTGCCTCCTCGGTGACGGCCGACATCTGCGTCGACCACCGGTCTAGCATAGACAGACTCGTGCCCTTATGCCTATTCGACTGGCACATAATGGGCCGGCTGGCTACGATCCGTCCATGCAGACGCTGCGCACACCAGACGAACGTTTTACCGAACTTCCCGGCTATCCGTTCGCAGCCAACTATGTCGAGATCTCCGATCAGGACGACGGCACGCTACGCGTGCACTACCTCGACGAAGGACCACCCGATGCCGCGCCCGTATTGTGCATACACGGCGAACCGTCATGGAGCTATCTGTACCGCAAGATGATCCCGCTCCTGGTCGCCGCTGGACATCGTGTGATCGCACCCGATCTGGTCGGTTTCGGCAAGAGCGACAAGCCGACCCAAAAGAGCGACTACACCTACGAGCGACACGTCGCCTGGATGCAGGAGGCGATCATCGACCACCTCGATCTGCGCAACGCCACGTTCTTCGGTCAAGACTGGGGCGGCCTGATCGGCCTCCGTCTCGTCGCCGAAAACCCCGACCGGTTCGATCGTGTCGTCATCGGCAACACGGGCCTGCCGACGGGGACCGAGCGAGCCAGCGATGCGTTCATGGCGTGGCAGAAGTTCAGCCAGACCACACCGGTATTCGACATCGGGTTCCTGCTGAGCAGTGCCACCGTCACCGACCTCACCGAAGGTGAGATCACCGCCTACAACGCCCCGTTCCCCGATGACAGCTACAAGGAGGGTGCTCGTATCTTCCCGTCCCTGGTTCCGACCCGGCCCGACGATCCCGCCGCCGAGGCCAACAAGGAGGCATGGAAGGTGTTCGAGCGGTGGGAGAAACCGTTCATCACCTGTTTCAGCGACAGCGACCCCGTAACCGCCGGTGGCGACAAGCCGTTCCTCGAGTCAGTACCAGGGACCAGAGGTCAACCACACGCAACCGTCGCCAACGCTCACCACTTCTTCCAAGAAGATGCCGCTCCTCAACTCGCCCAGATCGTGATCGACGCCTTGTCGGCCGACGCGGACGAGAACACCAGTAGCTGAAACGCCCCGGTACGGAGTCATCGATTTCGAATACACAACCCAACTGGGAACAACTGCCGAGGAGGCCGATGACGCCTACGCACCGGTCGACATCTCGAGCGACATCGGCGAGTTGCCAGCAGGCTGATCTGCGATTCACCAGGGCACCACACCACCCAACACGGGCAACCCCTCCACCCTGGCCTCCCCGCCAGATCTGGGTGCCGCAAGTTCTCACTGGTGAGAAACACGGGCACCCAGATCCGAGTACTCCAACGACAGAGCGACCGCCACAACACTCGCCTCGCAGCGATCACAACCAACCCAAACGGCCGCGGGACAGCCAGCGCGCATCCGACGACAACGGAGGGAATCAGCAAATCAGCGGCCAGTAGAGTGCTGAACCTGCTCTGCGATCCAGTCGTAGGTCGCTGCCATGCCGTCGGCGAGCGAGGTTGACGGCTCCCACGCAAGTCTCGCCCGCACCAGATTGTTGTCGGAGTTGCGACCGCGCACTCCTTGCGGTGCGGTGAGATCGTGCTCGCGGGTGATCTCGATGTCGGCGATTCCGGCTACAAGATCGGTGAGATCGTTGATCGAGATCAAGTCCTCTGAGCCGATGTTGATCGGCTCGCGTACAGACGACTCCATGAGACGTCGGGCTCCGTCGACACAGTCGTCGACGAACAGGAACGACCGCGTCTGCTCACCATCACCCCAGACAGGAATGACGTGGTCTCCACTGCGCACCGCCATGGCCACCTTTCGACAGATGGCAGCAGGAGCCTTCTCTCTCCCACCGTCCCACTCGCCGTGAGGTCCGTAGACATTGTGGAAACGCGCAATACGAGTCTCGAGCCCAAAATCCTCGAAGAAGTGGCGACACATCCGCTCGGAGAAGAGCTTCTCCCAGCCATAACCATCTTCAGGCATCGCCGGAAGGGCATCGGATTCGGCGAGCGAGGTCACACCCGGGCGCTCCTGCAGATGATGCGGATAGACACACGCGGACGATGAGAAGAAGTACCGAGAGGCACGGGCCGCAACCGCTGCCTCGAGCAGGTGAGTGTTGATGAGCACGTTCAGCATGCAGAGCGCCTTGTTCTGCTCGATGAATCCGATCCCACCCATGTCCGCGGCCAGGTTGTAGATGTCGTCCACACCCGCCACTGCGGTACGGCACTCCGAAGCCAGGCGCAGGTCGGCCACCATGTTCTCCGCACCGGCGTGAACCTGGTGCCATCGATCCAACGCCTTGATGTCGACAGCTCGCACCGAAGCGCCGCCGGCAAGAAGTGAGGCGACCAGATGCCCACCGATGAAGCCCCCGGCTCCGGTTACAAGAACTGTCATCAGTTCTCCTATCTCGAGCCACCAGAGACCCGCTCACAGGATCGTTAGAGTAGCGACCATGCGCTGGATCAAGAGACCACCGCCAGGCGTCCGGTACGTTTCCTGGCCCGGGGTGGGTGGTTATCCGAGTGTCGCTCGGCACTACATGCAGGCGCTTCTTCGAGGCGGTCGCCGCCTCGAGTGGATTCCGGTCGCTCCAGGTTCCCTCGATTCCCAGCCCGACCCCGACAACCGCCGAGCGCGGAGGACGGCTTCGAAACACTCGACCCCTGGGGTCGATCAACGGGCCCTCACGAGGTGTATCGGACGTCCGGTCGATCCCACCGCCCAGATGCTTCACGTAGTACCCGAGATGTGGCACGACCGTCTTGCCGAGGGAATCCCCACCCTCGGCATCACCGTCTGGGAGACCGATCGACTGCCTGCGGAATGGCCCGACATCATCAATGCGACGGACGGCGTCATCGTGCCGTCGGAGTTCAACGCCCAGGTGTTCGCCGACTCAGGCATCTCTTGTCCCATCCACGTGGTCCCCCACATCGCCCCGTCCTCGTGCCAAACAATCACAGACCGACAGATGGAGGAGTTCCGCCGGGTTCACGGGATTCCCACCGGTCACACCGTCGTCTACTTCCTGGAAGCGTGGACGGTTCGGAAGGGGCCGTGGCGCAACCTGAGGGCGTTCCTGGATGCATTCGACGGGATCGACGGGATCACTCTCGTGGTGAAGTCCGACGAGTTGGGTCAACGATCGGCCATCGACATCGCAAGCTATCCCGTCGTCGATCAGGTCGAGGCAATCGTCGAGCGGTACACCCGGCCGCCCCCGGTCGTAGTGATCGCCGGCGATGTCACGAGCCGCACGATCGAGGTGCTGCATGCCGTCGGCGATGTCTATCTCTCACTCACCCACGGTGAAGGGTGGGGCCTTGGCGTATTCGAAGCGGCCGCGGCATCCAATCCGGTCATCACCACGGGATGGGGCGCGGTCACCGACTTCCTCGGTGTTGACTGGCCCGGATTGGTTGACTTCGAGCTTGTCCCTGTCGTTCACGCACGCGACCATCGCTCCTACGGCATCGATCAACGATGGGCGAGTCCCTCCCACGACCACGCCGTCGATCTTCTGCGAGCGACGGTGGCAGACCTGCCCTCACAACGCGCCTCGATCGGAACCGTTGCCCACCACCTACAAACGAGCTACACCGAGGGAGTCGTAGGCCCTCTCCTCATCCAAACACTGGACTCGATTTGAGCTCACCTCCCCCAGCGTTCCACTTCATCTTCGGTCTCCGCGACCAGACTGCGCCGTTCCATCTCGCCCATTGGTTGGCTCTGGCCTCATGTGTTCGGCTCCATCCCGAAGCCAAGGTATTCCTTCATCTCGGCAACGAACCATGGGGGCCGTGGTGGGACCGACGTCCTGCTTCGATCGAGATCCGTCGGGTCTCGCCGGTTGAATGGCTCGAAGATCATCCGGCGTACTACGAACACACCGAAGGGCGCGACATAGTCGGCTGGGATCTCGGCTATGCCCACCATGCCGATCTCATCCGGCTCGAGATCCTTCGCGACGAAGGCGGCATCTATGCCGACATCGACACCTTGTTCGTGAAACCGTTCCCGGCGAGCTACGCCCACCACAACTTCGCCATCGGCGAGGAGGACGCCACCGGGTACAACGACACCCGGGTCGTCGACCGGCCCCTCTGCAACGCGATGATGAGCGCTCGGGCGGGCTCTGCTTTCGCCACCGCCTGGCTCGAACGGATTGCGGTCGTCTTCGATGGGTCATGGAGTCGGCATTCCTGCCAAGAAGCGGCCTTGCTCGCCGCAGCGATGCCGGCTGACGTGACAGTTCTCGGACCCGAGGCGCACCTCTCCATCCCCTGCACGCCCGACGGGCTCACCGACCTCTTTGGTCGCGATGTGGACCTTCCGGAGCAAGCCCTCAGCATCCACTGGTGGGAACACGTCTGGTGGAGCCCGCTGCGCCGCGACTTCATCGATTTCAGTCAGACCGACCTCACCGAGAACTACGTGCTTCACGCGAACACCACCTTTGCCCGTCTCGCCCGGCCCACCCTTCTCGATCCGCCATGATCGAGGTCCTCAACCCGTTCGCTGCTCCCGACACATCCGACGCCGAGCTCGAGATCCTGCTGTGGGACCCCCATTGGTTCCCCGACTCCTACAACGATCCACTCGTGGCGCTCACTCCCAACGGGGCGCGGATCGTCACTCGGTTCTCCACCGACCGATCCCGCGCCGCCGAGGCCGATGCCATCTGGGTCCATCCGCCCACGATGCGACAGCTGCCACCCAAGAGCGACGATCAGCCCTGGGTGCTCTGCTCGATGGAGGCGGACCACAACTACCCGTTCCAGGCCAGTCTTGCTGCCGACGCCTTGTTCGACATCACGATGACCTACCACCGCGGCAGCGACGTGCCGACCCCCTACGCCAACCGAGCCCAGTACGACGGGTTCGCCCGAACACGAAGTCGACCCCACCGTGCCGATGCGATCGCTAGCTTCATAGCGTCCAATCCCGTGCCCGAGCGCGACGACTATGTCACCGAACTGATGCACTTCGTACCGATCGCGGCGTTTGGAGCCTGTCTCCGAAACCGCGACTTCGACGAGATCGTCGGCACCGGCCTCGATCGCGGGCAGGCTGCGGAGATGGTGATCGCGTCGTATGGTTTCAGCCTGGCGTTCGAGAACTGCTTGGCCGACGAATACGTCACCGAGAAGTTGTACCGACCGCTCGCCATGGGCACGATCCCCGTCTATTGGGGCGCTCCCGATCTGGACGGGTTGGTACCGGACCGCACCTCCGTCATCGAAGTGATCGACGAAGAACCAGAGGAGCTCGCGAACCTGCTGGTCGAGCGTGCCTCCGACACCGAGTGGCTCGAAACAACCCTCGACTGGCCCAACCGTCCCGCTCATCCCGCGTTCGATCGGCTCCTCGATGTCACCGACGTCGACCCCCGCGCCCGGCTGGCGACCAAGATCGCCCACGGTTGTGATTCGTCGTGCCGTTGTGGCGGACGGCTCGACCCCGTCTCATGAAGGTCATCGGCCTCACCTACGCAACCAGTGACTTTGCGCCGTACGCAGCCCTTTTGGCGGCATCGTCACGGAAGGCGGGAGTCGATGAGTTCACGGTCTACACCCCCGCCGACATCGACCCAGAGTTCCGGCACCAACATCGACAGATCCTCGATGCACAACGGGGAGCCGGCTATTGGCTCTGGAAGCCGCTGCTGATCGCACAGACGTTGCGCGTCGCTCTCGAGGGTGACCTTGTCCTGTGGGTCGACGCGGCTGCTCATTTCGCCGGTCCCGTCAACGGGATCGTCGAGGCGATCGACAGGGCCGGGCTGGACATCTTGTTGATGGGCGAAGGATTCACCGAGTCGGCATTCACCAAACGCGACACCTTCATCGGTCTCGATGCTGACGAGCCCGCCATCACCGACTCACCACAGCGCTTCGCCAGCTGTATCGCCGTTCGCAACACGGCTTCATCACGGGAGTTCATCGATCGTTACCTCGCCGCATGTTCGGACCCACGACTGATCACGGACGCTGCCAACGTCATGGGCGCAGACAACTACGCCGACTTTCGCGATCACCGCCATGATCAATCGATCCTCAGTATCTTGAGCAAACAAGCGCGGATCCCGGTGATCCCCAACGGGTTGGTCGCCGAGGGTCTCTCCCCACCTGGCTCTCAGGTCATCAACCACACGCGCCGACACGTGAGCGCCACCCAGGTGTTGACCCACCTCCTCGCCCATGGCCTCGCCACAACCGAGGACCTGGCCGCGATGCGGCTGCAGTAGTCGACTCAGCTTCCCAAAGTGAGCTCGACGAGATCGTCACCAACACGGATCCTGACAGGTCGCCTCGAGATGGGATACTCGGCGAGCGCAACCCGAAGCTCATCGATCTCCAATCTCAGCTGGGCCTCGGAACGGTGCTTCCAGTTCGAGATCCGTCGGTGGTGCTCCTCGGGCCAGACATTCTGGCCGGTGAAGCGATACACGTACAGCTGCCCCATCTGCTGCAGGGACGTCACGCGGCGCCCACCTGAGATGAGGTCGGTCACGATCTGGGTGTCCTCTCCCCGATCGATCTCGGGATAGCTCGGCATGGATTCGACACGGGCGAGGAGCGAGCCCTGGATGAAACACCCGGGGAACGCTTCTACCGTCCAGTCGTCCCAGAACAGCTCGCCGGACTCTGTGAAGAGGTGGAGTTGGTCGGTCATGAAACACGCCGCTGCATCACTCGCCTCGAGCTGAGCGACCTGGGCCGCGATCCGTGCGGGGTGGTAGAGATCGTCGTCGTCCCACTGGCAGACCAATGCACCTCTGGCGATCCCCACCGCGGTGTTTCGCAACGCTCCCAACGGCGCCGATTCCGTCTCGTGGATCTGAGCATCGAAATGAAAATGAGCGGCGAGGGCTACCAGTTGGCTGTTGAGATCGGAACCACCGTCGTGGACGACGACCAGCTCCCGATCCTCGTAGGACTGGGCGGCAAAACAGACCATCGCATCCCTCACCGAGTCGACCCGGCCCGGTTGGGTCACCATGAGGGCGCTGACCTTCATTCGAGAGACCCGGTCTGGCGGAGTGAACCGAGATGCGAGATCTTGACACACACCCATGGTTCGATTCCCGGTTTGAACCACCCTCCGTCGGCCTGTGCCGGTTCAAGAGTTGCATCCCGCGACTTCAAGAAACCGTTGAAGTTGAACCCGATGGCTCCGTCATCGGCCGAACACCGTTCCACCAGTGGTCCGATGTCGTCCCCGTGACACTGAACGTAGGCCAGGTCGTGGCCGGGCAGGTCAGAGTTCCGGAACAACACATACCCCTCGGGGGCGACCACGGGCGTGGGGAGTTGGACGTTCCACGTCTCGGTGTTGTGGTGTACCGCAGCGAGTGCCCGCTGCTCGCGCACCGCTTCCAACCTCGGATCCTCGAGAGCCGGATTCTGGGCGATCACGCCGACGGGACAGACGAGGTCGAGACCCAGAATGGTGATGTCGTCGCCACCCCACGCCGCGAGTTCGGTGGCCAACATGTTCGGACCGGTGTTGTCGAAGATGTCCTGATGGGTGATGTCGGAGCGACGAATCGCGGGAAGTCGACGTATGAGTCGGTCGAAGAACGGATGGTTGGGCGGTGCAGCCATCAGGGCATTGCTCGTCACCGTTTGGGTGATCATCGGCCCTGCCTCCATGGAGAACGTGAGCCCGGGGCCCAGCAAGGTTTCGAGGGAGCGAAAGACCTCCACGTCGAGATCGAGGTAGAGCCCACCGCGGGAATGGAGGATGAAGTACCTCACCGCGTCTACCCGTTCGATGTCGTGGGCATAACTGTCATAGGTCGGCAAGAACCACGGGTAGTCGTCGCAGATCAGCGCCCGATTGTGAGCATCGGTCCAGAGGATGTGTTCGTGATTGGGATGTTGGTCTCGAACCGTGCGCTGCCACTGTGCCTGAGCCGGCGGCAGAACTTCGCTCTTCCATGTTTGATGGATCACCTTCGGGACGTTCACGTGGAGAGGTGTTCACTCAGAACGCGCCGGGCCCGAAACTCGAGATTGGTCGGATCCGCGATTTCTGCCTCGGCGAAGTGGGTCGCGGCGAAGGTGTGTTGTCCGAGGTCGTGGTACGCGCGACCCAGCAGGCCGTGGAGTCCCGATCCGAATGTGGTCTCGTCGTAGCCGAAGTCGCGTGAAAGGCCGTCGGCCCGGATCTCGGTGAGCAAGGCGCTCAGGACATCGATTGCTTCGGCTTGCCGATCGGCTTCGAGCAGGAAGCGGCCGCGCAGCCACCTCAACATGGGGTCGGCCGGAAACGCCGTCAGCGCTTGCTCGAACAGCGCTTCGTTCGCATCGGCCGCGCCGCGCGGTGGGTTGAGCAAGGCGATGAACGCCAGACTGTCCGCCGGCCGACGCACCCCGACCCGTCCGAGAGCAGCCACGCTCTCGTACCACGCGTCGCGGCCGGCCTCGATCTCCCCCATCTCGACCAATGTCGCACCCAGGTGCCACCAGCAATAGACATGGTCGGGGTCCTGGGCGAGGGCCTTGCGGAGCAGGGGGAGATTGCGCGGGTGTTTGTGCTCTTGAGGTCCGTCGTACCCGACATGATCGAGAACCGCCTCGGTCTCCGCGATGGTGGATCCCTCGGACAACATCAAGGCCTCGATCCCGGGCCAAATCGTCTCATGGATCACACCGCGGAATCGTATCTGCGGGTGGTTCCTGAAGAGCCGCAACTCCCGGTAGGCATCGTGGCCGGTACGGGCATGAAGGTTCAGAGTCGCGCCGATGTCCGAGCGGCCAGAGAGCGCAGAACGCAGCCGATCAGGATCGATGGGACGCAACCGTTCGTCGGCGTCGATGTAGAGGATCCAATCACCGGTGCACCGCTCGAGTGCGTGATTGCGCGCCGCGGCAAAGTCTTCGGGCCAGACAATCTCGTCGAGAACGGCTCCGGCCGCGACGGCGAGCTCGCGGGACGTATCCGACGAACCTGTGTCCACCACGATGATCTCGTCGACGATGCCATCGAGGGAAGCGAGACAATCGGGAAGATGGTTCGCCTCGTTCTTGACAATGAGCGCGGCCGAAACCGTGATACGGCGCCGCCCGAGGCGACGCAGAAGCATCTATCGCCCTGTTCGGATCGGCGTCAGCCGCGCTACCGGCGACCGCGACCCCGACGCCATCCCCATCGGCGGCCACGACCGCGACCGCGCCCGTGTCCATGTCCGTGTCCGCCCGGCATGTTCGACCCGTGGGGCATGTTCGAACAGTGGGGCATGTTCGAACCGTGAGGCATATTCGAACAATGGGGCATGTTCGAACCGTGAGGCATGTTCGAACAATGAGGCATGTTCGAACCGTGAGGTGCATGCGCAGCCATTGCGCCATCGAGGGTGAACGATGAAACCACTGGAGCGGCGTACACCGCGGCACCACCTACGAGCATGCGCTTCAGCATCTTGCGTCGGCTGAGCGGGGCGCTGTTGACGAGTTCGCCCAATTGGTCATCAGTCATGGAATCTCCCTCTAGGTCATCGACCTGGACGCTGAGTGTAGCGGCGAGTACGTGGCTCCTCAAACATCGACCACCCCGAGCCGCAACAACTCGGCGATCGCAGTCTCGACATCGGCAACGGGAGCGGCCTCGAGCCGGTAACTACGTTTCATGAGCTCGGCGATGTCGTTTGCATCGAGTTCGCCGTCGCAGAGTGCAAAAACGATCGCCGCAGTCTCGTTGAGATAGTGGACAACTCCGGATGCAGAATCGTGGATGACGAAGCCGCCGTCGGAGGCGATCACCTCGAGAGAGGGGTTTGCTTTGGGTTTCATGTTCTTGCCTGGTTCTGTCGGCCGGGTACCGCTCGAGAAGCGGCAGCTGTGGACTGCCCAAAGAGTGGCGAGTCTCGAAGATACCGCTTCATCGATCGCCGGCGGAGCCTGCTGGCGAGTCCATCCAGGGTTTGGGTGAACTCCTCGAGTACGACCGGCCAGGCGTGGTTGGCTCGCACGGACGGACCGATGGCCGCAGCAGCCAACATGTACCGGTCGTGATCGTCGACCATCTGTCGAAGTGCCACCCGCAGATCGTCACCGCCGTCGTCGACACCCTCTATGCAGAGCGAGACCGTGGGGTCGAGATAGTCGACCATGCCCCCTGCAAGGGTGGCGAGTACCGGCGTCTCGCAGGCGAGGGCCTGGAGGGGAACGAGACCAAAACCTTCTGCGACGGAGGGATGTACAAGGCAGTCCGGGTGTGACAGGACTGCGGCATATTCCTCGACCGCAAGTGGGAACATCGGCTGGATTCGGATGGCATCGCCGAAGTCGTACCGATTGCGGAGTGCTGCAAGCTGGCTGGATACCTGTGTCCGAAGGACCAGAACGGCTTCTTCGCCGGTCACACCGAACACGTCGAGAAAGGCCTCGACGAGGGTCGGCACACCCTTCCTAGCGAGCGTCGAGGATTCGTAGAACGTATTGAAGAAACGGAATGGGCCATCCTCGCGAGGCCCCCGCACGGGCCGATAGCCGGGCTCCAACCCATGGGGCACAACCATGATCGGGGCGACGACCCCACTCGCCGAAAACGCCCTGGCGCAGAACGTGCTCGGCACCACGATCAAGTCGAACCGGTTGCAGGAATCAACCCACGAGGTCGGAATCGTCGGCGCCTCACAGACAAACCCACCGACCGACACGTTGTGGTCAAAAACAAGGTCGGGGACCTCGTTGGGGAAGCCGTAGAAGAACCCCACCGGCGCCGAGCGGTCGATACCTGCGTGGTCGTACAGACCAGGTTCATAGAAGTTGCCGCCGTTGTAGCTGTATACCCCGACGCGACCGACCCTATCGACGAGGTGTTGGGCAATTTGGGTACACACCTGGGCGATCGACCATGCCCCTTCGAACATCCCGTACATCTGCACGCGCCGGCGCGACAGGGGTCGACCCGCGAAGGAGAAATCGAACCTCGACCCGACGTCTACATCCATGGAGAAACCCGATCAGCCCACGCGGGCGGGGTCGAGCGGACCATCGGCGCGATACGAAGTCTCACATGACCGAGCCGCCGGCGTCCGGGTGATCATCCTCACTCCTCCAATGATTCCGCCGCGAACCATTCGACCGCGCCAAAGCGCACCCTTTGGACCCCGAGGGAGACGTCGTCGAATGCGGGCGCCCCCATCGAGAACTCACAACGCGGGGACTATACCGTCGCGGAGCTGCGGGAAGAGGGGATGACGACCTCCTCCACGAACGATCCGATCTCGATCAACTCAACATCCCGAGGTTCAGGTCTGTTCCACCGAACCCCGTTCCTGCGAACAGAGGCGAACCCCTCGAGGAGCACGACCAGGTCGGTGCGGGAAACGGCGTGGAGCCGGTGTGAAGCCGCCACCTGGTCGACGAAATCGACCCTTGCACCGGATCGAACCCCGAGATCGACCGTTTCATCGAGTGACCGGCTAGGTTCCCGAGGAAGGGATGAACGGCCTCGACCAGCCAACTGTTGGCTGACGAGAACAAGTGTGTCGGTGCCGGACCAAGCCGAAATCCGCGCTCGTCGGAGACGCTCCCCCTCGAGCGCCTCGAGAGGTCGATGGACGCTAGAGCAGGGCAAGTCCATGTCACCTGACCGCCAGTTCATCACCCATGTTCACAGCGATCACCTGATCGATCTCCACGAGGTGGCGATGGCCTGCTGGATCCGACAGCAAACCACAGCGAGTGGACCACTGGTGATCGTGTCGCCCGAAGGGCACAGTGCGGACTTTGCCCGCGAGGTGTTCGATGTGTTCAAAGACGACATCAACACCCGCACCAAGGACATCCAGCCCGGACCGCCTGAGATCGACTCGCGGACATTCGAGCCGACCGCTGAACCGCAGGACGTCTGGTGATCCGATGACGTTCGTCAGGGTGGCTACGCCGCCAAGGTCAGCTCCCATCTGGGCGCGCCGGTCAAGACAGAGGATCTAGTGCCATGACCAAACCCGGGCCCGATGCGGCCATACAGATCGAAGAGATCCACGATCTCGAGAAGTTCCGTCTCCCGATGCAAGCCGTCCCCGACCGCGTGCGACAGGCCATCGATCGT
Organism: Actinomycetes bacterium; assembly: GCA_024228575.1. Lineage (GTDB taxonomy): Bacteria > Actinomycetota > Acidimicrobiia > Acidimicrobiales > Poriferisodalaceae > JAAETH01. The sequence continues at coordinate 40,155 of JAAETH010000678.1, forward strand.
GGTGCCCGCTGCGACACCGTCCGGACATTCACCGACCCGAACTGCCTGCTCGACATCACCGACGGAGGCGACGGTCTGACCGACGATGTCATCCGCCTTCCGGGCAACGAGCTCGTGGTGGCCTGTCTCACCGAAATGCCAGGGGTGTCGTCGCAGATGTGGGACTGGTGGTTCTCGTGGCACAGCTACACCAGCGAGCGCTACCAGCTCTGGCACCCACTCGATCACGTCGCTGCCTCGCTTGCCGAGGACCGCCGCCATGTCGACTCGATCCGCGATCGTTGGGTCGGCAACACGTCCTATGTCGACGAATACATCGGCGGCGAACTTCAGAAGCTCGCTATTCGGTTCGTCGAGCCGGCCTCACTCGGCTTCGACCAGACCCGGGTCGACGACGTCGGAGTCGCGGTTTGTGCACGCACCGTGTTGCGCCGTGAGCGACTCGCTGCCGGACACCTCGTCCACCTAGTCGAAGACACTTCCGACGGGTGCCGCATGCACAGCCGATTCCTCCTCGGTGACTCGAAGTTCGAGATCCCGCTGATCGGCCCGCTTCTGACCCGCGTCGCCAGTTCACCCAGCGTGCGGGCCAGGCGACTTCCCGATCGGGTCGGTCTAGCTCTCCTGCTCCATTGTTCGCAGGAGATGAACCATCTCGCTGCAATCCTGCCGCAGCTGCACACACGGTTCGGCCACGAATAGGTGATGGTCATCCCAGCTTCGACACGATCTCAAGTGGCAAAACCGGTTCCGGTGGCGCGGTAGGCCTCACGTGGTGGTGCGAAGATATCGAGAACCCTGGCACCGCTGGCGCCCGCAGAGAAGCCGTGTTCAACATGGCTGGGCGTGCACCAGAAGTCGCCCTGTTCGACCGGGACCTCCAGGCCATCTTGTGTACGAATGCCGCTGCCAGACAACAGCACACCCCATTGCTCCTCGGCGTGGCTGTGGATCGAGCCCTCGCTATGCGGGTCGAAGCTCACGACCGAGAGCATGGCCTGCTCGCCGACAAAGACCCGGGCAACGATGCCCTGGGCGAGTTTGCGGGCGATGCCTTCGCCCAGGTCGTCGAAGTTGAAGAAGGTGTCGGGTCGGCTCATGTCGATGTGTCGTTCCACTGTGCCGGGTCGAGGTGATCAGCGGTGATCCACTCGAGGATGTCTGGGCTTGCTTCACCGGCGACCGGGGCGGGGATCACGACAGCGCTTCGCAGCTTCGGAGGAATTCGGCCATCGTCGCCCAGAGAGCAACAGGATTGGAATACATCGGGAAGTGGCCGGCGAAAGCGATCTCGGCGACCTCGACCCCGATCCCTTTCAGGTCCTCGAGATAGGACAGGTGCCGGTTCTGTTCCCCGTGGATGAACACAAGGGGAAACGGCAACCCATCCATGATCTCCAGGAGCGACGTGTTGTCGGACAGGTCGACCATGGAGGCGAAGATCGGTCGGACCGATGTGGGCGTCACTTCATCGGCAGTGCAACGGAATAGAGCCTCGAGGCGTATTCGGGTCTGCGGCTCATCCGCGCGACAAATCCGTCGAGAAAGGTGTCGGCGTCCTCGTCGGAGTGTTCGACGATCTGCCGCGACAGGAAACAATCCTCCGGGGCCACATTGCCCTCGATGTCGATGAAGCTGAGCACGCGATCCCGGTGGGCATCGGTCAACATCAGCGCGGTCAGTCCGCCCATCGAATGTCCCAACAGGTGGAATCGCTCGATTCCCAGCGCATCACAAGTGGCGATGGAGGCATCCACAAGAAACGGGATCGACAACACAGCGGCGTCGTCGACCGTCGAGGCACCGAACCCCGGTGCGTCCAACATCACCAGATCGCGGCCTTCAAAAGCAGGATGAAATGCCAAGTCCGCGTAGTCCTCCTTGGTCGAACCAAAACCGTGGAGACACACCAGCGGTGCGAGGAGTCCTGCGCGACGCAGATAGTGGATCTGTACCGGTGTTTCCCGAACGGTCATCGCCAGGGTGTCTGAGCGCATCTCCAACACACTTCCCCTTATGTCGAATCGCCCATGACCGACGCACATTACAGCTCAACCGACGCCGGGATATGGGACCTACCAGATGATCGACAGCATCGACCGGGACATCTTGTCCATCCTGATAGACGACGCCTCCACCTCAAAAGCCGAGATCGGACGCCGGATCGGTCTCGCTCCAGCAGGCGTCTCCGAGCGGGTACGAAGGTTGGAAGATGCCGGCGTTGTGCGGGGCTACGAGGTGAGGCTCGATCCAAAGCAGCTCGGCAAACCACTCCTTGCCTTCGTCTTCGTGACCGAGGCCAAACCCTCACAGGGCTTCGACACCCCAACCGCGCTGTCGCTCGTCACCGGGCTGGAGGAACTCCACAAGCTGGCAGGCGATGACTGCTTCTTGCTCAAGATCCGCGCCACCGATACCGACGAGCTGAACACAATCATCGAACGCGAGATCAACCCGGTGGAGTCCGTCACCCACGTCCGCACCACAATCGCCCTGCAGTCGCTCGCCGAACGCCCACCCTTGGCAGGCCACCGCCTGAAGCGACACACCCGTCCTCACACGGCGGCGCCGAGACCGCGCCACTCCTGATGAGAGACCGGTCTCGGTCGCAGAACTGCCAGTGGAGCTCTCGCTGATCTCGGCCGTGTCGAAACACTGACCGTCGATCGTGGCCGACGACAACACGATCCGGAGATCGTCGCACCAACCATCGGATCCGAAGTGCCACAGTCTCCCTCGAACCGTCCTCGGGCAAGGTGACGACCGATCCAAATGGATGGCCAAGACGGTGAGGGCGGTGAAATCGCACCGATCCACCTCGGGACCTTCGCCTCTAGCCAGCCGGGCACCATCGAGATAAATACGGCTGACGGCTCGTCGGTTCTGCGTCGATGTCCGGAAACGAATCGAAGGAGCCAGATCGATGGTCAAGACGTCCGACCTGAGCGTGATGCTCTTCCCGTGGGGGAACGAAAGCCCCTCCGTCAGCGACACCGTGGCCGCGGCCCAGCTCGCAGAGGAGCTCGGCTTTCACTCCGTCACCTTGCCCACACACATGACGTTGCCTCCAGGCTGGTTGTTCACCGATTTCACGAACGAGGACTGTCTCGACTCACTGGTCATTGTTCCCGCCATCGCGCAGGCCACATCACGAATCAAGATCGGCTTCAACTCCGTTCTGCTGCCCGTCCTGCCTCCGTACCAGTGGGCCAAGTATCTGTCGACGCTCGACGTCATGAGCGACGGTCGACTCATCGTCGGCGCCGCCATGGGTTGGTGGGAAGAGGACTTCAAGAGCCTGGGTGTCAACCAGAAGAAGCGCGGGAAACTCTTCGACGAACAATTGGAGATCCTCACCAGGCTCTGGACCGAAGAGCGAGTGACCTTCCACGGCGAGCAATACACGCTCGACGACATGCCGATGCAACCCAAGCCCGTCCAGACACCGCACCCACCGATCTGGATCGGCGGCGGACCCATGTCGATCTGGCGTGCAGCCAAGTACGGCGAGTACCTGCTGGCCTTCTGGCCAGACGAGGAAGCGGCCCGCAACACATGGTGTCCGAAGCTGGCGGAGGAAGGCGCGAAGTACGGTAGAGATCCGAAGCTGGCAGCATTCACCTTCGTCTATGTGGCCGACGACGAAGCCGATCTGGCCACACAAGCGGATCGCTTGGAGACTGCGGTCGGATTTGAGGGTGGTGACGTTTCCGTCGCCGACGTGACCGTGGCCGGATCACCACAACAGTGCGCCGACAAACTCAACAGCCTGCAAGACGCCGGAGTTTCGCACTTTGTTCTCGAGTTCCAGTTTCACGGACTGGAAACCGTCGAGTTCGGCATGAACCAGATGAGGAAATTCTCCGAACAGGTTGTGCCCCTGCTGTAGCACCAAGAACGGGGGACGAAAGGGACTGTCGACGCACCCGCCGGGCCACCCAGCCGGGATTCCTGTGGGACCACAAGTCCCCAAGACACAACCGCTCGCGACATCACGACCCTGCGACGGGCCCTCGGCCGGTCTTGTGTGTCGGCTCCGCCTTCCCCAACACCCGCGCCGACAACAGGTAATCCAGAAGGAGGGTCGCTGCTACTGTTTCCGGCCGTGCCGGTTCTCACCAGCGACGATCGAGTCGTGTTCGAGCGACCATGCTTGGCCTCGGCGTCAACTCGGAGGGATGGTTCATGGCACCGGTGATCACGGTTGAGCACCTCCAGAAGTCCTACGGTCATATGGTCGCCGTGGAAGACCTGTCGTTCGAGGTCGAAGAGGGCGAGATATTTGGCATCCTCGGCCCGAACGGTGCTGGCAAGACGACGACGGTCGAGTGCGTTCAGGGTCTGCGCCGCGCCGACAACGGTCGAATCCGCGTGCTCGGGCTCGACCCCACGACCGAGGTAGCAGAGCTCAGGCAACGTATTGGTGCACAACTCCAGGACTCGGCTCTACCCGGTCGCTTGAAGGTCGCCGAATCTCTGGAACTCTTCGCCGCGTTCGCCCGCAATCGGGTCGACAGCGACCAGCTCCTCACTCGATGGAAACTGCAGGAACAGCGCGATCAGGCCTTCGACACACTGTCGGGGGGCCAACGCCAGCGGCTCTTCCTCGCACTCGCATTCGTCAACTCCCCCGAGCTTGTGTTCCTCGACGAGCTAACTCAAGGTCTCGATCCCCAGGCGCGACGGGCGACCTGGGATCTCATCCGCGAGATCCGACGCGACGGTACGACGGTCGTGCTCGTGACCCACTTCATGGACGAGGCAGAACAACTATGTGACCGCGTGGCCGTCGTCGACGACGGGAGGGTGATCGCGATCGATACACCGCAGGGCTTGATCGACGGGCTGGGGCTGAGTTCCGTAGTGCGGTTCACCACTTCAGAGCCAGATCTGGGTTGGCTGGAGAAGCTCGACGTGGTCGAGTCGCTGACTCGCAACGGCGAAACGATCGAGGTTCGTGGTACCGGTCCGGTGTTGGCGCTCGTCGCATCCGAGCTTGTCGCACACGGGATCGCCCCACTCGATCTGCGGATCGACCGCCCGACGGTCGAGGATGCGTTCCTGGTTCTCACCGGACGAAGGATGAGAGGATGATCACAATTCGCGGCTTCCTTGCGATGACACGCGCCGAGTTCCGGCTGTTTCGCAGGGAACCCTTCTCGATCGTCTTCGTGCTCGTGTTCCCTCTCATGATGATGCTGCTTCTCTCGGCCGTCCTCGGAAACGACCAGGCCGACGCCCAGGACGTCGCCAACGGCATGCTCGTCTGGCGGGGTGTGACCCCTGCCAGCTACTACGCGGCGGCCTCGGTTGCCGTCATCATCGCGGCACTGGGGTTGATGACACTTCCGACCAACCTGGCGGGATATCGCGAGCGGGGGATCCTGCGACGCCTGCGAGCCTCGTCAGTCTCGGTTTGGGTCCTCGTCAGTGCCCAACTCACTCTCGCGATGGTGACGTTCGTCGCTGGCGCGCTCATCATGGGCCTCGTGGCGTCCCTCGCCTACGACACACTAGTGCCGAAGGACTTGATCGGCGTCATGGTTGCCTTCGTGTTCGGAACAGCGGCGTTCGGAGCCCTCGGCCTGTTGCTCGCGTCCGTCGTCCGGACCAGTCGCTCGGCGCAAGGAATCGGCCTGCTCCTGTTCCTCACGATGTGGCTGATCTCTGGCACCGCGCCGCCACGCGCCATGTTGCCGTCGGGCCTGCGTGATCTTGGCGGTGTGCTTCCGCTCACGCCCCTCGTCACCGCGGTGCAGGACCCGTGGTTCGGACTCGGCTGGAGCACCACCAGTCTGGCGATCCTCACCGCCTACACCTTCGCCGCCGGCATCCCGGCCCTGTGGCTTTTTGGCAGGGACTGAGCTGGCCTGGCAGCTAGGGCTGAACGCGAGCCCTCCCCAGACTCGATCGAGCTTGCGGTCTTGAATGCCGGCGACAACAAACTCGATCGATGGATCAAGGCCGTGGCCACGGTGATCACCAGCGGCACCAGAGCCAACCTGCAAATCGAACTGTCCAACGCGATGCCCGACGACGCTCGCAACCATGTCCAGGGTTCTCTCGGCCAGGCCAATTCACAGGCCATCTCGTCATCAATATGTCCAGGTTCTCGTCAAACGTGGCGGCAGAGGGTGAACACACGGTCAACGCTTCGAGATCGACGCGGACCATCACGGTGACAGAGGCGACCACACCAGCGTTGGCCACGATCCCCTCGTGATCGAACCTCGTCTGCAGCCCGTCGGTTCTACGCGATGACGCACTCCCAGCTCAGGGGGCTCCTCTGGTGGACGCGAACCCGATCAACCAATCACCAAACGGTGGATCGGGACTCAAGCAACGGTGATGGTGATCTCGTAGGTGGATCCGTTGACGAGTGTGCCTTCAACGGATGCAAGCACGGTGCCAGCGGCCAGCTCATCGCAGTCATCGTTCGGCGCCAGCACTGTCACGCTCAGCCAGGTACCCCACGCGATGTATGGATCACTTGAGAAGGTCAGCCCGGATCCTGGGGTGGCGCTGGTAACCATGGCGTAAGCAGAACCCCATGCAGGGGGAGCCTGACCGGAGTACGAGTAGTTGGCGACCCACCAGCTGGGGTCCTCGCAACTGACAGGAAATGAGCCGTACTCGTCGTCGATCAGTATCACCGGTCCCAGCGACACTTGCTCTGCGTTGGCTGGATCATCCGCCGAGTTGAGCGTCGACATGCCCGGGTCGTTGACAAACACGCCGACTGCGGCGAGAAGCCCCAGAACCAGCGCGGCCCACAGCGTTCGATTCATAGCCCTGTTCTCTCTCTAAGTGTCTACATGAACGCACTGCGCGCGCATCAGGACCGTAACTGTAGCGGTTGACGGGCGCACGTTCCACACAAACGGCAAACGACTGGTACGGTTCGGGCTCGGGCCAACCCGAATGGTGCGTCGCTTCGCAGGCTCACGGGTCGCTTGTGTCAGCCGAGTCCATCGTGGCGAAGCGGAGGAGACCGGCCGTGCCAAACTGAAACAGGCAACCGCCGGGAACACCGATGGTGACCGCCAGCTCGAACGTCTGACCGCTACTGAGCGTGCCTTCGACGATAGCGGCGACGTCGCCGCCTACCGCTGGACAGCTGGGGTGCTCAGACATCGCCTTTCACAACGAACGAGACTGGCTCAGACCTCAGCCCAA
>JAAETH010000679.1 GCA_024228575.1 Actinomycetes bacterium
CCGGGTTCTTGCATCGGCGACCGAGGACCAGGCGAGCTACGAGTCGGCGGTTCGGTCGATCCGCCTGAGCGATGGACCGGGCGATCTCGATGGAGCCATGGCGCTTGCCGAGGGGCTCGAGACACCGGCCGAGACCATCGGAATCGTATTGATCTCCGACGGTGGCCATTCGGCAACGGATCTGGCCGCGCTGCCGACGGGTGTGACACATCACCTGGTGGGCACCGACGCCTCGAATCGGGCGATTACCTCCTTGGACGTCGTCGAATCGAACAGTGGACTCGTGGCGACGGCGGTGGTCGAGTCGACCGGTGGGCCCGCTGCCTCCGGCCTTTCGTTGCGCTTCGATGTCGACGGGCTGACACGCCATGTCGAGACCATCGACGTCTCGGAGGCCGCGCCGACGGTCGTTTCGGTCGATCTGCCCCACGGCACCGAGGTCATCGCCCGATTGGGTGGTGAGGACCTTCTCGCCATCGACGACACGGCCTACGCGACCGCCTCACAACAGGACGACCTGCGAATCTCTATCGAGGGCGACCCAGACGCGTTCTTCTCGGCCCTCATCGACTCGTTGCCCGGTGTAGGCGTCGTCGATCCAGAAGTCGAGACACCCGACGTCACAGTCCTGTTGGGTGTGCCAGTTCCCGACGACATTGCACGACCTTTCCTGGCGGTGGCCCCTCCGGGGGGCGCCCCGGGTGTCACCGTCGATGGCATGGTCGAGGCGCCGATCCCGACCCTCGTCAGGACCACAGATCCACTGCTGGCCGGTCTCGATCTGTCTGGCTTGCGCATCGTCGAAGCCCAGGGCGTCGAGGCCCCCGCTGCCGAGACGCTGGTCGGTGCCGAAGGTGCACCGCTGATCGTCAGGGGTAGCCGAGGAGGGTTGCCTTTCATCTACGTCGCCTTCGACTTCGCCCAGTCGAACCTCCCCCTCGATGTCAGCTTCCCCGTTCTGGGCGAGCGCATGATCGTCGAACTCGCCGACGCGACGACGGTGGCACCTCGCCTCGAGGTCGGCGACCCGCTCGACACGCCTGCGGGCCGTTCCTCCGTGGTCACCGATCCTTCGGGGGCCAGCCGTGATGTCCCGTTGGGAGCCGGTTCGCTGACGGTCGACCGCCCCGGCTTCTGGATTGTCGAGCCCGAGGGTGGCGCGAGCAAGCTCGTCGCTGTGTCACTGCCCGACGACG
>JAAETH010000680.1 GCA_024228575.1 Actinomycetes bacterium
CAACGCGCCAGCCATTACCAACGTCGATCGTCGCACCCAGGTGATAAAGGGTGTCGACGGCAACGACATCAGCCTGTACATCCACACACCGACCGATGTCGACGGCCCCATGCCCGCCGTAGTCCACACCCATGGTGGTGGCATGGCCATCCTCGAGGCATCCAACGCCGGCTATATCCGCTGGCGTGACGAGCTGGCTTCCACCGGTTTGGTCGTGGTTGGAGTCGAGTTCCGCAACGCGGCCGGAAAGCAGGGGCCGTACCCGTTCCCCGCAGGATTGAATGACTGTTTCAGCGGCCTCCAGTGGACGCATGCGAATCGCGACGCCCTCGGGATCTCGAAGATCGTCATCTCCGGTGAGTCGGGTGGTGGCAATCTGTCCCTGGCCACAACGCTCAAGGCCAAGCAGGAAGGTGTGCTCGACGCCATCGATGGTGTCTACTCCCAGTGCCCGTACATCTCGGGCGTCTACGCCGACAAGGATCCGGCACTGCCATCACTGTTCGAGAACGACGATTACTTCCTGAACTGCTCGATGATGGGCTCGATGGTGCGGATGTACAGCCCCGACGGTGCCGACGACA
>JAAETH010000681.1 GCA_024228575.1 Actinomycetes bacterium
AATTCACTGTGCTCTGGCTAGGATCGAACCGGTGCCGACCACTCCCCCAGCAAGCCCCAGGGCCCAACGCACTCGAACAGAGCTGAGCCGAGCCGTTCACGGTCAGCTCGCCAGCACCGGCGTGCTCGACGTCGCCGCCGCAACCGAGGCAGCCGGCGTCTCGCAGGCCACCTTCTACAGCCACTTCGGCACCCACGATGACGCACTGGCGGCTGCGCTCGACATCGGTCTCACGAATGTGATCTCGACAACCGAGAACCTCATCCAGGTCGAGATCCTTCTCGACCGCGGCCTGGCCGATGTCGTGTCACAACTAGTCGACGATCTGGTCGCCGCATTCCGAGTCGAGTCACTCGTCCTTCGATCCGCGCTCGCCCGCCTTCCCCAGAGTCGCGAACTTCGCGACGTGTACCGATCACACCAAGCGACTAGCCGCGAACACCTCGAGCGCCACCTCGGACTCGCCCAGAAGGCGGGGTTGGTCCGCCGCACCGATCCCGCTCAACTCGCGACAACACTTGTTGTTCTCACACAGGGGCTCAACAACCCGCTCCTGCTGGACGAGGCCCCTTCAGCGGCAGTTCTCACAGATCTGAAGCGAGCAATTCTCGCCACTCTGGCAACGACGTAGGCACCTGGGATCAATGCCCAAGATGGAGACGTCGAGGCGGCACGTCAGTCGCCGCTACGGAGCATCGTCACGGAGTGTGCATCTCGACGCACAACCTCAAAACCGACGCGCTCATACAAACCGATGGCGGGGTTGCGATCGTCGACCGAGAGGCTCACGCGAGGCGAGATCGCCAGAAGCTCGTCGAGTAGCCGGGTCCCAATCCCTCGACCGCGTCGCTCCTCGAGCACGGCGATGCCCAGCTCGTCGACCGTCGACTCGGGAAGCGGAGGTTGCCCCTCGGACACAAACAGCGCCGAGTGCTGCATCACACGAAGGAACAGGTGGTCGTCGACGGTCATCGGTCGGATCGTCACGGTCATCGCTCTCCCCCTTTGCTCGGTTCGGCCCGATCGCCTCCAGAGTCGACCCAACAACCATCGCGCACAAACCGATTTGTGTCGTGCTGGTGAACGAAGACGATCGCTCTCGCCGACCAGCCGAAACCGATTGGCCAACGCGATATGAGATACTGAACGCGGGGATCGAGGAAGGAACGCAGATGCGCCAAGCCCTCCGTAGACGAATTGCACAAATCCTGAGGCTGCCGCCTTCACCGACACGGCCATCACCGTCGTTCTTCGGTTCCGACGCCGACCGTCGCCGCGCGGACACCGAGCGCGAACAGGAGTGGGAGCGAGCTATCGCCTACGAGAAGGGGCGCCCCAGGGGGTTCTGAGTCGCAGCTGTGAAGACTCTCTGCACGGTCGCCCTGATGGTGGCTACTTCACCGACGCCATCCTGCATGGAGAGCGAGGCCGGCGACGGCCGGCTGTGGATCGCCAATCCTGGCCTCGGGATCCACCATCGGCGTGTCCGATCGATCTGAGCGGCATCATCTGTCCCGTGGGCGCACGAGAGACGATCACCTATTTCGCCGAACTGGCCCGTCCACAAGAGGCGCCGCTCGATGTGACCGCCCGCAAGTCCGACGCCGCGTGGCTCGGTACGTCGAACTCCTGGCGGGGCTCGGATGCGGCCACGCGCCTGCGCTCGATAGATCGGCTGCATCGCGACGAGAGCATTCTTCGGATCGGCTGGCATGTTCTCGTCGGACGGAGGAACGACCGAAAGGTCTTCCTTCCCCTGCTGTCGGCCGTGTGCCATCTGGAACGCCTGGGTGGCATCGAAGTCGCCGGCGAGGTCGTGTACACCCAGCTTCCATGGACGGTCTCGGACTTCGAGGAGCCATGGAACCTGACCGACGACGAGATCCTCGCCATCGCCATCGCCATCGGTCTCGAACCCGACGGGGTGGTGGGCGTATCGGACCCCACGAAGTTGCGTGGCTCCGACGAACTCCACCTCGTGCGAGGAAGCCTGTTGTATGCAGCACGAGACCGAGTCCAGCTGTCCAACACCGCCCTGCTGAACGAGATCGCCGTTCGCCCCGACCTCGACTCGACGGCGGTCGCAGCAATCTACGGGCATCACCTCAGGCCCCAGCCGGGCGAACCGGTCGATCCCGTCAGCACCGTGAGGCTGAGCGCGGCCCAGCGCGAGGTTGTGCGCCGAAGCCAGACAGAACCCCTGACCGTCGTCTCGGGGGCGCCGGGCACGGGCAAGACGCTGACACTTGCCTCGGCTGCCATGACAGCGGCAACCCAGGGAACTCCAACGCTTGTGGTCACGTCGTCGATCCACACGGCCGATGTACTCGCCGAGTTCTTGAGCGAACTGCCGGGCGTCGAACCGGTCCGATTCGGCGATCCGAAACGTCGATGGAAGCTGGCAAACGACCTCCTCGCCGGTGAAGAAACCGACGCCAGGGACGAGGCTGGGCTGGTGGACCGGGTCGATCGACTGCAGGATCGAAGGACACGACTCGAACGGGTTGCCACCGACCAGCTCCACGGTCTCCAACGACTCACGACGGCGATCGATCTGTCGGCGGATCTGAAGGGTGCCGGGGGCGACATGCCGAACGTCGGCAGCCCCGACTTCGACCCACACAGGACCCTCCGCCTCGTCGAACGAGTCCTCGACGACGCCATCACGAGCCGTCTGGTTCGCTGGTTCGACCGGCGCAAGCTGCGGTCGATCACCCGGCGCGATCTGCCCCACGACAGGTTGGCCGATCTGCGCGACCTTCTCGACGCCGAGTGCACCATCCGCGATCTGCCTCGCCTCGATACCGAACACATGCTGGAAACCTGGGACTCGTTGTGCGAGGTCACCTCCGAGGAACACGCCGCTGCCCTGGACCTGTCGAAGTCGTCGGCGAAGCAGCTACGCCGCAAACAAGCCAAGCAGGCCGGGCAGCTGGCAGCAGCGCTCCAGTCGACGTCGTCGATGCGCCAGCTGATGCTCGCGTCGCTCGATGCGGAGCGGCTGTTCGAAGCCCTGCCACTCTGGGTCGGAACTCTCTCGGAATGTGAACAGGTTCTCCCTCGCAACAGCGCACCGTTCGATCTGGTCATCGTCGACGAGGCTTCACAGGTCGCCCAGCCCGACATCGTCGGCGCCCTGTCACGAGCCAGGCGTGCCGTCGTTTGCGGCGACCCCCACCAGCTCCGGCACGTGTCCTTCATCAGCGCCGAACAGATGGCCGAGGCGGCAGAACGTGCAGGCATCGAGACCGAACCATTGCACGACGTTCGCTCGAACAGCGCCTTCGACGCTGCGGCAGCAGCGGTGTCACCGATCCGTTTGGCCGAACACTTCCGATCCGCACCACACCTGATCGGGTTCAACGCACGGCGGTTCTACGACGACAAGCTCCACGTGATGACGATCAGGCCTGCCAACTCCGATGCCGATCGCATACACACACAGAGGATCAACAGCACCTCGAAGGATCGAGTCGACCCGATCGAGATCTCGGCGGCAATCGATCTCGCCGCCAACCTGGGCAGGGCGGGATACGACTCGATCGGCCTCGTCTCGCCCTTCCGCGCCGTTGCCGATGCTCTCGAGGCAGTGGCTCTCGACCAGTGGACCGCGGCCGAGCTGGACAGTCTCGGCCTGCGGCTGGGAACGGTCCACAGCTTCCAGGGCAGTGAACGCGACGTCGTCATCGCCGTCCTCGGGGTCGAGGCCGAGCCCACCTCTTCGGGGTTGCGGTGGGTTCAGCAGGACGATCTGTTCAACGTCATGACCACCCGGGCTCGCCAGCACCTCCACATCGTCAGTCGAGCCAAACCCGAAGCCCTACCTCCCGGCGTCCTTCGCGATTACCTGCGCTGGGGAGAGTCGACCTCCGATGTCACCCAGACCTCTGAAGTCGACCGCTGGTCGGGCACGCTCGCCGATGCGCTCGAACAGCTGGGCCATCACACCCAACGCGGCTATCGGGTCGGCCCATGGATCGTCGACGTGGTCTTGCCAGACGCGGGCGATGCCGTGGGCATCGAGGCCACTCTCGACCCCGCCGGCGTGGAGGCAACCCTTGCTCGACGCCGCATCCTCACCGACCTGGGGTGGCGGATAGTCCCGGCTCATCAGGCGTCGTGGACCGATCAGCCGACCGACGCCGCCCTGCACATCGCCTCACGGATCGGGGCGTTCAGGGTCGGCCAACAACACAACAGCGCCTAACCTGCTGCGCAGTATGGACAACCACGACGCGATGGAGATTGCCATCGAAGAAGCAAGGGCGGCCCTGGAACACGGCGACGTGCCCGTGGGTGCTGTTGTTGTCGTTGACGGGCACGTTGTCGCCAGACGGCACAACGAACGTCAACTGACCGGCGATCCGACCGCCCACGCCGAGGTTCTGGCCATCCGCGATGCGGCGGCCGCCGTAGACAACGGCTGGCGCCTCACCGACGCAACACTGGTGGTCACACTCGAACCATGCACGATGTGCGCAGGCGCCGCGCTGAACTCACGCATCGCCAAGGTGGTCTACGGAGCAGCCGACCTGAAGGCCGGCGCGGTCTTGTCGCTGATGGGCGTCGGCTCGGACCCACGCCTGAACCACCAGTTCGAGGTAACCCAGGGTGTCAGGGCCGAAGAGTGCGCAGAGCTGTTGACCTCGTTCTTCGAGGCCGCCCGCGACAGGCAACACCGATCCAACGAATAGGCGGAAAGTGCGTCCGCACCCGCATCTCGCTCTTGTAGAGTCGTCCCCGGAAGGTTGCCAGAGCGGACGAATGGGGCGGCCTCGAAAGCCGTTGTGGCCTCCGGGTCACCGTGGGTTCGAATCCCACACCTTCCGCCAACGTTTTACAAAGTGCCCTGGACCTCGGTTCAGGGCACTTTCGCGTTGACACCAGTGCCGGTCCTGTGTCGTGTTGCTCCGAATCAGGGAGCGGGCGCAAGAGCGATGAGCACGTACACGGAATCGCTTCCGTTGCCGTCGACGGGTCCCATGATCTCTACCGTGCCGGTCCACTCGCCGACGTCGACATCGATCGACCACAGCGTGGCTCCTCCTCCGGCCACCTGGCCCGTGTCGATTGGACCAACCATGTTGTTGACGGTCGCCGGCGAATCAAAGGCCACCAGGAAGTGCGCAGCAGTCGATGCAGCATCGACGGTGGATCCGGACGAAACCCACAATCTTTCGCCTTCGGACCAGACCCAATCTTGAGATTCGAGGACGCTCGTGTCGACGAAGTCGCCGAACTCGACAGGCGGTTCGGTCAGGCTGACCGAAGGGGGTACAGAGGCCGCCCCACGGCCATCAAGGGGAGGGGCCGTGTTGGAGACATCGAAGCTCGACGGGCACACTTGTCGCGCCCC
>JAAETH010000682.1 GCA_024228575.1 Actinomycetes bacterium
CAATCCAGACGCTGACTAGTCGAAGGCGAAGAGACGAGGGGGAACTCGACATGAGCACCAGCCATAGCGAACCGTATTGGGAGCCGATCCCATGACCGACATCGATGCCACCACCGAGCCCTTCCTCCGCAACAAATACGCCATCGTCGGAGTCGGTGAGACCACCTACCGGCGAGGCTCGCAGGAGACCACCCGCAACCTGGCCACCTGGGCCCTCAACAACGCCATCGACGACGCCGGTCTCGAAGCCGAGGACATTGACGGGATGTTGTCGTACTCGGGCAACGACTCGACCTCATCCCAGTTCGTTGCTGGTGATCTCGGTATTCGCTTGAACTTCTACATGGACTGCATCGGGGGCGGGTCGAGTACCGAGGCTCTCATTGGGATCGCCATCGGGGTGATCGAGGCTGGTATGTGCAACACGGTTGCCATCTTCCGATCCATGAACGGTTACTCCCAGGTCCGTATCGGGGGAACCGGGGCCCGGGCGGCGGCACCGATCAATGGTGGGGCCCTCCACACCCGGGCCTATGGCTGGCAGAGTGCGGGCCAGAACTTCGCACCGACCTTCATGCGCCACATGTATGACTACGGCACCACCCCTGAACAGGTGGCAGCGGTCAAGGTCGCCCACTCCAAGCATGCTTCCAACAACCCGAAGGCGTACTACCCGGGCCGGGTCACCGTCGACGATGTCATCAACAGCCGCATGATCTGCAAACCACTCCACCTCCTCGACTGCTGTGTCGAGACCGACAATGCCACCTGTGTGATCGTGACCAGGGCTGAGCAGGCTAAAGACCTTCGACAACGTCCAGCCCTGATCCGATCCGTTGTCGGGCGTTGCTCCAAACCCCGCCTCGACATGCACTACCAGCACGGCCCCATCTCGACCGTGGCTGGGCACTACGCCAAAGACATCCTCTGGCCCAATGCTGGTGTCGGGCCGGAC
>JAAETH010000683.1 GCA_024228575.1 Actinomycetes bacterium
CCGGTCGCCGACGGTCTCGCTCTCGCCGCCAGGCTGAAGGGCACCGATCAGGTTGCGGCGAGTTTCTGCGGCGATGGTGGAGCCAGCGAGGGCGACGTCCACGAAGCGATGAACCTTGCCGCTGTCTGGAAGCTGCCGGTCTTGTTCGTGCTGGAGAACAACGGATACGGCCTGTCGACGCCGACCGACCAACAGTCCGCGTGCGAACACCTCGTACATCGCGCGGTCGGCTACGGCATGGCAGGCGAGATCGTCGACGGCAACGACATCTGCGCTGTCGTCAACGCAACCAGGCGAGCCGCCGACCTGGCCCGCTCTGGCGGCGGCCCAACACTGCTCGAGTTCAAAACGTTCCGCATGCGTGGCCACGAGGAAGCCTCTGGCACCGACTACGTGCCAGAGGAGCTGACCGAAGCCTGGGCGGCACTCGACCCCATCGGCCGCCTCGAAGTTGTGCTCGAACGCCGCGGAATCATCGACGAGATCGGACGCGAACGGCGGGTGGAACCCGTCAAGGGGAACATCGAACGTCGTATCGCCGCGGCACTCGAGAGCCCTAGACCGACTTCGACGGTAGAGGCAGAGTTGGCCGACGTACACCCACCGACACGATCGGCACGGGTTTCGCCACCGTCCACCCAGATGCACATGCGCTACCTCGATGCCATAAGCGATGCCATGCGAACGGCTATGCGCGCCGACGAGACGGTGCTGATCATGGGCCAAGACATCGCCGAGTACGGAGGGGCATTCAAGGCGACCGCAGGGTTCGTAGACGAGTTCGGCCCCGACCGGGTGCGCAACACGCCGATCATCGAATCGGGTGCCATCGGTGCGGCCATGGGGTTGGCCCTCGACGGTTTCCGGCCGATCGTCGAGATGCAGTTCGGCGACTTCATCTCGTGTGGGTTCAACCAGGTCGTCAACAACCTCGCCACCACCCACTACCGCTGGGGTGCCCGAGTGCCTGTGGTGATCCGGGCTCCCATCGGGGGTGGAATGGGCGCCGGCCCTTTCCACTCCCAGAACATCGAGGGTTGGTTCTGCCATGTGCCCGGTTTGAAGGTCGTCGCTCCGGCGACTCCCGCAGACGCCAAGGGCCTGCTGCTGGCTGCGATCGACGACGACGGGCCGGTCCTGTTCCTCGAACACAAGCGGTTGTACCGCTCGTTGTCCGGCGATGTCGCCTCGGGGCCGATCTCGGTTCCTATCGGTTCGGCATCGGTGGTGCGGCAAGGCACCGACGCGACCGTCGTCACCTACGGAGGCATGGTCGACAAGGTTGTGGAGGCGGCAGAGGCGATGGCCGATGACGGCTACGACATCGAGGTTGTCGACCTGCGGACCATCGTTCCTTGGGACGTCGACACGGTCGTTGCGTCTGTCGCAAGAACGGCGAGGTGCCTCGTCGTCCACGAGGCACCGGTCACCGGCGGCTTCGGCGGTGAGGTAGCCGCCGTCGTGGCCCGGGAGGCGTTCTACGAACTCGATGCGCCGGTCGCGAGGCTGGGTGCACTCGACACACCGATCCCCTTCGCCAAGGGTCTGGAGGCCATCCACTCCCCCGCCGAGCGCATCGTCGACGCGATCGCCCACCTCTGCAACTGCTGAGACCTCGGTCTGGCACGCGATGGTGTCCCCGCAGCGAATCAGCAGCAGCATCCGCCGTCGACGTTGGGGCCCGAAACAACGGTGTTCTCGAGCTGGTCGGCATCACCACGCTTGACATACCACTCCCAGCGGTGGCCATCGGGTGAATTCACCCACGTCTCGGTCTTCTCCGCGTAGCAGCAGATGGTCTCGTCGACGCCCGTGGTATCGAGACCCGACGTCGAGAGCCGGCTCTCGGCGGCCACGACCTCTTCGGCGGTCTCGGTTTCGACGCCGAGATGATTGATGGTCCCGGCGTCGCCCCCTCCCTCGAACAGGACGAACTTGAGCGGTGGATCTTCGATAGCGAAGTTGGCATAACCCGGCTTCACCTTGGCCGGAGCGGTCGCGAACATCCGCGAGTAGAAATCGATCGCCTCGTCGAGGTCGTCGACATTCATTGCCAGTTGCAGTCTCATGGGTCCGTCTCCCTGGGGTTTGTGTTCTGAGTTGAGTTGGTCAGTTCGTATTGAATCTCATCAATATGTTAGCGGAACGATTCGAAGACTGTCAATATGTCGTCCGTGAGTTCCTCCCCTGCCCAACCCCCTCTCCGCCCGCGCCTCGTCGCCGAGTTCGTCGGCACAGCATTCCTTCTCGCAGCAGTCGTCGGGTCGGGAATCATGGCCGAAACGCTCAGCGAGGATGTCGGGCTGCAGCTCCTCCAGAATGCCCTGGCCACAGCAGGTGTGTTGACCGCTCTCATCCTGGCGCTGGCCGCCGCCTCCGGCGCCCACTTCAATCCGGCCGTGACCATCGCCGACTTCCTCATGGGAGGGATGTCGGCCCGAACCGCTGGAGCGTATGTCGCCACCCAATGTGCCGGCGGCATCGTCGGAGTCATCGCTGCCAACCTCATGTTCGACCTGCCGGCGATCGAATGGTCGACGAAGGACCGGTCGGCCGGCCACCTGGTGTTCGCCGAGGGAATCGCCACTCTCGGACTGCTCCTCGTGATCTACGGGGTCGTACGTTCGGGACGACCGACGCTCGCCGCGTTCTCGGTCGGCGGCTACATCGCCGGTGCGTACTACTTCACCTCATCGACCAGCTTCGCCAACCCCGCAGTGACCATCGCCCGGACGTTCTCGGACACCTTCGCGGGAATCGAGCCGACGTCCGCACCCGCGTTCGTCGTGGCCCAACTCGTGGCCGTGCTGGTCGGGGTAGCCGTCATCAGGACGATCTATCCCCAGGCCGCGCCGTCAACCGACGGTAGCGCCACTTCCTGATCACACCCTCGAACGGTGGCCGACAGTGTTGGTGTCGCCTGTGAATTCGGTGGACTCTCTCCGGCTCACAACCGCTGGGCTCAACGACCGGTTAACGCGTCGTTAATCCACCGGAAGCACTATCTCCTGGAGCGAGCCGCCCACTCGGTGCAATGGCTCGCATCAAACATCGGCGGGGTGGGGTAGACGGTGGAATCCCACCCCCGCCGGCGGTTCGGCTCCCACCCTGCGCCCACTGGTCCGACCAATCGCCAGACCGAAATGGTCCTGGCGCGACCGACGAGCCAAACTGTCACCATGATCGATCTCGAACGCGACGGTGACGTCTTCATCCTGACCATGAATGCCGGCGAGAACCGCTGGAACACGACGTTCACAAGGGCGATCTCGGCAGCGATCGACGAGGTCGAGGCTTCGACCGGTCCCGCAGCGCTGGTGACCACATCGGCACACGAGAAGTTCTTCTCCAATGGCCTCGACCTCGACTGGGTCACCTCGAGCGACGAACACCCCGGCGGGGACCGCGCAGCGTTCGGTACCGAGTTCATGGATCTCATGGGACGCCTCATCACACTGCCGATGCCGACCATCGCCGCGGTCAACGGACACGGATTCGGAGCCGGGTTCATGGTCGCGCTGACCCACGACATCCGCATCATGCGCGAAGACCGCGGCTATCTGTGCGCCAACGAACTCGAGATCGGCCTCACTATTCCGATTCCCGAGGTGGCGCTGTTCCGTCACAAGATGTCGGCGTCAGCGTTCAACCAGACCGTCCTGCTGGCACGCCGATGGACCGCACCCGACGCCATCGCAGCAGGGTTCGTCGACTCGGCCTTCCCCCTCGATGGGGTCCGCGAAGGAGCTATCCGGCGTGCCGCCGGCGTTGCCCACCTCGCGACCGATCGCAAAAAGTACGGCTGGCAGAAAGAGTCGATCTACGGCGAGAACTCGGTCCTCAACGGACCCCACGGTGCCGGTCACGTCCTCAAGAACGCGGCCGACTACCTCGGCCCCCGGCCGTGATCAGCACCCAGACCGCCTCGCCCGAAACGCCCGACGCCCACCAGGGCTGACTCAGGCCGCCCTCAGAACACAACTTGAGGGCTGTGGCCAACGGCCGACGATCCCTGTGTCACATCGATCCGTTCGCAGGATGATTGCAAAGATGGGCCTGTTCAAAGACCGCTCGGAGGCCAAGCCCGCCGGCTTCGATCTATGCCTCGGCGACGAGAAGATACGCAGCGCCTACGATCGCGCGGTCGCCGGTGGCTGGGAACACCTCGACGATCTCTTCGATTCGAGGGAGGATGCCTGGCTCGTGGGCCAGATCTTTGCCGACGAGTTGTCGGAGGTGTTGGTCAGCACCATGGCCGATTGGGCCGAGGCGGCTCCCTCGTCTACCTCGGTCTCGATGATGGGCCTGACCCAGGTGCGCGACGCCTGGCGGTACAGAGGTTTCGCCTCCGATTCCGAGATCGATCCCGAGGTTCAGGAGCAATTCGTCACGCGCCTCGAGCTCGCCGACGCCTCGCTGACGGTCGCCAGGAATCTCGACACCACAGCTGCCGCGCCATGGGCCGCGAAGATCGTGACGGCCAGAGATCTCGGCAAGGGGCTCAAGCAGCTGCACGAGTGCTTCGACAATGCCCACGCGGCCGAACCGTTCCGGCCTGACGCCTGCGCAGCAATGCTCCAGGCAACATCGGCCAAGTGGGGCGGATCGGACGAGTTCATGTTCGACTTCGCACGTTGGATCGAACGCGAGGCTCCCCCAGATGCACCCGCCAGAGAAGCCCTGCCGATGGCCCACCTCGAGAAGGCGATCGGCTCCAACGACAATGGTGTCAAGCCCTCGAGCTACTTCGTCGATTCGGCTGTGAACCACGAGGTGGCCGACGCGGCCACCAGCTTCCTCGACGCGATCGGCGACAAAGCCGAGGCCATGCACCTGGGTGCCCTCAACACCTATCTCGTCGCCCTCTTCCCGCTGTCGCGTGCCACGACGGCGCTGGTCGAACGCATCATCAGCGCCATCGCCGGTCGGCCGACACCCATGCCGTGGCGCTACTACGGCGACGACATCTCGGAGGGCTACCGCGTGGTCCGCAAGGAGCGAAGAGAGATCGCCAGCCGCTTCGGGAGCTGAGCCAGCCGCCCTCAGCCGACGAGACCGAGGTGTTTCCTCATGTGCTCGATGACGAGGTCGTTCGCATCCTTGGTGGGCGACGGCTGGTCGCTGTACTCCTCGGTCAGCACGGAGTGAGCGTTCCTCGCATAGCCGTGCGCGTTCCTTGACGTACTGTCGATCTCGACGCCGATGAAGGCTTCGCCGAGCAGCTCGCGTAGAGCTTCGAACCGTGCCGATCTGACGAGCGGATCGGCCGTAAAACGCAGGCCGATGGCACACAGCTCGCCTGCCGCTGCGCGCTCTGCGACGGCCTTGCGATCGGCGTCGTCGAGTCCGAGGTCACGTTGCCGAGCCCGACCGATCGGCAGTGGTAGCGATGGCTGGCTCATCACGCCCACCGCCACCAATGGATCGACGGCGACCGCCAGAGAAAACCCTCCCGTGAAACACATGCCCACGACCCCAATGCCGACTTCGTCGCCGACGCCACTTCGCCTGTGCGCCTCGGCTGCGAGCTGCCTCATCCAGCCGATGATCGGCGATGTCTTGCCGATCGCGAAGGCCACGAACTCCTTCGAAACACATCCCCTGACCAGTGACTCGCCCACGTAGGCGGGGCTAGGAGGTCGTCCGGCCTCGCCGAACAGGTCGGGCAGAGCCACGCTGAATCCAGCAGCGACGACACGGCGTGCAAAGTCGGCGACCGCCGGCGTGATCCCCGGCATCTCGGTCATGATCACGACCGCTGGCCCAGAGCCGGCCCAGTAGACCTCCTTCGAGTCGCCGTCGAAGACCGTGGTCTCCTTGGTGAAATCTTCCAGGCTGTCGTGCTCCATACGCCGACCCTAGCCACACGCCGGTGCCGGTCGCGTCGGCTGCTGCTCGTCGTGGTGTTTGCGA
Source organism: Actinomycetes bacterium (assembly GCA_024228575.1). Lineage (GTDB taxonomy): Bacteria > Actinomycetota > Acidimicrobiia > Acidimicrobiales > Poriferisodalaceae > JAAETH01. The sequence continues at coordinate 5,914 of JAAETH010000683.1, forward strand.
TGGCAGGGTGCGCAGTAGGTGTCGAGTTCGTCTGTGTGGGTGTGGGTGTGTCTGGGGTCGCGATAGTGATGAGGGTTCTGATCTTGCTGTAGGAGATCTCACCGGTCCCAAACGCCGCCGCGGACGCGCGAGGACCACGCAGAGCGTGGCCGATCCGGATCCAGTCACGCACCGTGGAACGGCAGACCTCGAAGCGTGGAGCCAACCGCCGCTCGGCCTTCGGCTTCGCAGGGGCAGTTGCGGCGTCGCCGGACTTGTGGAAGTGAGCGAAACGAACGTCGTAGGCCCGGCTGATCCTCCTGCCCGTCTCGACGAGTTTGGCTGCGCTGTTGCGTTTGGCTGCGAGTTCCGTCTCTGTGATCGCTACGGATCCCATCTTGTTTACCCTCGGATTTGACGCCGTTTCTTGGTTTTCGATCTCCGATCGAAAGCCTACCCAGGGAGTGGGACAGCCATCAGGACCATACAAATGGTACAACAGGTGCTCAAATGGTCGCAAAGAGTGGCAGCGACGCGTCCGCGGGGGCGCCGGTTCCGGATCGATTCTCAGGGCCGATCACGATGCCCTCGGCAGGTCCCGACCTCACGAACCAGTGCAGATCAGGACCGACTGGTTCATCGAGTCCTCCAGAATCGATCGAGCGAGGGAGAGACCGCTGTGACCATCGACCGCTTCAACGACGGTTTCCGTACGTCGAAGCCTGGC